>PXBH01000062.1 GCA_003565555.1 Cryomorphaceae bacterium | reverse complement strand
CGCTTGTGGACGATACCGCCCTTGCCGAGCGCTATCGCCAGGAGATCGAAAACGAGTGCTACCGCACCCGCGATATGCTGGAAATGCTTTACGGACAAAAACTTGCGGAGCGGCGGCCACGCATGTATCAAATGATTAACTTCCGCTCACAGCGGCTGAAGTCGTTGCATACCTTGCAAATCCAGCAGCTTAGAATCTGGCGTGGCCTGAAGCAGGCAGGCCGCGAGGACGAAGCGCAGAACATGCTACCCGATCTGCTGCTGGTGCTTAACGCTATTGCCAGCGGACTCGGGACTACAGGATAAAAGCCAACAGTTAAACTACGCCTGACTTTCAAAGCCTGGCCGTACATTTATACTATGGCTAATTAGCAAAAAAAATGCGTGCAGCAATGAAGTTATTGCTGCTTCTGACGATCAGAAAGTGCGTACCGGCGGGATTTACTACATGATTAGCCAATCTCACCACCGAATAGCTGCTAGCCGTGGCCTGTTATTACCAATAATGTGGTGGTCGATTTGGTAATGGAGGGTTAATTGCGAGTTCAACGATCATCGATCGTGTAGCCGATTCCCCGGATCGTTCTGATGAGCAATCCTGTTTCATCGCCCAGCTTGTTCCTCAGGTAGCGAATGTACACATCCACGACATTGGTTTGTGGGTCGAAGTCCTGCTGCCAGACATCGTACAGAATCTGTGCCCGATTGAGGATTTTTCCGGCATTCGCCATCAGGTAATCGAGCAACATGAATTCCCGACTGGTCAGCGGGATTTCGCAGCCATCCTTGGTCACTTTCCGTGTGGTTTGATCGAGCCATTGCCCAAGGAGACCCACTCATGATCCGTCCGCTCCCCGGTTTTTCCGCACTGGCCTTGCTGGCCGTTGCGCCGGCCGCCATGGCCGTGCTCGTCAATCCTGGCTTTGCGCCCGAAGCGGCTATCAGCAATCAATTCATTACACTACACTAGCGGGCAGCGGCATGCGGGGCAAAGGCAGTCCAAATGGAGCCCACTTGAAACCTCATCAATAGAAATCAGTTGATCCGATCGCATCGCAAACGTTAGGTCGTGTCTAGATTGCATTCCAAATATCCCTCCGCAAGGGCATTTTCGTTCGGGAGCTAGTCGCTATAGTGCATGATTACTCGGTCTGTTCTCAAAATGTGAGAAATCTGCATTGGGAACATACGCATTGTGACTTGGGCCCTGCGTTCTGATCAAGGGGTCAGGTGATTCCTCGAGTTGTGCTGAGACGTCAGTTGGGTAAATGATTGAGAATACACGGGTTTTGAGAGAACCCTTGCAGGGGGCCGAAGCCCAGGCGCCAAGACCTATCTCCAATTGCTCGTGCCCGTTTAAACTGGGAGGTTGCCTATTGACACGGGCCAGATTGGAACGCGCCGTGGGCGAACGTCACTATGCATGTCAAATTGCATCCCGTAGACTTCGTTGCCATTCTGGCCGTGCTCTGCGCCCTTCAGGGCATTGATGATCTTGCTGGTCGCTAGATTGGCACCCATGGATTGACGTTCTCTAGGTCGAGAGCTCATCATGCCAAAACTCCAGAAACTTGTGGAGTCAATTTAAGGGAATTGGACGGGCGGACCCACAATCTTGTTCACCCACCCCCCAAGAAGGTCTCCATTGTTGGTTATCGATACCGCGGGGTCCTAATACCAACACCCTTGGCGATGACGGCATGAGCGGATTGAGGGCCCGATGCGGTGAGAGTCGCATGCCCGGTTCGGAGGGCGGGACGAGGAGAACCCACGCGCCGTAAGGCACGGAGGAAGCCATGGTCCGAACCAACACCTGGCTGCCAACGGCGGTGTGGGCCCGGTTCCCGTACCTGATCATAGACCTGTACAGACGCATGATCGTGACCTGGTGCCGCAATTAGCACAAGCCTCGAGGTATCAACTCGGTCACCCTGCATGAGATGTATACAAGACAGGATGCGGCCATGCTGCCGCGGCGTCATGAAGTCAAAAGCCAAGCCCGCTAGCGCCATCCACAACGTTTAAGTGACGGCATCGCAAACTAGTCGCTGACCGATGCCGTATGGACCCGGAGAAGGAAAACCAAGCAATGCACCAGGCTGCTTAGGGATGGCAAAGGTGAGAACCACCTTGACAATCATCGGGATGCAGGTATAACGTTAACAGAACGCTGAGAGTGCTAGCTCGTCTGATGGCATATGCGTAGGTTTGCCATCGATCTTTTTGAAAGCAGGGTCTTGGGAGCTGCCCGAATAGAAAGTGTGACAATTCAGTCCGGCTTCTACAGAAGCCTAAGCACAGGGGGCAAAACCATCACTTTGCTAGATGCTTTTCAACAGGGAGCGCCCTGTCTGTCTTGCTAAATTCAATATAGATCGCTCATGGAAGGGCTTTTATAGGTTCGGCAGCTTGAATATCAAGCTTGACATTCCAAGAAACTAATACTGAAATTACTAAGGTGGGAAAACATCATATGTTGAGAAAATCGCTATATACTTTTCTTCCCTATCCCCTCTTGATTTGTCTCATAATGATGGCAACGGCCTGCAAGAAGGATGCTCCTGAAGTTATCCCAACAAGCCTTCTCGAATACGTCATAGCGGTCGAACAAGAAAGATGCAAAAGAGATGGTATCTGTGAGACTGTACAGCATGAAGATATACTGTCTGTCCCCATTGGCTTTACGGTCAAAAGTTTCAACGACGATTCTCTTCTCGAAACGATAGCGTCGCAACAAGGGATGCGTTGTTCTGCAGAGGATCCTTGCGAAATTTCTAAGGTGAAGTTACGAGACTTGAATTGGTCAGCCTATAGTTTCGACAACGTTATATTCCGGAATGTAGCACTGGTAGACGTAAATCTCAATTCAACGATATTCTCTTCCGTTATATTCGATAACGTCGAAATCATAGCGACAGGCGAAAAAGCTCGCATACTCCATACCGGACGCATCTCAGACTCCGAGATTCTTCACTTGAATCTTCGATCAACCCAGGAGCAGCAAACACATGATTCTTCGACTAGTCGTCGAAGAGATTCGGCGAGAATTGAAGCAAATATCAATATCCTTCCTTCGAATGTAATTGAAGTTTTGTCTGTTCAAAGTCTTGCTTTCAGTGATCAACAACTACAACGCGTTCTTATTGATAACGCTCAACCTAAACAATTACATCTTGCCAATGTAGTTACGACGGAATTTTGGGAATTAGGGCGCCAGAAATATGAAAAAATTTATGACGAAATATCTATTGCAATAGCACAGCGCCTTGATGCACTGGGTGTGCCATCGAATAGCGGGGATGTGCTGCGAGTGTTTGTTGAGCTTGGTGGCAAACAAGCTTCGCACTTAATACCTCGATTTGGGAATCAAGATCGAGAAGTTGTCAATTGCACTCTGAATTCTCCATCTGAACTTAGCTTGTTTGAGTGTAGTCCATACCTCTCTACGGTGCTTTCTCCGCTTTTTGCGTTTCGAGATAACCTTCCAGAACAACTGGACAGTCACTTTGGCGCACTGCAGGAAGTGTATTTGGAGAACATTTCGGCGGGGCTTGTTTATGGATTTGAGGAACATGAGTTTGGTGCCTTAATTGTTGAAACTTTAGACATTGCTTTGCGTTTATCAGAGCAATTGGGGGGGCTCGATGAGGGTCAAATGGAAGCTGTACAGGGCTATATCGCAGGTCGAGATGCAGATGCTTGGAAAACCATATTTCAGCCTGTTCTACTGAGTGGTGAGGCCCAAAGAGAAGTTGGCGAAACCTGGTTGAATGAGGAGTTTGTTGACCCGCGCAGTCGACGTGAATGGTTCGTCGACAAAATCAATGAGCTTAATGTTGTGTCATCAAATAGGGGTTCATGTGCTTTGGATTGGTTTGCGATTGAAGGAGCAGGTGCAGACTCAAGGCCGATTGAGATCATACGGCAGTTTACGAATATGCAAGGTTCTGAACTTCGCGACTGTATTGCTTGGTACCGGCAGAGCTTGAGATATGGAGTACGAGATCTCGGTCAGCCCGGGCATCAGCCGGACATGCGACATATGGAGCGTCAATTTCGACGAACGCATCAAGCTATATCAAACGTCGAGCAATTTGCACAACTCGCTTTGCGTAGACATGACGAGAAGGTTAGATTAGAAGAAGTAAGAGCTGAAAATAGGGCAAGACGAGCAGAGCGACGACAGGAGCCAACTTCACTCTGCGACCAGTTGAGAAATGCACTTGCGCGTGCTCAGCGGGAGTGCCAAGATGGCCGATTGCGCGCTTGCGGAGAGATTTCAGCCGTACAAAGAGAAATTATTTTGGAGGGATGCTAGGGAAGGATTGAATGATTCGGTTCAATTTCCAATCACTGTTATAGATGGTCGCCATGCATTCGTGCATGGCATACGTCGATCTTAACGCGGCGCACGTAGTCCACTAGAGGACAGAAAGAATTAACCAAAGTGACCTGCTGTTGCAGCCTGGCATCAGCATCGTCCTTTGTTGCCATTCGCCCGCAGGGCAATTTCGGGGAGCTTGAGTAGAGCGGCCTGCAAGGGTTCTGGGTGGACCCTTGCAGGCCCTCAATTCCCGCGATTGCAGCGGCCTCTTTCCATCCGGTGGCCGGTTGCAGCGGCCGGGTGCCCTTTGCAGTAGCCTGGGAGGAACGGCGAAGAAGGAATGAGGTGCCATTTTCGCGGGTTCGAGCGCCGGCACTAACGGGCCAGTAGTGGCGTAAAGGAAACCCTCAGCGCAGTCACCTCAGAATCAGCGGAACTAAATCCCGGGGCGGGCGATGATGGGGCGCGCTAGCGGGGTAGAGCCCGCAGAACACCGCATTAGCGCATCGTGAGTCGTAGCGCTCAGCTGACCACGCCGCACCAGTTCTGAGCCAATCGTGCGTTGGTCGTCCAGACGCCCATCTAGCCCGGCGATCAGGTAGTAGCCGATGAGGTCATCGGTATCCAGGTTATCGCTCCAGGACATCAGCTCCTCCTCAAGGTCCGTTGATGATGATGTTGCACCTGCCGCAAGCAGCCGGTCAAGTGAGCGATTGAGCTTTCTCCGCTGACGCTGGTGGTTGCCTGGCTCCAAGTGACCGGGCGGGCGTGGCTTTTCACGTCGGCGAGCGGTTTTGATGAACCCATGCCGGAGGGATAACAGGCTCACACTTGACCGCCCGCGAAGTTGATTTCCGCTCGGTGGCGGCTTGTGCCCACTCTTGAGCGGTCGTCGCCTGGCTAGGAGAGCGCCAGAGGCAGAGATTACCGAGCTCCAATCCGGCGATCCGAGCGCCACTTGATGGTGTGACGCTGGTTGCAGCTTCTGCCATGGGCTGGCCTAGCTTGGTCCGAGGTTTCTCGCCATTGCTGAAAACTCAGAAAACCCGGAATGAAGAAAGGGTGCTTATTGGTTTCAATCTCTTGTTGCCCGCCTGTTGGGTTTGGGCACAGAGGGAGTTGAATTTCAACGACTATTCCTTTACGGTGATTTTTATCTTGAAGATTATGAAATAGCTACAACAAAATCCTACTTACTGACAATTCTTAAGAAGCTAGGGGCTAAAGGGGGACAAGTGGTTGAATTCCTAAGAAAATACGTTATTTCACTGGCCGTCTTCTGTGTGCCAGTTCAGTTGTGGGCGACTGGTCTTCCCGAATCAATGACATCCGGCATTGAGGGTTTTGTGCCGGCAAGTGAGATTTCTACAGTCGAAGATTCGGCGCTTCGGAATCTGGCCCAGACTCGGAAGCGCTATGAAAATGCCTTACACGCTCGAAGTCTCGATGGACTGGGCCTTTCACCCCAGCTGAAAGACTTTGTCCTGGGTCGATCAGATGTGCCCGATCAACACTCCCCGCTGGCACACCTGGCTGATGAACAGGAACGAATCGATCATTTTCTAAGAGCCGCGCTACTTGCTGTGTTTTTTATGGAAGCCATATCCGAGTCGGCCTCCTCGGCCATCGGTCCTGGTTCTATCACTGACGCGTACAATGCAGGAAACAAGCACATTGTTTCGCTCAAGCTTCCATTTGGCGTTGAAACGCCCATTATCGGTATCGACTTTGGTCAAGTGGCCTTCCTCATGGACCTCGACGACATCCTTCAAATCACCGGTGAAGGACAAGATAACTGGGTCACTTACTGGCTGGATGCCAGTCTTGGGTTTTCCGTGGGGATCCCCGGCCTTCCTTACGTCGGTGCATTCGCGATCGAAAGAACGCCTGAAGTCGATGATCCGCTCAGAAGGCTTCGGTTCACAGGGTTTAGTGCCGACTTGATCGGATTTGACATTCAATTCGCCTCAGTCAGCCATGACGGTTCTTCAGTCTTCGAGTATGGTGGATACGCGCCAACCACATCACTTGGCGGCCTCACGGCAATGGAAACCAGCGCCTCCTTGCTAAGGGGCGAAATAGACCGCGATCTGTTGTTGTTTACCATTGGCTCTGCATTGATGCCGGCCTCTGGATTGGTTTACTGGACTCCTGTCGTTCACGACCTTCTCGATGCCACCTTCAATGGCGTCGGTCTATTTTCTTACTTCACCGGGGTCGTTCAGCCGCAAATGCATCGCCGATTGACGGCGTCGGACAATCCAGGCTCTCTAGGCAGTGGGAGCCCGTTCACGGAAACGCTGCTTCGCGCACGTGGAGGCTTTGACGTCGACGGCGATTCCTGGCCCGATAATGTCTATGCACCTAGTGGCTCGGGTATGACGCCTACCAGTTTCCAGAGCATGAATGTAAATTTCATGTCACATGACACACAACAACGCGATTATCGTGTCAGTGTGGGGGATGTCCCGTCGGGCTGGAGCATTGTCGCCGAGCATGCAGACGGCAGTCAGGCGGGCGACCATTTCAGCGTGTTCAGTGCTTATCCGCACACAAACTATGGGACAATCTGGCAAGTCGGCTGCACGGAAAACGCCCCCTCCCCGGTGGAAATTGAATTCGTGCTTCAGAGAAGACATTTTCCTTTCATATACTCTGAGATCGATGGTGCAGTGGAAACCTTCGTCTGTGAGGACTTCGTACCTGAGCTTCCGCCGGACACCTACACGCTGACTATCCAGAAGGCCGGTTCAGCTGTCGAAGGGGTAATCTCATCCTCCCAATTGGGTACAGTTTGCGACGCCGGCTGTACGTCTACATCAGTGAGTGTCTCGGCCAATTCAAGCGTCCAACTGAACGCCACCCCGGGGGTTGATGTCGATTTCATCGGATGGGGTGGGGATTGTTCTGGCAGTGCGTCGTGCAGCCTTAGCATGACCGAGAATCGATCTGTGACGGCCGCTTTTGATACCCAGGGCTCCGGCGGCGAAAGCCCTTCGCCCCCGTATAGTCTTGTCGCCAATGCCACCGGGCATGATCGAATTGCCTTGTCCTGGCAAGCGGACTCATCGAATACCCATGGTTTTCGAGTCCAGCGCCGGCACTCGAGCACGGGGAACTGGTACCAGATCAAGTCCCTGCCGGCCAGTGCACGGACATTCACAAACGTTTCGCTAGATGCCGCTTCAACGTATTCCTATCGCATTCATTCCCACAATGAATACGGCAATTCATCCCATTCGAATACGGCCAGCGCGACTACACAAAGTAACGCACCCAATGCCCCGGCGTCACTGAACGGCTGGGCGATTTCGAGCACGCGTGTCGCGATGAGCTGGACGGACACGAATAACGGCACTGCTAGCTTCCAGGTTGAAGCCAGCCCCGATGGCCAAAATTGGAGCCTTGTCGCATACCTGTCTTCATCGACGACAAACTATGTGCGCTCGGTTTCCACCAACTCCACCAACTACTTCAGGGTACGCGCGTACAACGCAGCGACTGGTTACTCACCGTATTCTTCCGTGATTCAGATTCATGCCTGCGCTCCTCCAGACGAGCCCTGGCTCCATCGGCCTCTTTCTGGCCAGGGCAGCCAGCCCCTGGATCTCACATTCGAATGGCGAGGCGATGATCAGGTTGCGAGCTGGGATCTGTATCTGGCCGATAGCGAGGAACTGGAACTTTATGAAGCGGACATTGACAACCCCGATCCGGGCGTCAGCATGGAACATGACGTGTTCGGCCTTGAGCCGGGAACAACCTATCACTGGACTGTCGTAGCCCATTCTTCGTGCAATGCAAATTTTTCGACACCGGGCAGAATCCGCACTTTCAGGACTGAAGGCGCACCCGACCCGGCTGAATTGGTTTCTCCGCCGGATACCGCAACAGGCCTTCCCACCAGCCTAGTTCTCGACTGGCGCAATGTAACTAGTCTGGGAACCGTGCTCTATGAGTTGCATTTGGGCGAGACTTCGCCGCCAGAGTTTCATGCAGAAACGATTACGCGGACCGAACTGCTAGTGGAGAACCTGGAGCCGGAAACCACCTACTATTGGCAGGTGGTGGCGCGTTCCGAGCCCAACCCCGAGTTCTACAGTGAAAGCGAGATCTGGTCGTTTACCACCGGTCAGGGCACGACGACAACGATCACCTTGGAGCCGACCGACGATGCCGGCCTGCGCGGGCCTCCCCATGGACATAGAAACTATGGCGGGGATCCGGACGCTGATGCCGAACAGAATGTGCTGATTCTGGGTCGCGACAACAACTGGTATGTTGATCCAGGGGCTGCCGATACCCGAGGTGCGATCCGATTTGACCTCAGCGACATCCCGGCTGGATCGACAATCCATAATGCAACGATTTCGATGCCCTGGCTGGCAAGCTACGGGCCGGGGCTCAGTGAGCCTTTGACGATGACCTTCACGCCTTACACCGGGTCCTGGAGTGAGCAAACGGTCACCTGGAACAACCGTCCGGGCATCAATTCAAATGCAATGATCGTGGGCGAGAGGCCACTGAGCGGATTCAACCCCACCGACAATGATTTGACGCCATTGGTCCAGCAGTGGGTCGATGGCGCCCTTTCAAACCATGGTTTAGAAATCGCCATTCCAGAGTGGGAAGGGACCTCCGGCAATTACCACCAGGTCTTTGCCCAGAAGGAACTGCCTAACACCGATCCGCCAGTACTGCGCGTCACCTACGGTGAACCCTGTGTCGCACCGCCGGTGCCCTCGGGGCCGAGCCCTGAGCACGGTGCTAGCGGGATTGGCAGCCCTGTGACTCTGAGCTGGGCGGAAATCGACGATGTAGCCGGCTACGATCTGATTTTCGGCACGCCCGGAAATCTGCATAACATCGGCCTGACCACCGAAACTAGCATCACGGTGGATTCCCTGTTGCCTAATCAGGATTATAGTTGGCGCGTTGAGGCGCGGGCGGCATGCGATCCCAGCATCACCTCGCTCTCATCAACATGGACCTTCACCACTGACGCGTGTGTGGATTTAACCCCAGTTGAGGTGATCGCCCCTGAAAACCAGATGGATTCGGCACCTCGAAACATCAGCCTGGAGTGGGAGCCAGTGCAAGGGGCATCTCATTATGAAGTGCTGCTTGGCACCTCAGCACCGCCGGTCAGCGTGGTCGCCACGCAAGCGGATCCCATCGCGATGGTCAGCCTTCAGCCGGCCACCCAGTACTACTGGCAGATCAGGGCCATACCGGAGTGCGATACTGCAGAGTCATCCGTTAGCAATATGCGCATGATCGAAACCGCCATCGGCCCATCTGCAAATGCCGGCGAGAGCATGATGATTCCCCCGAACACCCCAACCAGCGTGGGCGGTGCCCCGTCAGCACAATATGGAACACCTCCCTACGAATACACTTGGTCTATCAATCCTACCGAGGGGGCAAGCTTGTCGGCACTTGATGTTGCCAACCCCATCTTC
Source organism: Cryomorphaceae bacterium (assembly GCA_003565555.1). Classification (GTDB taxonomy): domain Bacteria; phylum Bacteroidota; class Bacteroidia; order Flavobacteriales_D; family Cryomorphaceae; genus T3Sed10-241. The sequence continues at coordinate 649 of PXBH01000062.1, read as the reverse complement.
GAAGCGCAAATAGCAGATATCTATACACTTACGTTAGTTGTCGAAGACTCTAAAGGTTTCGTCTCGAATCCGTCCACAGTTCTTATTGCAATTGACCCAATTGTTTTCAGAGATGCTTTCGAGCAATGAATCGGGCGAGGCTGCGTCACATGATCTAGCTGGGCGGGAATGCCTCTAGAAAGGCACCAGTGCACATTGGACCTAAGAAGGGAAATGATCGATTGATGGCCCGGCGTAGGGCCTACATCGCGCAAGCGGCCGAGAAGGACTGCGTAACGTAATTTAACTACCAATTGATGGTGCCTGGATCGAGGGGAATGGTCACCTTGGCCCTGCTTTCCTGCTTTGTGGGCTGGTCCACGTTTTCTGGCCGTCAGCTCAGGAAGGTCCTGCATTTGGACTCGCGCATGCCAACAGGCGGGGAGCGGTCAAGTGGAGGCTGTAAAACTTCCGCCAACTGGCGGATGAAAGTCCAGGAGATTATGCCGCGCTCTGTGAACGCCTTGAGGCGGTATTGACCGGCAGTTGAAGGTCATTAATGGCGCGTCCGGAGACCGGTGGCAGGGGAGGGCGAAAACCGGCAAGGGTATCTGTTGAACCCTTGCAGCCTATTAAAGCCCTGCCCTACGCGCCTCTCAGCGAGGCCGGT
>PXBH01000198.1 GCA_003565555.1 Cryomorphaceae bacterium | reverse complement strand
CCACCGTGTGCGCGGCATCGGGCAGCCAAACCGTGATCACCACGGAGCTGACGGGCGCTTCAGGATTCGGCAGCCGGTTCTTCCTGGTGAACCTCTCCGCTCCCGGAAACCCCGTTTTGGCCAACAACAGTTCGGGAGATTTTAACCTCAACGCTTACGGACCCGGTACCTACCAAGTGCGTCACCTCTCCTACCAACAAGGGGTGAGCCTGACGGGAATCGAATCTGCAGCGGACCTCAAAGGATGCTTTGACATTTCTAACGGCGTAAATGTGTCCATCGTAAACTGCGGCGCAGCCTTGTCTTCATCGCCCAATCCCACGGCGGCACAGTCATACGTGACTTTCTCCAACCCGGGCGGGGAGTACACCACCCTTGAAGTGTACGATATGAGCGGACGCATGGTAGAGCGCATCTTCAGCCAAGTGACCGTTCCCGGACAGGAATACCGTCTCGAATTTGACGGTGCGGGCCTGCCCAACGGCGTATACCTGTACCGACTCACGACGGAGTCTGAAACGATTACTGACAAATTCATGATCGCGCGGTAAACGGTGTGACAATTTATACCGAAAAGGGGAGCTTCACGGCTTCCCTTTTTTTATTCACGTCAATTTGACAGATTGCGCCGGCCGGCACACGAATTGGTCATCGGACGGCGAGCAATAAAAAATGAAACCCATGCAACAAGGCAACATCAACGTACAGACAGAGAACATTTTTCCCATTATCAAGAAGTTTCTCTACTCCGATCATGAAATTTTTCTCAGGGAGCTGGTGTCAAATGCAGTAGATGCGACCCAGAAGCTGAAAACCCTCAATGCTTTGGGAGAGCTCAAGGCAAATACGGAAAACCTGAAGGTAGAAGTGATGGTAGACCAAAAGAAGAAAACCATCACCGTACGTGACAACGGAATCGGGATGACGGCCGAGGAGGTGGACAAATACATCAACCAAATCGCCTTTTCCGGAGCGGAAGAGTTCGTCCAAAAATATAAAGACAGTGATAAGCAGAATGCGATAATCGGCCACTTCGGTCTCGGATTCTACTCCTCCTTCATGGTGGCCTCACAAGTGGAAATCATTACACGCTCTCAAAAACCAAACTCCGCTGCCGTAAAATGGAGCTGCGACGGCAGTCCGAATTACACCCTGGAGGAGACCTCGAAAAAAACCAAAGGAACGGACGTGGTACTGCACATTGCAGAAGACTCAGAGGAGTTTTTGGAGGAAAGCCGCATCCGTGAGATCCTGGATAAATACTGCAAGTTCCTTCCCGTGCCGATCAAATTCGGAACGGAAGAAAGAACCATTAAGGAAAAAGACGCCGAGGGAAAAGAAATCGAAGGCGGAAAGGAAACCAAGGTGACCGAAGATGTCATCATCAACAATACCCGTCCCGCTTGGACCAAAACACCTGCGGAGCTGAAGGAGGAAGACTACAAAACCTTCTACCGTGAGCTCTACCCGATGACTTTCGAAGAACCGCTTTTCCACATTCACCTCAATGTGGACTTCCCCTTCAACCTGACCGGAATTCTCTACTTTCCGAAGCTCAAAAAGAACTTCGAGATGCAGCGCAATAAAATCAGCCTGTACTCGAATCAGGTTTTCATCACGGACAATGTGGAGAATATTGTCCCTGAATTCCTGACCCTCCTTCACGGGGTCATTGACTCACCCGATATTCCGCTCAACGTATCCCGCTCCTACCTTCAGGCCGACGGCAATGTGAAGAAAATTTCATCACACATTACCAAGAAGGTTGCGGACAAATTGGGCAGCATGTTCAAAACGGACCGCGAAGATTTCGAGTCAAAATGGGAAGACATCAAAATATTCGTGGAATTCGGTATGCTGACCGACGAGAAGTTTTCCGATAAAGCCGAAAAATTCTACCTCCTGAAATCGAAAGACGGGAAATACCGCACCTTGGAAGAGTACCGCGACCACGTGAAGGACAACCAAACCGACAAAAACGGCAAGGTGGTAATCCTCTACACCGATGACGTGAAAGACCGCCACAGCTACATCGAAAGTGCCGAAAACAGGGGCTATGATGTGGTGGTGATGGACTCACCGCTTACAAGCCACATCGTCACCAAACTGGAGCAAAAAGGAGAGAACCTCAGCTACGCACGCGTAGATGCCGATACGGTAGACAAACTGATAGAAAAAGAAGACACCGCACCGTCCAAACTCAGCGAAGAGGAGCAGAACGCTTTGAAACCCGCCATTGAGAGTGTGGTTGAAAAAGAAAAGTTCACCGTTCAGTTCGAAAGCATGAGCGAAAAAGACCAACCCATGATCATCACGCAAAGCGAATTCATGCGCCGCATGAAAGAACAGCAGATGACAGGCGGCGGCGGTGCCATGTTCGGCAACTTCCCGGAAATGTATAACCTTGTGGTGAACAGCAACCACCCCCTGATTACGCAAATCGCAGAAGAAAAAGAAGAGGAGAAGAAGAAAGCCCTGCTTTCTCAACTTACTGACCTGGCACTGCTTTCGCAAAATATGCTAAAAGGCGAAGCCCTGAGTAAGTTCGTTCGCCGCAGCGTAGATTTAATCAAGTAAATTTGGCCCGCAACAAATCTGCGAAAGCGATGAGAAAAATACTGATGTACTTTGCCGCGGCCCTTATGTTGAGCTCCTGCGGCTACAACACCATGGTGGAAAAAGATGAAGCCGTGGCGCGGGCCTGGTCGGGTGTGGAGACCCAATACCAGCGCAGAAGTGACCTGATCCCCAATTTGGTAAATACCGTAAAGGGATATGCCGACTTCGAGCAGGAAACGCTGACCGCCGTAGTAGAGGCGCGCTCAAAAGCAACGAGTGTGCAGATCAACGCCGACGAACTCAATCAGGAGTCGATTGCCAAGTATCAACAAGCCCAGCAGGAGCTCTCGGGGGCGCTGTCGCGGCTACTTGTCTCTGTAGAGCGTTATCCGGATTTGAAAGCCTCCACCCAGTTCAGCCAACTGCAGGCACAACTGGAAGGAACGGAAAACAGAATCAGCGTGGCCCGTGACAAATTCAACACTGCCGTGGGAGATTACAATACCTTCATCCGCAAGTTTCCGAGAAACCTGATTGCAGGGGTATTCAATTACGAACAAAAAGGTTATTTTGAGTCTGCAGCCGGCTCCGAAGCCGCACCTACGGTAGAATTTTAGCCCATGCCGAAACAACTGTTTACAGAAGCCGAAAAAAAGCAAATCACTGATGCCGTGGGCGAAGCAGAATCGCACACGAGCGGAGAAATTCGGGTGCATCTGGAAAAGCGATGCAAAGAAGATGTGCTCGACCATGCGGCATTCATTTTCGCAGAGCTCGGAATGCATAAAACCGAGCAGAGAAACGCAGTGCTCTTCTACATCTCATTCGAAGACCACAAGCTTGCCATTCTCGGAGATGCGGGCATTAATGCCAAAGTACCTGATGACTTCTGGGTGCACATTAAGGACCATATGGTGCAAGCATTTAAAGCGGGCAACCATGCCGACGGACTGAGTGAGGCAATCATCATGGCGGGCAAAGCGCTGGCCGAACATTTCCCGAAAGGAGATGACAATCCCAATGAATTGAGCAATGAAATTTCTTACGGAAAGTCCTGATCAAACGCGCCCATGAGATTCCTACACTTTGCGATCCTGGCACTGGCTCCGCTGCTGCTGCCGGCCCAAACCGACGACTGCTATCCGGCCAAGCCTGACCGCTTGGTGACCGATGTGGTAGGCATTCTGAGCGAAAGCGAAAAAAACGCCCTCGAGAACAAGCTTCAAAAGCTGAATAAGGAAACGAGCAACCAAGTCGTGATTGTGGTGCTCGACCGCCTCTGTGCCGGTGATGCAGCAATGACCGCCTACGAAATCGGAGAGCGCTGGGGTGTAGGGCAAAAAGGTTTAGACAACGGCGTGGTCATATTCGTCAAACCGACAGGCGGGCCCGGTGAGCGGCATACCTTCATAGCCCCGGGTTACGGACTCGAAGGCGCGATCCCGGATGCCACGGCTAAGCTGATCGTAGAACGGGAAATGATTCCCGCCTTCAGGGCAAACAACTTCTACGCGGGACTCGACCGCGCAGTGGATGTAATCGCAGAACTGGCGGCCGGAGAATACAGCTACGAGCAGTACGACGAGCGCGAAACCATCAGTCCTCTGCTCATGTTGGTGCCCTTTATTGTATTCTTTTTGATTTGGTTCTTGCTGATCTACAAGAGAACCAGATCTTATGCCGATACGAATAACCTCGGATTCTGGGCAGCGCTTGCCCTGATGAGCGCATCCTCTCGTTCACACAGCGGCAGCTACGGACATTTTCGCAGCGGCGGGGGAGGCTTCGGCGGAGGCGGAGGCGGAGGCGGCTTCGGAGGCTTCGGCGGAGGCAGTTTCGGCGGCGGAGGTGCCGGCGGAAGCTGGTAAATGCTTTTGAACATTGTTCCGCATTGCGTGTCCTTTAACTTTGCGGCTCAGCAAAAATTTATGCCGAAAAGATGAAAAAATACGCAAAATGGATCGGCGGCGGAATGGGATGGGTGCTCGGAGGCCCTATCGGGGCGCTGCTCGGCTTCGCCATAGGCAGTATGATTGACACCTCTTCCGGGATCAATCCATATGCGGACGGCGCTGCGGGCGGTCCGCGAACCACCACCAACGATTTTGTCATCAGTTTGCTCGTGCTTTCCGCGGCGGTGATGAAAGCCGACGGCAAGGTGATGAAATCCGAGTTGGATTATGTCAAGTCGTTTTTCACACGCCAATTCGGTGAAGCCCGTGCAAAGGAGCAAATGCTCGTGCTTCGCGAACTTCTGAAGCAGCCTGTAGACCTGCCGGGCGTGTGCCGTCAGATCAAAGCGAACATGGCGCACCCGATGCGTCTGCAACTTTTACACTACATTTTCGGTATAGCAGCAGCGGACGGCAATATTGCCGGCGGAGAGCTCCGGGTGATCCAAGAAGCCGCAAGGCATTTGGGAATCAGTCAAAAGGATTATGAGTCCATCCGCGCCATGTTCGGTGCAGATGAGGAAAGCGCCTACAAAGTATTGGAAATAGCCGAAAATGCCACCGATGCCGAAGTCAAGAAAGCCTACCGCAAGATGGCCTTAAAATACCATCCCGACAAACTGGGGGACTTGGGTCCCGAAGTGGAACGGGCTGCCCGAGAAAAATTTACCAAAGTGCAGGAAGCCTACGAAGTGATCAAAAAGAAAAGGGGTATAAAGTAGTGCAGACCGCGTCCGAACATAAGAGCAAGACATTCCGTGAGGCATTCATCACCCCGCTGGCATACCCGCTTGCGGCGGTCATCTTGATGTGGGCAGTACACCTCATCGGTATCGAATTCTCCTTAAATCTCAGCAAATTCGGACTCAAACCGAGAGATGCGGAAGGGCTCTTGGGTATATTCACCATGCCCTTTCTTCACGGCGGCTTTGAGCACCTTTCCAACAATTCGGGCCCCATTCTCGTGCTGGGCTGGGCCACGTTTAAATTTTACCGCGACATTGCTTGGAAGAGCATCTTGGGCATCTGGCTCATCAGCGGTATTTGGCTTTGGGTATCGGGCAGGGATGCCTATCACATAGGCGCCAGCGGAATGGTCTACGGGCTGGCCGCTTTTCTTTTTCTCAGCGGATGGTTGCGGCGCGAACGGGCGGTGGCAGGTTTGAGCCTGGCCATCGTATTTATCTACGGCAGTCTGTGGTGGGGCGTACTTCCGGTAGATCCGAAAACCAGCTGGGAAGGCCACCTCTGGGGTGCTGCGGCGGGAATCACCATGGCGATTTACCTCCGAAAGAAAGGCCCGCAAAGACCTCTTTACCAATGGGAAAAGGACGAGATACTCGAAAAAAAGCGGGACGAACTTGCCGAAACGATTGAATTTGAAATCGTCGGTGTAGAGGAAGGCCCTTTGAAAACATCAGACAGCGCTCAAAGAAAAACCCCGCACCAAAAGGGCGGGGCTTCTCGAGATGAAAATATCTCTGTAAACTATAATTATCGCCCGTCCGACCGCCGAAGCGGCAAGGGGCGAGAGGGTTAATCAGGCGTCAATCCCTACCACCTCAATTTCGAAAGTGAGACGCTCACCGGCGAGGGGGTGATTGGCATCGATCACGATGTCTTCTTCATTGACCTCTTTGACGGTGACTACAATTTGTCTTCCGTCGGGCATTTGAGAGCTCAGTTGCTGCCCCACATGCGGCTTAATTTCCGGGGGAAGTTGGGTCAGCGGTACTTTCTGGACCATTTCAGGAATTACTTCTCCGTAGGCATCATCGGGATCCAAGGTCACTTTTTTCGTTTCGTTCAATTTCATTCCGCGCACGGCTTTCTCAAAGCCGGGAATCATCTGCCCCGCTCCTACTGTGAATGCCAAGGGCTCCCGCTCACGGGAGGTATCGAATACTTCTCCGCTGTCAAGGGTTCCCGTGTAGTGCACCTGAACGTTGTTTTCGTCTTTAACAATTTCCATAAGAATAAACTAAGATTTCCACAAAGGTAAGCATTACCTTCGCGACAGCCCAATTTGAACAGAATGCGGGCAGACATACTTATACTTGCAAACAAAAATTAACGCACATGGAACCCCAACAAAGAAAGATCATCATTTCACTCATTGTAGCCTTTTTCGGCGCAGTGATTATTTGGCAAACGGCCACCGTAACCATCAGTTCCGGTGAAGCCGGTGTACTCTATCGTCCCTTCGGCGGAGGTACCGTAACCGATTTCTACTTTTCAGAAGGCTTCCACTTCATTGCCCCCTGGAACAGTATGTATGTGTACAGCACACGTAACATGGAGCAGCGCGAAATCATGGAAGCCCTCTCCAAGAACGGACTCCAAATCCAGATCGAAATGTCGATTCGGTACCGTCCCATCGCGGCAGAGCTCGGAACCATCCATCAAACCATCGGGATGAACTACAAAGACGTCATCGTCATGCCCGAGGTTCGATCGGCAGCACGGCAGGTAATAGGCCGTTACGAACCGGAAGAGTTGTACTCCTCTAAGCGCGACTTCATTCAAGATGAGATTTTCTCCGGGGTGAAAGAGCGGCTCGAACGCATGAACATCTATCTCGATGCCATCCTCATACGCGGTATTGAGCTTCCGCAGAATATCCGCACCGCCATCGAGAAAAAACTCAAGCAGGAGCAAGAGAGTCAAGAGTACGAGTTTAAGATTCAAAAAGAGGAAAAAGAAGCACAGCGTAAGCGCATCGAGGCTCAGGGTATCAAAGACTTCCAAGACATCGTATCCGAAGGAATCTCAGAGAAACTGCTGCGCTGGAAAGGCATCGAAGCCACCCTTGATCTGGCCAAATCCGAAAATGCCAAAGTCGTAGTGATCGGCCAAGGCAAAGACGGGCTCCCGCTTATTTTGGGAGGAGACGGACGTTGATCCCATGGGGTTTAGGTACTACGCCGTTTATAAACCCTTCAGAATGTTGAGCCGATTCACCGAGGACGGGAAAAAGAAGCCCCTCCTCGGTGACCTCGGCAACTTCGGTCCGCGGGTATATCCCGTGGGCAGACTCGATGCAGACAGTGAAGGCTTGCTCATTCTCACGGACAATAAGGCCCTCACAGATGCCCTGCTCAAACCGAAGAATGCCCACAGAAGGGTTTACTATGCCCAAGTAGACCGAATCATCACTCCGGAAGCTGCAGCGGAACTGGAGCGCGGAACGGAAATCAGCATTAAGGGGGTGAAATACCGCACGCGCCCCGCCAAGGCTGCGCTCATCGCTCCGCCCGATTTACCGGAAAGGTACCCCCCGGTAAGGTACCGGAAAGACATCCCCACCTCTTGGGTCAAACTGGAACTCATCGAGGGAAAAAACAGGCAGGTACGCAGAATGACTGCCGCAGTGGGATTTCCCACTTTGCGTCTGGTGCGTTATGCCATTGAAGATCTGACCATAGACGGGATGCAATCGGGTGATGTCAGGGAGCTGAGTGAAGCTGAAGTTCGTGATAAACTGCACGTTTTTGTGTAGAATTGCCTTAATTTCGCCCGGTAAACATGGTGTTTCGCTTGCTAAAATCGGCTGCTGTTGTGGCCCTGTGCGCCCTTTCCGCTTTTGCGGTGCTGCTCTTCTCGTGGCTGCCCAAGGGCGGTGTGTATCCCTTCATAAGCCGGAAAGTTTGGGGCCCGGGGCTTTTGTGGCTTGCCGGGGCAAGTCTGGATACGGAAGGCACCGAAAAACTTGACGCCCGAAAGCACTACATCTTCTTTGCCAATCACCGCTCCTACTACGACATACCCGCACTGTGCGCAGCGCTGCCCGTCCCCGTGTATTTCGTGGCGAAACGTGAGATTTTAAAAATCCCCCTCTTCGGCTGGGGAATGTGGGCCATCGGAATGGTCTTCGTGGACCGCTCGAATCCCGAAAGGGCCCGCGCATCGATGGGCAAGGCCGCTGCAGGCATCAAGAAAGGGAAAAGCATTTTGGCATTCCCGGAAGGGACGAGATCCGGGACCGGCCGGTTACAACCTTTCAAAAAGGGCATTTTTCACGTGGCCAAACAAGGCAAGATCCCGATGGTACCCGTCGCCGTGAGCGGCACGCAACAGGTGCTGCCGCACAATGCCAAATTGGCCCCCGGACATATCCGGGTAACGATCGGCACTCCCATTACTGCGGCAGAAATTGAGGCGATGACGGTCAACGAGATTGTGGTCAAAGCCCACAGACAACTCACAGCCATGACAAACAGCACATCTGAGCCGCAAAGGATTGCCCGAGAAAAAAAAGATAAGCAAACTGTGTAAATTCGCGCACAGGAAAAACCACTTTATGGGAAGAGCATTCGAATTCAGAAAAGAGCGCAAAATGAAGCGCTGGTCAAAAATGAGTAAGACCTTCACCCGCCTGGGTAAGGACATCGTAATTGCCGTGAAAGAAGGCGGCCCCGACCCCGATACGAATGCCAAGCTACGGGCGGTGATACAGAACTGCAAGGCGGCCAATATGCCGAAAGACAACGTAGAGCGGGCCATAAAACGCGCTACGGATAAGGACCAAAAAGACTACAAAGAAGTGGTGTTTGAAGGCTACGCTCCCCACGGAATAGCCGTACTGGCGGAAACCGCCACAGACAACAATACTCGTACCGTGGCCAATGTGCGCAGCATTTTCAACAAGTACGGCGGAAGCCTCGGCACGTCAGGCTCGGTCGAATTTATGTTTGATCACAAATGCTTTTTCAAAATTACTAAAGGTGATTTTGACCCTGAGGAACTCGAACTGGAACTCATCGATTACGGTGCAGATGAAATCTTTGAAGAAGATGACACCATCCTGATCTACGCCGCTTTCTCAGATTACGGAAATTTGCAAAAAGCCATAGAAGACAAGGGCTTGGAAGTAATCAATTCCGGTTTTGAACGCATTCCGACAGACGTTAAAAAACTCGACGAAGCGCAGGAAGCTGAGGTAGACAAACTCTTGGAAAAACTCGAAGAGGACGATGACGTCCAAAATGTTTACCACAACATGGCCTGAAACTCCCGATAAACAATTAAAAATCAATTGACCATGCGCGTTTTTAGTTCAGTTCAATCATTATTATCCGCGGTATTCTTCATGTCCGCGGCATTCATCATGTGGTCGTGTTCGGATGACGATGACCGAGGCCCGAGCGGCCCCGCAGGTTCCGGTGTTCCTTCCGCTGAAATCAGCTTTACCGTGAGCGGAGCTGATACGGGCCAAAAATCGGGAGAGTGCTTCGCATCGGTATTCGACTTTGGAGGGCAATACTTTGTATACATCGACGGCAATGACGGCATTGAGGAAACGGATCCTGAGGTCACTTTCATCATCGGCTTTGAATACACGGGCGATACGCCGCTTACTCCGGGAACTTATCCCCTGGGTTATGATGCGTTTTTGGAAGGTGAAGGGATGATGGCTGAGTACGAAATCATCAACGAATCGGAAGATTCGGCAAGACTTTTCGGAAACATTTTTGCGCACGAGGGAAGCATCGTTATTTCTGAAGTGACCGTGAACAGCATTTCGGGAAGCTTCTCTTTTACCGCCGCCGATGAGGACGGAGAAGAGGTCACACTGACGAACGGGCAGTTTCAGGCGGCAGTATCCGATTAGGCGGAGTATCTGTACAGAACCCTTCGCGAATTACCCCTCCTAACCGTTCACCCCCTTTATAGAATGGGCAGAGCAGCCGAAACGCCCCGATAAAATTCGGTGGAGAGCAAATGCAAACGGGCTCCGAATTTGAAGCCTTATTGATTTCCCGCCTCTGCAAGCAGAGAATCAAACCGTGTGAAGCGGACCATACGAACGGCGTCCTGCACCGCTGAACTATTCTTGAATTCAATTAAGTGCCGGTCCGCTTGTGTTCACCTAAAATTTGAATTTCATGACCAATCGGTGAATGATCAGACTGATTTCATGTAATCTGAAAAAAATGAAATACCACCCGTTCGAGGAATGAGCAGAGATTACT
>PXBH01000205.1 GCA_003565555.1 Cryomorphaceae bacterium | reverse complement strand
CCGGTAGCTTCCGCAAATGTTTTTGCATTGAAGCTTTCGAAAAAATACCCGCGCCCATCCTCGAATACACGAGGCTCAATCAGCAATACATCAGGTATATTCAGCGAGGTAATTTTCATCAGCTTCCGAACATTCGGGCAAAGAAATTTTGCGTCTTTTGTGGTCGGTCTTCATCGTAGTACCCGTATCCGTAGTTCGAACCGTATCCGTAACCGTTTCCGTATCCGTATCCGTAACTGCCGCCGTATTTTGACCGCTCCACATCCACACAATTCAACACCACGGACAGCCTGTCCAAGTTGTTTTCATTGATCAACCTGTCCACCAGCTGTACACTTTGTTTGGTTGACATATCTGCCCTGAAAATGTAAATGGGATTGTCGGCCTGTCGAATCATGGGTATTCCGTCGGTGACCATCCCCACGGGCGGATTGTCTATAATGATCACGTCGTAGCGTGATTTGAGTTCGCGAAGCACCTCCTGCATACGCTCCCCCATGACCAACTCCGCGGGATTCGGAGGTTTGGGGCCGGCGGTAATGAAGTCGAGATTGGCCACCTTGCTGTGCACAATCGTCTCGTCAAGATCGGATTTGCCGATGAGCACCGTGCTCATTCCTTTTTTGTTTTCCACATCGAAACCCAAGTGAATTTTCGGTTTTCGCATGTCGAGGTCCAGCACAATCACCTTTTTATCCGAGTAAGCGATAATTCCTGCCAGATTGATGGCCACAAAGGTTTTCCCTTCTCCGGAGCTTGTAGAAGTAATGGCAATGACTTTGGCGTCACCCCGTTTGGTGCCGTCTGTCAGGAATTGCAGGTTGGTACGCAGGCTTCTGAAAGCCTCAGCGATCATCGACTTGGGATTCTTGTCAACCAGAAGTTGAGAATTGGGAATATCTTGTTTGTACTTCGGAATCATTCCGAGCACCGTGATCGAGGCATTGCTCAGTTTGACAATTTCGTTTATGGAGGTTATTTTGTTGTGCAACAGGTATTTTAATACCACAATGCCGAGCCCCAAGAGCAGAGAAACCGCGAGCGCACCTCCCGTGATTAACCCCTTTTGCGGTGCGATCGGGCTGCTCGAGCTGATCAGCCGTTCGAGGATCCTGTTTTCGGTCACAAATCCCGCCTGAGATATGCGGTACTGCGTTTTCTTCTCAAGAAGCATCGTATAGTACTTCTCGTTGATTTCGAATATCCTGCGCAAGCGGGCAAATTCCAGTTCTTTGTCGGGAAGCTCACTGAAGCCGCTTTCGAATTCCATCATCTTTTGACGAATATCCCCTTTACGGGAGCGAATGGTGGCTCTTAACGATTCCACACTCTCGATCAAGAGCCGCTTTTGAATGGCGATTCCGTTTTCAATTTTCTTCCTGCGGGTTGCGCCTTCCTTGGTGTCAAATTCCAATTCCTCGCGGTAGGTGAGGAGTTGCCTGAGCTTCTGAAGCATTTCCGACACGGTACTCTCATATTGACTGCCCGAGAGCAGAGGAATCAATTGGTACACATCCATTTCGTCGCCCTCATTGCTGATGGTTTCGATGACTTGGCTCAGGGTGCTTTCCTGCAAGTCCAGCCGCAGCAGCTCTTCTTCGAATTCCCGAAATACTTGGAAGTATGATCCGGAGAGGTTGTCCAGATTCGAGATTTTGTTCTCCTGTTTGTAAAGGTTGAGCTGCAACTCGGAGTCGCGCAGGTTTCGGTACACGGTGTCCAGTTGATTGTCGATAAAGCGCAAAATATTGATCCCGCTTTGTTCACGGTTTTCAAGGTCGTACTTGATATACTCCTCGGCATGCGTGGTCACAAAATCGCGGGCGATTCCCGAGTTGTTATCGCGCATGCTGATTTCGATGGTCTTTGCCGTATTGTTCAGTATTTTGATGCTGAGCTGCCTGCCGTATTTATTGGCCAGGGTGGAGGCCTTGTTGATGATGAAATAAAAGGAGACCTCGCTTTCCTGCACACGCCGGTAGTGGTGGGCATCTGTGATGGACAGCCGGTAGGTGAAGTAAGGATTTACGGCAATATCCCCGATGGCTTCGGTATTCCCGATCTTTTGTCCTGATAGCTCCAAATGATAGGTTTGATCCGCATTAAATTTTACGTCTACCGGGACATCTCTTACCGAGGAATCTTGAATCGAAATGAGCTCAATATCAAAGGAAGATCGCGGGTATTTTTGGTCCGTGAGAAACTCCCCCCGCTCAAAGTAAGTGATCTCCAGAGGAAGTCGTTTGATCACGCGGGTGACCAGGAGTTTCGACTTCATCAGCTCAATTTCCTTCAGGAGGCTGTTGTCTTCCGAAAACTGATTGACGTTCAGTATGCGCTTCGCCTGATCACTGCTGCCCAGCTGTATGATGGTTTTTGCTTCATAGGTCGGGCTGGTGTACCTCAGGTAGATGTATGAACCGGTCAGGGCAATGGCCACAATCGAAATGAGAAGAATGATATTCTTTCGAAGAATGTGCAGAAACAGACCGGGCTCAAATTCATTGCTGAAATTGGTGATCCGCTCTTTGTAGCTTCCCAAATCGTTATTGACGTTCGAAATGTCTTCGTTGTACATTCCCTTAATCGTCGTTCATGAGTGAAATAATGAACAAAGTCGTGGTAATCAGAGAAACCGAAGTTGTGATCAAGGTGATCACAGGAGATATTTCCTGAATAAACTCTCTCGCAAGCAGCGGCAAAGGTTCCACGTAGATGATGTCATTGGGCTGAATAATAAGGTCGGCCTCGTTTAACCCTTCCACCGTAGAAAGGTCGATAAGGTAGACCTCTCGCTCCTTGGTCTCCTCGTTTTGGCGGATCAGCTTGACCCTGCTCGCTATTCCGCGCTGATTGACGCCGCCCGCCATGGCGAGGGCTTCCATCAATGTAGTATTGTTGTTGGTCAGCGGAATCACGGTGGCCGTTCCCCCCGCACCGGGCGATACGATGGCACGGTTGTTTTGCACATTAAGGATAATGTAAGGCTCGTTGTAATATTGTGCATACAGGCTTTCCAGGTAGCGTTCCGCTTCGCGTATGGTAAGCCCTTCCAACTTCACCCGCCCGATCACCGGCATCTTTGCCGTGCCGTCGCGGTCGATGAGGTACTGCATTCCGCCCCCGCGCATCATCATCATTTGCTGTTGGCCGCCCTGCATATTTCCCTGACTGAGCATGGAAGAGCCGATACCCATCTCCACGAGCATGTAGCCGTTGCCCGTGAAGAAGTTCATGGTGATGAAATTGTTCGGGGCTAATTTGGCAGAAGGGCCCAGAGAATCAGGCGGAACAGCGTATTCATAGTCTTTGGGCGTTCTGAAAAGTAAGTCCTTATTGATGGTGCAGCTCCCCATAAAAAACGAAATGACCAGCCAAAACAGAAAGTGCCTCATGTATGCGGATTTCATCCTCAGATTTAAAGGTCGAAAGTATTAAAATTATGCCAATAGACGGTTGTACAAATCCGTCATGTCTCCGGCCAATCTGCGGTAGTGAAATTTCTCAATCACAAATTCACGCCCCGCTTTTCCGAAACGGTTGCGCATTTCTGCGTCATTGATCAGCTTGAGCAAATTTTCCGCAAAGGCATCTTCATCATCGGGAGGGCTTAACAGGGCCGAACCGCCGGGAACCACCACATCCTCGATGCCCCCGGTTCGGGTGGAAACCACGGCGCGCTCGGCAGCCTGTGCTTCAATCAGGCTTACGGGCGTGCCTTCGTTTTTTGAGGTGAGCGCCACGATGTCGGCTCCCGCATTTACGAACTCTACTTTTTTCACCCACGAAGTGAAGTACACATCGGCATCGGGATCGTGCCCGTCGGTATACTTCAGTCCCAATTCCGCACAGCGCGCTTCCGCCTCACGCCGCATCTCCCCGTCGCCCACCACAAAAGCCTTGGTGCGCACGCCCGTCTCCGAAAGCGCTTTTTTGAAGGCGCGCAAGAAGAGGGTGTGGTTCTTGATCGGTACCAAGCGGCCTATGATGGCTACCGCCACATCGTTCGGCCCCAGGTGGTACACCGTTCGAAATACGCGACGCATTTCTCCGTCCTCATCCTGAAATCGGGTCAAGTCAAAGCCGAGCGGGACCACTTCAATTTTCTCGGGCGGACAGATCTTGTGCACGAAGGCGAGTTCCTGCTTTTGTATTTCGCTGATGGCGATTATTCGCGTGCTCACCGAGGCGAGTTTTCGCTCCAGACGTTTGTAAAACGCCGTGACCTGAGGACTGAAGTAGGAGTGAAAAACGTGCCCGTGGAAGGTGTGCACAATTACCGGCACCTTTACCTTATGCGCCGCCCAGCGGCCCAGCGCCCCCGGCTTGGAGGCGTGTGTGTGCACAATGTCCGGCTTGTAGTCTCCGATCAGCTCTCGAAGCTTTTTATAGGCCTGCCGGTCGCGCAGCGGGTGAATGCTCCTGCGCATTTCCGGCAAGGTCTCCGCTTCGAGACCGAGATTTTCTAAGATGAATTCGGAGCTGTCTTCGGTAGCGTCTTTTGTCCCGCCCACGAGCTTGGTCTCGTATCCTTCGCCCAGATATTTGGTCAGGTAGGCGGCATTGTAGGTGGGGCCGCCCAGATTGAATCGATTGATGATGCGCAGTACGCGGGGCATGGGCCGCGAAGGTAGCTTATTTCACGAATTCGTATTCCCCCTTCAGGGGAAATTCGTCTTTCTCGGCGCCGGCGATGATCCCGGCAATCCGCCATTCCGGATGGATTGCAGTATCCCGCAGTCGGACAGGGGCTTATCTCCCTTTCCGGAAAAATCGTTCCCACCAGTGCTGAAACACCAGCACGGCCCATAAGGTGTGGGGGGCATCGCCCGGGTTGTTGCTCACGGCTTTACGCCGGAGCCTGGCGAGGGCATCAGCGTTAAATATGCCCTGAGCCTCGAGAAGAACGGGATCTGTGAGTCGGTCCAGTTCCGGCTTGAGTGCCGTGGCCATCCAGTGGCGCAGCGGCGCCTCAAATCCCCGCTTGCTTCGATCGAAAAAGCCCGGCGGAAAATCAGCGCTGAAAGCATTTCGGAGCAGTTTTTTCCCTCCTGATTTGTCAATCTTTTCTGCCGGAGGCTGTGACAATACGAAATCTACCAAATGATGGTCGAGAAAAGGAACCCGCACTTCCAGGCCGCGGTGCATACTCATGCTGTCTACCTTGCGCAGCATATCGTTGGCCAGCACCAAGGCGATGTCTGTACGAAGCACCGAATTAAAATCATGCGGGTCGAGCAGATCAACCTTAGCCGCCAATGCAGGGTGCAGTCCCGACGGAACGGACCTGATGAGCAGCCGCTCCACATCGCGACGCGCGGTGAAGGAGGCCCATGCCACATAGCGCTCGGCAAAATCGAGCCGAAGCCCCTTGCTGTAGCGCTTTACTTTGCGCAAGCGATCGAACAGGGGGTGGCTGCGCGAGGCCGGCAAAAGACCGAGCAGCGGTGCTGATGCCCGAAGCGTACGGTTTACTGCGCCTCCGTGAAGGGAGCGAAGCAGGGCGCGGTGCTTGTTGTATCCCCCGAGCAGTTCGTCGGCGCCGTCACCGCTCAGGGCCACTTTGACCTCCGCTTTGGTGCGTTTGGAAAGGATGTTCACAAGCACCGACGAAGAGTCTGCAAAAGGCTCGTCGAAAGCGTTCAAAATACTGTGCAATTCCTCTTCGATGTCTTTTTCGCGCACTTCGAATACCTCGTGCCTGACCCCGATGTGTCGCGCTGCTTCCCTCGCCTTCGCTGTTTCGTCAAAATAGGGGTGGTCCGGAAAGCCGATGGAAAAGGCCGGAATCTCTGCGCTGTGTTTTCGTGCCAGTAAGGTAACGACAGAGGAGTCGAGCCCCCCGCTCAGAAAAGTGCCCACCGGCACATCTGCCGCGAGCCTTTGGCGCACGGATTCCTCCGCCAGAGAGCGAAAGGTCCTCGCCGGGTTCTCTTCCGTTTTTTCTGCCCCGGCATCGGCGGTGCTGTACCACTTTTTCTTTTTGACACCTTCTTTTGAGATTTCGATGAAATACCCGGGAGGCAGTTTTTCCGTACCCTTGATTATGGTGGCCGGATCGGGAATGTAGCTGAGCTGCAGGTACACCGCCAGTGCCTCACGGTCGATTTCGGGTTTTTCGCGAAAAGCGGTCACCGCATCTAAGGTACTGCCGAATGCAAAGCCGCCCTCGGTGCTGCTGAAGCAGAACGGCTTAATGCCGTACCGATCCCTTGCGCAAAGCAAGGTGTGGGCCTCCTGATCGTAAAATGCGAAGGCAAAGAACCCGTTCAGCTTCGGCAGAAATGCGCTGCCCTCACGGATCAATCCGTGCAGGAGCACTTCGGTATCACTCGTGCTGTGAAAATTTACTCCCGCATTTCGGAGGGATTTTGCCAATGCGCGGTGGTTGTATATTTCACCGTTGAACACCAGGCAATACCGTCCCGAATCGTCCTTCATCGGTTGATCGGCCCGGTGTGAGGTATCGATAATGGCGAGCCTGCGGTGGGCAAAAGCCGCTTTTTCGAAAATTTCGGTGCCGTGCGCGTCGGGCCCGCGGTCGGCGATACAGCGCGAGGCTTCCCTGAGCGAAGCCTCACAGCTGTCGTCTAAAGGACCTCGGGACCATATGCCGGCTATGCCACACACGCTTTAGGGGGCTAAAAATATACCAAAGGCCGCATATTTGCATTATCTATGCACTGAAACTCTGATATGCCTTTCTGCCGCAAATTTCGGATATCCTTTTCAGCCGTTGTCCTTCTTGGGGTTACGGAGGTTTCGGTGCAGGCCCAAAAAAGTGCCGAACACTTTTTTACCTCAGAGGCACTCAAGGGTGCCGTGGTGACAGCCACCCTCACCGACCTTGTCACGGGTGAGGTACTCGAGACCTTCCGCCCCGATGAGCGTCTCTGCCCGGCTTCCGTTTGGAAAATCTTCGTCACCGCCGCGGCGCTGGAGGAACTCGGCCCGGACTTCAGGTTTCGCACGGTATTGGCTTACCGCGGAGCGATACACGGCCATACCCTCCGAGGTGATCTCTTGATCATAGGCGGCGGAGATCCTGCTCTGGGTTCTCACCACTTCGGTGAAGGCGTAGAGGCGCTGCTCAATGATTGGACGGCTGCGGTGAAGGCGGCGGGCATTGATTCCGTGACCGGGGCCGTGATCGCTAATGCCGCTCATTTTCGGGGCGACGGAATACCGCGCACTCGGATTTGGGAAGATATGGCCAATTATTACGGCGCCGCAGTATCGGGACTCAACATTCACGACAATACTTACTTCGTCGATTTCACCACGCAGTCCGAACCGGGAATGCCC
Source organism: Cryomorphaceae bacterium (assembly GCA_003565555.1). Classification (GTDB taxonomy): domain Bacteria; phylum Bacteroidota; class Bacteroidia; order Flavobacteriales_D; family Cryomorphaceae; genus T3Sed10-241. The sequence goes on along the minus strand of PXBH01000205.1, from coordinate 27,715 downwards.
GCTTCCATCAATTTTGTGCGTCCCGAAGTGCCGGAGCTCAAGCTGACCGGTGAAGTATACAGCAGCACGGTACGCTCTGACCTGGCCTATATTTTCGGCGCTCCGGGCAGCTCGGAGCGCAAGGTGCGCGGCACCCTTCCCCTGGGCCAAAACTCATTTACCGTCAAGGGCAGCCTTCCGGATCCTCCGCTCTTTGCCGCTTTTCACCTGCGGAAAGCCCTGCTCCAATCAGGGGTGTTTGTGGCCGGGCCCTATATGGCAGAGGTTGATGCCGTACCCGAGCCCGCCACGGTTACCTCGCTTTCCGAGCACCGCTCACCGCCACTCAGCGACATCGTGCGGCACACCTTGACGGAAAGTGATAACCTCATGTCCGAGGTGCTCCTCTTTCAACTCGGTGCCCGCTCCGGCGATGCCACACTCGAAGGCGGCCTCGCCGCACTTCTCAATCATTACGCGGGATTTACCGGCCTTGAGCATCCGTTTTTCGCCTATGACGGCAGCGGGCTCTCGCGGTTCAACGCCGTTTCCTCGCGCATGGTGACGCAGGTCTTGGTGCGTGCAGCTCAGCGAGATGTATTGAACGGTCACCTCATCGACGCATTGCCGCTTGCCGGAAAGGAAGGTACCGTGCGCTATTTTGCAAAAAATACCAATCTGGACGGAAATCTGCGCCTCAAGAGCGGTTCGATGGATAAGGTGAAGGCCTATGCGGGCGTATTTCAAACCTATACGGGACGGCAGCTGGCTTTTGCCTTTGCGGCAAATAATTTCTCCGGGAGCCCCGTAGAAGTGCGCATAGCTGTGGAGCGCTGGCTGGTAGCGGCCTATGGAAATTATTGAAGTTTCGTCTTCCGGAATGATACCGTTTTTTCGCGGCTCACGGCGGTTACCCGAATCAGAAGGCCATGCGTATGGTGCGCGTCCGCTCGGCGGCTTCGCGCTCCTCTTTGGTGAGGCAATAGCGTTTGTAGATGCGGTCTGACTCTTCGTCGCCTTCAGATGCGGCGCGCTTGTAGGCGGTGCAGGCCTCCTCGCGCTCCCCGGCAAAGTACAGGGCCTCACCCAGGCTGAAGTAATAATCAGCCGAGCTCGGAAGGTCGGCCGGATTTATTTCCGCGAGCATTTCCGCCGATTTTTCAAAGCTGTCATTTTGCAGGTGAATCACAGCAATGTTGAACCGCGCCGCAGTCAGTCCCGGATCCAGCGCCGCTACTTCCTCATAGTCGCGGACGGCCAGGTGATATTTTCCCGTTTCGGCATAGGCGGCAGCGCGCATGTAGAGCGCATCGCGGTAATCGGTGCGCAGTTCTGTCGCCTTGTTGTAATGCTTGAGTGCTGCGGTCAGGTTGAAGTCGAAGTACTTGACGTTTCCGTAAAAATAGTGGGCCTCGGGGAGGTCGGGATCTGACTTCAGGGCTTTCTTCAGCAGTTTCTCGGCTTCTTTGTACTGCTTGAGGTTGATCAGCGCCGCGGCGTGATCTGTCTGAAGCGCCGGCGACGGCGCTGCAATGCGCGAAGCTTTCTCGTAGTGCTGCACGGCTTGCACAAAGCGCTCTTGCTTTTGGAGGCAGTTGGCCATGAGATGAAGGGCACGCGGGTTTTCATCGTCTGCGGCGATGATTTTCTCCAGCATACGCTGCGCTTTGGTGAAGTTTTGCTCGATGTAGAGTGCTTCTGCATCAGCGAGAAGCGTGCTTTGCGCTTGCATCGTCCATACCGCGAAGGCGGAGACCAAAGAAAGTGCGAAAATTCTCATAGCAATTCCTTGTACGCAGCCCGCGATCAAAGGTTAGCCGAGCTTTGAAAGCAGTTCGTCGGAAAAATCTTCGAGACTTTTGAGTAGGAGGTGTGCAGCGGCAAATCGTGGGCTGCCCGCATCTTCGGGAGCGGGAACGGCAATGACCTTCATTTTTGCCGCAAGGCCGGCCACGGTACCGTGGAAGGAATCTTCCAAAACGAGGCATGCCTCCGCAGGAACACCGAGCCGGCGGGCCGCAGAGATGAACACCGCGGGATGCGGTTTGCCGTAAGGCTCATTCTGTGCGGAGTGGAGGAGATCAAAAGCTTCGGTTAAGCCGAAGCGGTGTACGGTGCTTTCGATCAACTGCATCGGGGAGGAGCTGGCCACGGCGGTTTTCATGCCCGCCTTTCGGCAAATATCTACGGCACGGAGCACGCCCGGCAGCGGCTCAGCCTCGGTGAGGATATAGTGCGATACCCGCCGAAGGATGTCCGCCTCGACTTCACTTGCGGAGGGGCCGGTCCACGGCTTCCGTTTTTGCCATAAGGCCACCACCTCATTGAGCCGATAGCCCATGGTTTCGCGGCAATCGGCGTCGGTGAGGGTGATGCCGATTTCTGCGAATGCCTCCTTCTCCGCCTTCCGCCAGAAGGGTTCTGAATCGACCAGAAGGCCGTCCATATCAAAGAGTACGGCCTGAATCATGTCGAGCGCCAGAAATAGGGGGTAAAGATGATGAGCACCGTGAAGATTTCAAGGCGGCCTACCACCATGAGGATACCGAGGGTCCATTTGGCGAAATCCGGCAGCCCCGAAAAGGTCTCGGACGGACCTGTGCCCGCCAGTCCCGGCCCCACATTTCCCAGTGAGGTGGCTACGGATCCCATGGCCGTGGCGCCGTCCAGCCCGGTGAGGGTGAGGAAAACCGCACTCAGTCCGAAAATGGTCAGGTAGATGATCACAAAGGCGAGAATATTTCGCGTCACTTCGTGCGGAACGGGTTTGCCGTTGATGCGCACCGGAATGATGGCGGAGAGGTGGAGCTGCCGCTTGAACTCGATGACGGAATTTTTGGCAATGATGAGGTGACGGATGATCTTGACACCCCCGGAGGTAGAGCCTGCCGAGCCTCCGGTAAACATCAGGGTGAAAAAGATGATGGTGGCGGCCCCGCCCCAAAAGGTGAAGTCGGCCGTGGCATAACCTGTCGTTGTGATGATGGCCACGGTCTGAAATACTGCCAGTCTGAAGGCTTCTTCGAGCAGCATGCCCTCCTTGAAAATAAGGATACAGGTCACGACAAAAGTGATCAACAGAAGCAGACCCAAATATGCCTTAAATTCATCATTGGCCCAGATGCGCGCGAACTTTCCCTGAAGGGCGAGGTAGAGCAGAACAAAACTGGTGCCTCCCAAAAACATGAAGACGGTGATCACATACTCTGTATAGCGCGAATCGAAGGCGGCAATGCTGTCTTGCATGGTGGAGAAGCCGCCTGTAGACATGGTGGTGAGGCTGTGGTTGATGGCATCAAAAACCGACATTCCGCCGAAGTATAGCAGTATGGCTTCCAGTGCAGTAAGCGCGATATATAAAAACCAAAGGCGCTTTGCCGTATCTTGGATGCGCGGCTTCAGTTTATCGGCAGTGATCCCCGGCGCTTCTGCCAGAAAGAGCTGCATTCCGCCGATGCCGAGCGACGGGAGTATGCTGATGACTAGCACGATAAATCCCAATCCGCCGATCCACTGGGTAAGACTCCGCCACAATAAGATGCTGTGGGGCATTTCCTCAATATTGTCCAATATGGTGGCGCCGGTGGTGGTGAAACCCGAGATGCTTTCGAAAAACGCATTGGTAAAATCGGGAATCGAACCCGTCAGCATGTAGGGCAATACACCTGAAAAGGCCATGATAAACCAGCTCATCGTCACAATGATGTACCCGTCTCTTTTTTTGATTTTTTTCCGGACATCTTTTTTGTTTGTCAGGAAAAAAAGCGCCCCTCCCGCAGCAGCACTCATGCTGACCGACCAAAGCCATGATGCCAAGGTGCCGTCACTGAAGTAGGCCGCAAAGGGAACACATACGGCCATAAATCCCGCGTTCAGCAGCAGGATGATGGCGAGCACATTCAGAATACCGACGATGTTGATCTTCATCGCCTAACGGAAAAATGACTCAACCTTGTTGATGCACTGCATTTTCGAAAGGATGACCACATGGTCTTTTTCGGCAAATTCGAATTCCCCGTCCGGTATGGTGCCGACTTCGTTTCTGATCACGCCACCCACCACGGAACTCTTCGGGAAATCCAGTTTCTTGAGCTGCTTTCCGCAAATTTTTGACTTGGCAGTGACTTCGAATTCCAAGACTTCCACATCTGCCCCGTGCAGGCTCGTGAGGGAGAGCACTTCGCCTTTGCGGATGTATCGAAAAATAAAATTGGCCGCAATGAGCTTCTTATTGATGAGGGTATCTACCCCGATGCTCTGCGAGAGGTGGATGTAGTCCACATTCTCCACGAGCGCAATGGTCTTTTTCACCCCGTGGTTTTTGGCCACGAGGCTGGTAATGATGTTCGTCTCACTATTGCCGGTCACGGCGATAAAGGCGTCCATCTCCGAGAGATTTTCATCCTCGAGGATGTCCAGGTTGCGTCCGTCCGCGTTGATGATCAGGGTGTCTTCGAGTTTTTCCGAAAGCTCCATGCAGCGGTCTTTGTTGGGCTCTACCAGCTTCGTGCGGTATTTTCTGCTCAGGAGTTTTGCGGCGTGAAATCCCACCGCACTTCCGCCGAGGATCATCACATTTTTGATTTCAATCCGTTCTTTGGCAAAGATTTCCATGATTTCCTCCATACCGTCGGAATTGGCCGTGAAGTAGGCGTGGTCATTGGCAAAGAAGCGGGTATCCTTGCGCGGAATCAGGGTTTCGTTGTTGCGAAGTATGGCCACGGGGATGAAATTCCTGTTCTTGTTCAGATGGGCGCACTCCGCCACCGTACAGCCTGTCACGCGGCTCTCGTTTTCTACCTTAATCCCGATCAGGGACAGCTTGCCTTTGTCAAAGTCGATAAAGTCGGTGAGTGCAGATTCGCGGCACAACCGCTTGATCTCCCTCGCGGCGAGCGAGGCCGGTGAGATCAGCTCGTCGATCCCGATGTCTGCAAGGTCGAGTTTTTCGCGGTTCAGCAGGAATTCCATATTGGAAATCCGCGCCACGGTTTTCTTAGCACCGAGGTGCTTGGCGATGGTGCAGGTGGTGAGGTTGGCATCTTCGCTGTTGGTAACTCCGATCACCAGATCAGACTTCTGTACACCTGCCTGCCCCAAAGTGGAAAAGGAGGTGGAGCTTCCCGCAATGGCCTGTACGTCGATGTGGTTGGAGATGAAGGCGAGCTTTTCCGAATCGGTGTCGATCACCGTGATATCGTGCCCTTCTACCGTGAGCAGCTTGGCAAGGTGAAATCCAACCTCACCGGCTCCCGCAATGATGATTCTCATTTCCTCTTTTTGGAATTCGATGACAAATATAGACAGAAGAAAATGCAACCGCCGAGACTTTAACAAGCAGTTTTGCGCGGCGAGGTAAGGCGGTCTCGCGAATTATGCTCATTTTCGACCGATGGAGATTGATGACCCGACTGCGTTGCGGTTTGCAGGTGATATTTTCGAAGCATTGCGCGCCGTCGCCCGACCCGATCAAGCCCCGCCCATGAAGCGGTATATGAAAGGCAAGTTTGAATTTCTCGGTGTAAAATCACCGGAGCGGAGAGGTGTGCTCAGAGCGTTTCGTCGATTTCCGGAAGGGGTTGATCCCGAAGCCGTCCTCACCGCTCTTTGGGCATATCCGTATCGCGAGGCACAATATGCGGCAGTTGATCTCGCCGAGCGCTACGTGAAGCAGGGCGATGCGACGCGGATCGAATTGTACCGGCATTTTGTCACCGACAAATCTTGGTGGGACACCGTGGATGCGGTGGCGGCAAAACTGATCGGCGGGCACTTCCGGCGTTTTCCGCACTTGATCGCACCCTGTACCGCCGCATGGATGCAGTCAGACAGCCTTTGGCTGCGGCGCACCTGCCTTTTATTTCAACTGACATACAAGGGAGAAACCGATGCGACCCTGCTCTTTGACTTTATTCGGCGGCTCTCCGGATCGGAGGAGTTTTTTATCCGCAAGGCTATCGGGTGGTCCCTGCGCCAATACGCACGCACCGAGCCCGAGGCTGTCCGCAGATTTGTCGCGGAGACCGCCTTGAGTCCGCTGAGCAGGCGGGAGGCCCTCAAGCACCTCGGTGAGAAATAAAAAAAGCCCCCTGATCGGGAGCTTTTCAAGCTTGATTGTTCATTCAAATTTTACTGAGCGATCATCAGCACAGGATTCTCCATGTACTTTTTGAACGTCTGCAAAAATGCGGAGCCCACGGCTCCGTCCACCACGCGGTGGTCGCAAGACAGGGTGACTTTCATGGTGTGTCCCACGACGATTTCTCCGTTTTTCACCACGGGCTTTTCCACGATGGTTCCCACTGCCATGATGCAGGCATCGGGCGTGTTGATGATGGCCGTAAACTCTTCGATACCAAACATTCCGAGGTTGGAAATGGTGAAGGTGTTGCCTTCCCAGTCAGACGGTTGCAGCTTTTTGCTTCGCGCCTTTTCGGCAAAATCTTTGACCTCACCGTTGATGGTGACCAGCGGCTTGGTGTCCGCAAACCGCACCACAGGCACGAGCAGGCCTTCGTCTACGGCAACTGCCACGCCGATGTGGACGTGCTCGTTGTACCGAATTTTATCACCGCGCCAGGAGGCGTTCACTTTTGGGTGCTTTTTCAGTGCCGCAGCGGCCGCTTTGATTACAAGGTCATTCACGGAAATCTTGGCCGGCTCAATCGCTTTGTTGATCGATGCACGCTGTTTCATCGCGTGGCCCATGTCGATCTCCATGGTGAGGTAGAAATGCGGCGCTGTAAATTTGCTTTCGCTCAAGCGCTTTCCTATAGTTTTGCGCATTTGCGATACATTCTCCTCGGTATAGCTTTCTTCACCTGCGGCCGTGGCTACAGCAGCGGGTTTGGCCTTCGGCTTGTAGCTTTCAATGTCGCGCATCACGATGCGTCCGCCTTCACCGGTTCCGTCCACATCGGCAATGTCAATGCCTTTCTCTTCAGCCATTTTTCGGGCCAGGGGAGAGGCCTTAATGCGCCCGTCCGCAGTGGCGGAAGATTTTTTGGATGCTCCGCTGTCTTTCGCAGACTTATCTTCGCTCTTATCTTCCTTCTCTGACTTTTCTTCCTTCTCTTTTTTATCTTCTTCAGCGTCGTCTTCTTCCTTGCTGTCAGATTCTTTGGAGCGCTCTTCCTTTTCTTCTTCCTTCTCGTCCTTTTCTTCGCTCTTTTTCTTCTTGTCGTCCTTTCCTTCAGCTTCGCCGTCGAGCAGGTCTTGGATGTCTTCGCCCTCTTCGCCGAGGATCGCCAGGATGGAATCTACAGGGGCGGCATCTCCTTTTTCCACACCGATGTGGAGGAGAACCCCGTCTTGAAAGGACTCGAACTCCATGGTGGCTTTATCCGTTTCGATCTCTGCGAGGAGATCACCTGATTCCACTTGATCGCCTACCTTCTTGTGCCACTCTGCCACGACACCTTCTTCCATGGTGTCGCTGAGCTTCGGCATTCTTACTATTTCAGCCATTCCTTGCTTAAGCTTTTACGTATGGGTAATCGTCTTGGTAATACACGTCTTCGTAAAGTTCTTCAGGCTTGGGGTCCGGTGACTCCTCGGCAAACTTCACACATTCTTCGACCTGTTTTTTAATCTTTTTGTCCATCTCCTTAAAGGCTTCCTCGTCCATCCATTTGTTTTTCTCAATGGTCTCTCGGGTGAGGGTGATGGGGTCTTGCTGCTTGTAGTTTTCCACCTCTTCTTTGGTACGGTACTTGGCCGGATCACTCATCGAGTGGCCCTTGTAGCGGTAGGTGCGCATCTCCAGGAGGTAGGGGCCTTTGCCGCTGCGGCAGTGTTCGGCCGCTTCCGCAAATGCCTCGTGCACGTCTTCACACTTCATGCCGTTCACACCCTTTGAGGGCATCTCGTAGCTGAGGCCTATTTTACTCAGGTCATGCACATTGGAGGTCCGCTTCACCGAGGTTCCCATGGCGTAGTTGTTGTTCTCAATCACGAAGACTACCGGCAGTTTCCACACCATAGCCATGTTGAAGGTCTCGTGCAGGGATCCCTGACGCACTGCACCGTCGCCCATGAAGCAGTAGGTCACGTGTTTTTCTCCGCGGTACTTGTCGGCAAATGCGATTCCCGCACCGAGAGGTATTTGCCCGCCTACGATGCCGTGTCCGCCGAAGAGATTGCGCTCTTTGTCAAACATGTGCATAGATCCGCCTTTACCTTTTGAGGTTCCGGTGGTTTTGCCGTACAGCTCGGCCATCACATATTTGGGGTCGGTACCCAGGGCAATGGGGTGGGCGTGGTCGCGATAAGCGGTAATCACGCGGTCATCTTTTGCCATGGCGGAAACCATGCCTGCGAGCAGCGCTTCCTGACCGATGTAGAGGTGGCAGAAGCCACCGAATTTTTGCTGAATATAGAGCTGTCCGCACTTCTCCTCAAAGCGGCGCATCAAGAGCATGCTCTCGTACCATTTGAGATAGGTGTCTTTCGAAAAACTTGTCTTTTCCTTGTCGGAAGACTTTGATTTCGTGTTTTTTGCTGTCTTTGTCGCCATGCCTTTATTTGAACTTGGGGCACAAATATACACAGCAGATGTCAAACAAACACTTAGGCCGTCGCTTACTTCACTTGTTTTGTGAGGGCCTCACTGAAAAATACGAGCGGAAGCAAGGCCTGTGCACTGTCGAGAATGATGACCGTGCCGTTTTCACCGCCCGTGATGATTCTGATAGGCGACCCGAGGAGGCGTTCGTATTCGGTGATCACCTGTCGGCAGGCTCCGCAGGGCGTTACGCTGTCGCTTTTTTCGGTGCCGGCCGGTGCCGGGTCTGCGTTTTCACCGCGGTAAGAGGCCACGATGGCAAGGGCGCGCATTTTAACCCCGGGATATTTTGAAGCGGCGGCAAAGATGGCCACCCGCTCCGCACATAGGCCGCTCGGATAGGCGATGTTTTCCTGATTGCTCCCCCGTACGATGACCCCGTTTTCGAGTTCCACCGCTGCGCCCACAAAGAATTTGCTGTAAGGCGCATAAGCCGAGTTCATTGCCTCGAGGGCTTCCCGGTAGAGGGCGGCATCTCGAGGCTCCAGCGCTTCCGTGCTTTCGGCAGTGTGGTAGTGAAACTTGAATTCTTTTCTTTCCATTCGGAAATTTTCTCCCAATATAGGCAATCAAAGGATCATCGGCCGATGAGGCAGGTGCAATAAGCGCTTACGCCTTCCTCCCTTCCGGTAAATCCGAGTTTTTCGGTGGTAGTTGCTTTGACGGATACGGCATCCTCAGGCACCTGAAGGATGTTTGCTATGCAGGCGGTCATCTCCGGAATGAGGGGTTTGAGTTTCGGTTGCTCAAGACATACCGTAGCATCCATATTCATCAGGCGGTAGCCCTTTTCGCGGACCAGCGCGTAAGTCTCGGCGAGGAGCTTTTTAGAGTCGATGCCTTTGTAAGCGGGATCCGTGTCCGGGAAGTGGAATCCGATATCCCGCATATTGGCCGCCCCGAGCAGTGCATCGCAGATCACGTGAAGAAGGACGTCGGCGTCTGAATGGCCGTGCGCCCCGCTGTGGTGGGGAACCTCGATTCCGCCGAGCATGAAGGGAATTCCCGGCCGGAGCTGATGAACGTCATAACCGAAACCTGTGCGGATATCCGGCAGCGCCATACCTATTTATTGGTTGTCGAGAATGGGCGACTGTCCCGACTTATTGAAAGCCATGGAGAGGGAGAACCGCAGAGTGTTTGCCAGTGGGTTTCGCTGCTCCGTGGGAATCAAATAAGAGAGGTCGAAGCCGAACATATTGTAGCGAAATCCGAATCCCGCGGTAAAGAACTGCCGGTTTCCTTTGGTGGGGTGCTCGTAAAAGTACCCGAAGCGCACGGCAAACTGCTTGGCGTACCAGTACTCCACTCCGAAGCAGTGCATGATCTCGCGAAGTTCTTCCTGAAGTACGCTGCCCGGCTCGATCTCCAGCATTCCGTCGGCATTAAAAACGGGGTCGCCCGCTTCGTCGCGTATGGGTCGTCCGGGAGCATCGGTGAAAGACCCGAAAAGACCCGCAGCCACACCGACGTTGGGGTCTCTTCCCGCCAAGATGATGTCGCGCTGGTTTTGGTCGTAGATCGGGGGGGAGGGCACCAAGAGTTTGTTCGCGTCGTAAAGGAAAGTGAATGAGTTATAGCGGTCGAGGTTGAGGGTGAAGGCGGTTCCTACGCGCATGTTCATGGGCAGAAAGTCCCGTTGCGCGGTATTGGTGTAGGATACCTTGTTACCGATATTGGAAATCACCGCTCCGAAAGCTACGTCGGCGTCCATATCACCCACGGTGAATCCCGACTCCCTGTAGTAGGCGGAAAGGTCCACGGCAAAGGCATTGGCCGCGCGCGAATCTGCTCCGCTCACATTGACACCACCCGTGAGGTTCGAATTGATCCATCGGGCGGTAAGTCCTCCCGACCATTTCGGAGAGAGTTGCAGGGAGTAGCTCACGTCCAAGGCAAATTCTGCCGGCCGAAAGGGACGGATCACCTGACCGTTTACGTCCGTAAAGGTGATGTCACCCAAGGTGAAGTAGCGCAATGAGGCCCCCACTGCCGAGGTTTTGTTCAGTTTTTTGTATCCCGCGATGTAGGCGAGGTTCATGTCGTCCACGAGCTGACGCAGCCAGGGGCTGTAAGAGAGGGCAAATTCCATTTCCTCTTCGCTGAAGGCGAGTTTTGATGCATTCCAGTGCTGCGCATTGGCGTCCGGGGTGATGGCTACGCCGGCATCGCCCATGGCGCCCGAGCGGGAGTCACCGCCGATCATCAGGAAAGGAACAGCAGTGGTGATGGCCCGAAGCTGATCACAATTGCTTCCCGCGACCGCATTTGCGCAGTCGATGGCGTTTTGCTGCGCGCGTGCGGAAAGCACAGTGAGCAGGACAACGGGGATGAGAGAAATTATCCTTTTCATTCTCCTTAATTTAAGGGTTGCAAATATACATAAATCATCTACGCCGGCTCAGTTCAAAATTACCAGTTTCTCGAACTCCTGCACCTGATCTCCCGCGGGGTTTCTCACGGAGATCTTATAGACGTAGACTCCCGTGGCCAGTCGATCGCCGAAATCGTCGCGGCCGTCCCACGGTATGGGTTCATTACGGAAACCGTCCGTATTGGATACAGTTACGATGCTTTTTACCAGTTTGCCGCTCACGGTGTACACCTGAATCATCACGTTCAGGAATTCACAGCTCTGGTTGTGCTCAAAGAAAAATTCGGTGCGTGTGGTGAACGGGTTTGGGTAATTCAATACACGTTCAATGGCAAATTCTTCGCTGTCAGCCACCACAAATTCGGTTTTTTCTTCGCTCGAGCGGTTGTGTACATTCCATACCCTGAGCGCCAACTCATGGTTGCCGGGTTCGAGTTTGTCAAACTGATAGGTGATGCGTCCGCTCTTGAAAGTATTGAGATCGGCTTCATAAAAGTCGTTGAGCACAAAGGTCTTATTCGGATCGTTGTCGAGGGTGGCGGTAATGTCGTGGCCCACTCCCGTACCCACCGTATTGATCCCGCTGTTGTCAAAGACCTGTGCGATCAGTACGGGTGTTTCATCCGTGTATCCGCCGAAAACGAAATTCTCATCGTTCATAAACAGGCTCACTTCCGGACCGGTTCCGTCATCGACCGCATCGGGATCGCGGTCGCCGATTTTCAAGCCGTTTTTGTAGCCCCGGCCGTCTGTTTTTTCGCTGCGGGCATACAGGCTGATACGTGCGGTGCTGTCTACGGCGAAGGAAATATCCTTGGGCAATACGAAGTCGAAAGTGAACCTCCCGTTCTTAATTTCGGCATTGCCGCGGTATACCACATCTTCTTGCTGTCGGAAGGGGTGAGGAACGGCCCCGGCGTCGTTGGCCAGACTTTCTACATTTTTGATGCGGTCATAAACAGTCGCGTTCATAATGCCTTCGAAATCGCTGAGCAATCCGCCTCCCCTGCTTCTTATTTCGCCGTGCACGCGCACCACGCCGAGGGCTTTCAGGGTGTCCGCCTGAACGCCGGTTGTATCGGTGATTTGAGTGACGAATGCATCGTGTTCCGGAATGGCCAGGGGAAGGGCCGGATCACCGATGAGAGAAAAGTTTCTGTGGTTGGAACTGGAGGTTTCCACCGACCTGTTTTTACAGTCGCGACTCACGTCTCCCAGCCGCGTCACCGTTTCACCGTCCGGGCGATCAAGCAAGGCCCGGTAGAAATTGTTGGCAAGCCTGCGGTTGGGCCCCACATAGACTAGGCGGGTGGTCGTCATCAATGCGATGCCGCCGCCGTTGCCGTTGAGCAGCACATACTCGCCCGCGGAAGTGCGCAGCGGGTCGTCGAAGCGGGTGAACTCACAGGTAGCCGTCATGAAGATCGGCATGGCAAAGCGGTTGGTCCAGCCCAGAATGGTGGGTACATCGAGGATGCGCTCCTGTGCCCAGCCCGAGACCCCTCCGTGGCCTACATAATTGATGATGAAAGCCCCGTTTTGCACCCTTCGATCGATCGCAGTATTGGCTTCCGGGTAGCGGGAGCCGCCCGGGGTGGCCACTTGCGGAAAGGCATCGATGAAGATACGCTCCATATTGTACACATTGGTCTCCTCCTCGATGAGGTCAATGATTTCGTCGGAAACACGCATGTGGCTGTTGCCGTCTTCGTCGTCTGCTACGAAGGCCATGATGTTGCGCCAAGGGCCGAAGGCGCCTCCGCCGTCTCCGCATACGGAGCAGTCTTGACCGAGACCTCCGCCGGACTCCATGTAGCGCCGGATCTTGTTGACTACTGAGGTGGCTTCGGCATTGTTTTTCACAGTGACGCGCCCTACGCCGATATCCATCAGGTCCAGGAGCCCTTCACCGTCGTCGTCTCCCAGCAGTCCGAAGTAGTCGTCACTCACAAATGAGTTTACAGGCTGCAGAGAATTGAGCGACTGATAGGTGGGCACCAAATTCGAATTACCGGGCGTCGTGTTTTTATTGTCAAATGACCCGTCTCCGAAGAGCAGGAGGTAGCGGGGCATCATATCTTCATTGCCTCCGGCGCGGTCGTAGAGCATTTTCATCAACCACTTAATCGAGGTGATGTCGCGCATGCCCGAGGAGAACTCATTGTAAATCTGTTGTAAGCCCACTACGTTCACGGTTAAGGGGTCGGGCTCGTAATTTCTGTGGAGTTCGGCGAGCTCCTCGGCGCGGGCCCGCAGAGAGGGCGGAGTCACAATGACCATGTCTATGCGTCCGTCTGAACCCAGGGCATGCAGGTTTTGGTTTTGCACGCGCACCCCCGGCACCGGCGTGAGGTAGGAGGACCCCGTGAAGGCAATAAACTCACGCAGGGTCGACGTGTTTACCGTAAAGGAAGCCTGACTCCCTGATCGTGAGAGCGTAACTCTCCTTGCGTCTGTGGGATCCGTGACTTCCCAGACCTCCGCAATTCCCTGTGCATTCGATATTTCAAAACGCGATACCCTACCTGGTTCAACGGTTTGCGTATCGCGAAAATGCATCTGATTGCCGGCCATACGCAAGTTTCTGCGCGTATTCACGATGAGCCTGTTCAGCCAGCCGGTGGCCGAGGGAACGCCGGACTTGTTGTATGAGAGGTTGATGTTGAGGGCGGATGGCGCATTGTTCAGCTCCAGCACCAGAGTAGCGCTTCGGGCAAATTGGATTTCCGAACCCGCGGGAACTGAGAAAATGGATGCCGAGGTCGAATCGAGGTTATTCACATTGAGAGTGAAACTACTCGATGTGGTGGTATTGCGGGAGATGACTTCCGCGCGCACGGTAGTTTTTGTGCCCTGCACAATGTTCGGAAAGGTGTACTGACTCCCGCTGAAATTGTACAAGGTCTGCACATCAAATTTCTCTCCGTACCACTCTCTTCCGCTTTTCAGCACATTCTCGCGGTTGGCTTCGTGAAAAGTATATGCATCGAAACTGCCGGTTTCGTAATTGGCTCCCGAACCTGCGCCGAGCGAGGTGATGCGCGAAGGGCCGTCACCGGTGTTGATACCTATAAAGTAATATGAAGTGTCCGAGTAATCGTGTTTTTTCGGGTCAAACAGCCCGGTGGAGGTATTGTAATTCCACTTATCCGGACCTTTGGCGTAGAAGAGGATGAAATCTCCCTCGTCAAAGCTGCCGTCACTTTCTCCTTCTATATAGATGCGGTTTCGCAGCAGATCGTCGGGACGGGGTACATTGTTTTGAAAGGGAAGCTGTCCGAATCCGTTTCCGTAAATGTTGAGGTCTTGGGGGTTCAGATTGTTTACCTCAATGCCGAGGGCAGTGAGAAAGCTGCGGTCGATGCGGTGCACCCCGTCGCTCAATACGGCAATTCGGTACCAATCTCCGTTGTTCAGCACGCTGTTTGAAGCGAAAGTGGCGCGGCTTCCCGAACGCAGTGCAGCTCCTTCGGTGATCGTCACCTTAAATTGATCTATCCGTTCGAGGCCGCGGCTGCCCTCGCGCCAAGGTTTGAGTTGAAAGAGCACAACGGGTTTGCCGCGCTCTTCACCGAGGTGCCATTCAAATTCGGGTATTTCCGGCCCTTTGCTTACCGCATCGTTCATGGCTTCGGAAGCTTCCCGCGAAAAGGGGGAGCTGCTTACGACCTCCACGCCCACATTTACCGGGCGTTTTCCTCTGTTCAAATCGATTCTGCCCGCATACAGCGGAAGAAAAGCCGAGCCGTGGTTTTGGGCGGCACCTTTCAGTACAGGTACGGCATAGGTCTCATTTGCGAAAGTGAAGGTTTCAAGGGTATCGCTCCAGTGCAGGGAGAATTCAAAAGTTGACTGTGACTTGGCCGGCACATAGACAATTAAGCACAAGCAGATTAAGAGCGGGAGGCGATTCATCAAAAGAGCCCTCGGGGAGGTTGAAAATTCAAGACTGCAGTAAAAAAGGTTGCGGCACGTAGCCGTAAGTTCAACCTGAAAGAAGTACTTTTAACCGTAAACATTGGAAAAACGACCGAGCAAAACTAATATTGTATCAAATTAAATCGCTTCAACCTTGTTTAAAAAAATTCGTATCATTGGGGTTTTGAAAAAACCGACTTTATACCGGCCCATATGTTGAGTACGCCTAAGTTTTTGGCTGCGTCGCTGATGCTGATATGCGCATTTTTTATCGTTGACAAAGGTCAGGCCCAAGATCCTATCTTCAGCCAGTTTTATGCCAACCCCTTGTACTTGAATCCGGCAATGGCAGGAACGCAGAAGTGCCCTCGAGGTATTTTGAACTACCGCAACCAGTGGCCGGCCCTTTCGGGAAACTTTGTGACCACCAGTGCCTCCTACGATCAGTATGTGGAAGCGGTGAGCGGCGGTCTCGGATTTTATGTTATGAACGACAACGCAGGTCGCGGTACCCTCAATTCTTTTTCCATCAACGCGATTTACTCGTATCAGCTCACCATCTCCGATAAGGTGTCCATGCAAGCAGGATTTCAAGCCGCCTATTTTCAGCGGTCGCTCGACTGGAGCCGACTCACTTTCGGAGACCAAATTGATCCGCGGAGAGGATTTATCTATCAAACCCAAGATACACCCAGAGGCGGAAATGTAGATAATGTCGACTTTTCTGCCGGTGCGGTCATCTTCAGTGAAACCTTTTACGGCGGACTTGCCGTACACCACCTGTTTGAACCCAATGAATCACTGATCGTGGCGGAAGCTCCGTTAGAAAGAAGATATACCGTGCACGCGGGAGCCAACATACCTATTAAAAAAGATATCCGCGGAGAAACCGATGCGTCGATCTCTCCGAATATCCTTTACCAGCGCCAATTCGATTTCGAGCAAATCAATATCGGACTGTATGCGCAAAAAGGCCCGTTGATTCTCGGTACATGGTACCGTTTCGGCGATGCCATGATTATTTTGGTCGGGGTAGAAACGGATCGGTTCAAGGTGGGCTACAGCTACGACCTTACCACCAGCCGCCTCACCACCCAAACAATGGGATCGCATGAAATTTCTTTCGCGTTAAATTTCAATTGCGCACCCACCAAGAAGAAGTTCAGGGCAATAAAGTGCCCTGCTTTTTAGTTATTCGACAACCTGCATCGAAATCATGAACACCATGAAAAGCAATTTCAGTTATCTCACTGCCGTATCGGCACTGTTGGCGACAGTCCTTCTGTTTCCCGCGTGCAGGTATGAGACATCAAACGCCACGGGGTGGAATTACAATGATGCCAGAAACGGCGGATTTGAAAAAATTCCCTACTTCGAGCAAGAGACGGGTCCCGGCCTCGTGCTGATTGAAGGCGGTACCTTCACCATGGGTGCCACCGAAGAAATGGTCATGGAAGAGTGGAACAACATCCCGCGCAGGGTGACGGTATCTTCTTTTTACATGGACGAAACCGAAGTGTCCAACTCCTACTGGCTCGAATACCTCTACTGGCTCAAGCGGGTGTACGGAGAGGATTATCCCGAAATTTATGACAAAGCCCTGCCGGATACCCTCGTATGGAGATCGAAGCTGGCCTACAACGAACCTTACGTTGATTACTACCTGCGCCACCCTGCCTACAGCGATTATCCTGTAGTCGGCGTGAACTGGCTTCAGGCCAATGATTTTTGCGCGTGGAGGTCTGACCGTGTGAACGAGGCCATTCTGATCCGCGAAGGACTTTTTGAGCACTTTCCGCAACAGTACAACGAAGACCACTTCAGCACCGATGCTTACCTGGCCGGTCAGTACGAGAGCGGTAAGCGCGTAGACGGGCTGCCCGATTTGGACCCGGACAAAGAATTCAGAAATGTGCGCATGGAGGACGGAATCCTCCTGCCCAGGTACCGCCTCCCGACCGAAGCGGAGTGGGAATTTGCAGCCTACGGCCTTGTGGGCAATACTTTTCAGGAACTCGTTACGCAACGCAGGGTGTACCCCTGGGACGGACATTTCGTGCGCGACGGTAACAGCAACAGCCGCTTCTACGGCGAGTTTGTGGCCAACTTCGTTCGCGGACGCGGTGACTACATGGGTGTAGCCGGAAGCCTCAACGATAACGCCGACGTGACCGCACCCATTTTTGCATACCAGCCCAATGACTACGGACTTTACAATATGGCCGGCAATGTGAGTGAATGGGTGATGGACGTATACCGCCCCCTCAGCCTTGAAGATATGGACGAGTTCCGCCCCTTCAGAGGTAATGTCTTCAAGACAAAAGTGCTGGACAGCGAAGGTAATATTGACGAGAAGCTGAATATCGTAACCTATGATGTAGAAGGCGTTCTCGACTACCTGCGAAAGTTTAGCGCAATGACGGAAGGAAAACTGAATGCGGAAGAAGTACAGCTCGTTGAAAACATGATTTCTTTTGCTGAGCAGGCTGAAGATCGCTTCAACGACGGTAAAAATGATGAGGCCTATACCTTAATTCGCGACGGACTTCAGCAAATCCGCTCGAGTAATCTGCGCATCGCTCCGAAGCTGCTTACCGGACTCGGAGACTACGTGGAAGATACTCCCGGTGGATTGCGCATGCGCAAAGTGCGCCCGGAAGAAAACATTGACCGCGACAATTACCGAATTGCCGACAATATCAATTATCGTGACGGTGACCCGCTGAGTTCGGTAGATTACCTCTCCGGTGATGACAGTGACAACCTGATGTACAACGCGGGAAGCACCACGCTCATCAGCAACAGGGCGCGCGTCTACAAAGGTGCGTCTTGGAGAGACCGCGCTTACTACCTGAGCCCCGGTACCCGCCGCTACATGGACGAGCGCAAAGCCACTGCCACCATAGGTTTCCGCTGCGCCATGGACCGTGTGGGAAGCCCCGTAGGTCTGAATCAGCGGTAATATCCATCGAATTGAGACATTAAAAGCCCGGCCTTCGCGCCGGGTTTTTATTTTTGCCCCATGGATATAGCCCGTCTTTACGCAATATACAAGCGTACCCGAAAGGTCAGTACAGATACCCGAGCTGATATTGAGGGATCGATCTTCTTCTGCCTGAAAGGCCCCAACTTCGATGCCAATGCATTTGCCGAAAAGGCACTTGCACAAGGCGCTCTGCATGTAGTGGCGGACGATCCTGCGCTTGCGGGGAAGGAGAATATCACCGTAACGGCTGATGCGCTCGACACCTTGCAGGAGCTGGCGCGCCACCACCGGTCTCATCTCAAATGTCCCGTGATCGGGCTCACGGGAAGCAACGGCAAAACCACCAATAAGGAATTGATTGCTGCCGTTCTGGAAAAAAAATATGCAGTAACGTACACCCGCGGAAACCTGAACAACCACATCGGCGTGCCGCTCACTTTGCTCTCTGTTCCCGCCGATGCTGAAATGGCAGTTATCGAAATGGGAGCCAACCATCAGGGGGAGATCAAAGCCCTCTCTGAAATAGCCCGTCCTGATTTCGGGATGATTACCAATATCGGGAAGGCCCACCTCGAGGGGTTCGGAGGCCTTGAGGGTGTGCGAAAAGGTAAAGGAGAGCTTTTCGATTTTCTGCGGAAAAATTCCGATCACCGTGTATTTCTCAACGCGGATGATCCCGTGCTCACGGATATGGCCCGCGGAATGAATGCCGTCACTTTCGGCACCCGCGAAGGAGCCTACATTACCGGGCAGCCCCTCGGCGGAGTAAATGCAGGCTTGCGCTACCGCCAGGGTGATTTCGAAAGTGATGAGATCGTTACGGAACTCACGGGCGGATTCAACTTCGTCAATATACTTGCCGCGGTATGCATCGGGAGGTATTTCGGTGTAGATCACGCTGCAGTGAAAGAGGCACTCGAGGCCTACCGCCCTACTCAAAACCGCTCTCAATCGGTCAAAACGGAGCGAAACACCGTGATTTTGGACGCCTACAATGCCAACCCTTCCAGCATGGCCTTCGCCTTGGCCCATTTTGCCGAAAGGCCCGAACCGAACAAAATCGCCATTCTCGGACAGATGCATGAACTGGGCGCTTCCTCAGAGGAGGAGCACGCCGCACTGGTAGAACAAGTGCGCACACTCGGGCTGGAAGCCTTTTTCGTAGGGCCGCTTTTCGGGGCAGCAGATACTTCCGGCTTCCGCCGGTTTGACCAAACTTCCGACCTCCTCGCCCATTTGCAAAACAACCCCCTCCGGAACCGCACCGTGCTGCTCAAAGGCAGCCGATTGGTAGCTCTGGAGAAGGCTGTTGAGGTGCTCTGAACCCCTTTTTAAGGGCTTTCGACTTGCGCCGCAGGGAGCTGCGAAAAGGCTCAGTCCTTGAGTACGGCGCGGCTGATGACGATTTTCTGTATCTCGCTCGTGCCCTCGTAGATCTGCGTGATTTTGGCATCGCGCATGAGTCGTTCCACGTGGTATTCTTTTACGAAGCCGTATCCGCCGTGTACCTGCACCGCTTCTACAGTGGTGTCCATGGCCACCTTACTCGCGAAGAGTTTGGCCATGGATGAGGCCGTACCGTAATTCTTTCCCCGGTCCTTGAGTTGGGCCGCCTTGATGCAGAGCAGGCGGGCCGCTTCTATTTCTGTAGCCATGTCAGCCAGCTTGAAGGCGATGGCCTGATGTTCGTGGATAGGCTTACCGAAAGTCACGCGCTCCTTGCTGTAGGCTTTGGCCAGCTCGTATGCCCCGCTCGCGATACCCAGAGCCTGGGCCGCGATGCCGATGCGTCCTCCGGAGAGGGTCTTCATGGCAAACTTGAATCCGAAACCGTCTTCACCCACGCGGTTTTCTTTGGGCACTTTTACGTCTTGAAACATCAGCGTATGGGTATCGCTCCCGCGAATGCCGAGCTTGTCTTCCTTAGCGCCTACGATGAATCCATCCATGCCCCGCTCTACGATCAGGCAGTTGATGCCGCGGTGTCCGGCTTCCGCATCCGTTTGCGCGATTACGAGGTATATCGAAGCCGTACCGCCGTTGGTGATCCAGTTTTTTGTTCCGTTGAGCAGGTAGTGGTCGCCTTTGTCGATGGCGGTGGTGCGTTGTGAGGTCGCATCGGAGCCGGCCTCGGGCTCGCTGAGGCAGAAAGCACCGATTTTTTCGCCGGAAGCCAGGGGTTTGAGGTATTTTTCCTTTTGTGCTTCCGTGCCGAAAGTCTCCAAGCCCCAACATACCAGGCTGTTGTTGACTGACATGCACACGGAGGCGGAGGCGTCGATCTTGGAAATTTCTTCCATGGCCAGCACATAAGATACGGTGTCCATTCCCGAGCCGCCGTATTTCGGATCGGTCATCATACCCATGAAGCCCAGCTCAGCCAGCTGCTTCATTTCTTCTTTCGGAAACCGCTGTTCATTGTCTCTTTCGATCACGCCCGGCTTCAGGACGTTTTGAGCAAAATCTCTCGCCGCATCCCTCACTGCAATTTGCTCTTCAGTTAATTCAAAATTCATTCGAGTTGTGGTTTATTTTTCGGTGTGCAAATTTAGTTATTCCTTTGGGATTGTTATGGCAGCGCCTGAGGTATGGGGTCACCGGTTTTCTCCGATCGGAATCGGAGTGATGTCAGGCACATCCTGCGACGGCATCGATCTGGCCCTTTGTGATTTTTCCGGAGATTCTTTCCGGCTGCTCCGTTTTCTTTCCCTTCCCTTTCCGGAAAATTTGCGGAGCCGGTTGGTTTCGGTAATGCACCTGCCGTCGCGTGAGCTGTTTCTCCTCGAGAATGAGCTCACGGCCTTCACCGCCGCCGGCATCCGGCAGCTTCGCGCCGAGACGGATGCCGTGCCCGCCTATATTGGGGCCCACGGCCACACCGTGTTTCATCGGCCCGATCAGCACCTCACTTTCCAAATGCTCAACGGCGGTATGCTCGCGGAGCTCACGGGGCTGCCGGTGGTATGCGATTTCAGACGACAAGATGTGGCCCGCGGCGGTCAGGGAGCACCCCTTGTGCCCCTCGGTGATCGCTTGCTCTTCGGAGCCTATGATGCTTGCGTGAACCTCGGAGGAGTGGCCAATGTAAGCCTGATGAAAAATCAACCTCCCCTTGCCTATGATGTTTGCCCCGCAAACCTCATTCTCAATGAGCTGGCGCAAAGGGTAGGGAAGGCCTATGACGAAGGCGGTGCCCTTGCCGCCTCAGGAAGTCCGCTGCCCGATCTGCTCAAGCGCTTAGGCAGGCTCGCTTATTACCGAAAGACTCCGCCCAAGTCCCTCGGCAGAGAATGGTTTGAAGAGGAATTCTTGCCGCTTTTTTCTCCCGAGTCCGCTTCGGTACCGGACCTTGCGGCTACTGCTGTAGTGCACATTGCCGATCGACTGGCGGCGGCATTGCAAGGTGTCCCCGCCGGCGGGAGGGTTCTCTTTTCCGGAGGGGGAGCATTCAATACCTTTCTGATCGACACCATCGCGCAGAGGCTCCGCTGCACTGCGGAAACCGCAGATCCGCAAATGACAGAGGCCAAGGAGGCCGTTATTTTTGCGCTGCTCGCCCGGTTGAGATTGGAGGGAAGACAGAATGTAATCCATGCAGTAACAGGTGCAGAGAGCGCTGTCACCGCAGGCGCTGTATACCTGCCGGCCGGTATAGCCGTTGTCCCGGAGCCGTAATTCCTGATCGGGCGCCATAAACCTTCCGGATTGCTATCTTTGCGCCCGAAATCCAATCCCTGCGCCCATGAAGGAACTTCTCAGGACTTTCGAGGAAAAGAAGCCCGAAATCATATTCGAATGGAATGATCCCGAAACGGAGGCTGTGGGCTGGGTGGTCATCAACTCCCTGCGGGGAGGAGCTGCCGGAGGGGGTACCAGAATGCGGGTCGGCCTCGATCAGCGCGAGGTGGAATCCCTCGCCAAAACCATGGAAGTGAAATTTTCGGTCTCCGGCCCTCCGATCGGCGGCGCCAAGAGCGGGATCAATTTCGATCCGAATGACCCGAGAAAGCGCGGTGTACTCGAGCGCTGGTACAAGGCGGTAACCCCGCTCCTCAAGAATTATTACGGAACCGGCGGTGACCTCAATATTGACGAGATCCACGAAGTGATTCCCATTACGGAAAGCTTCGGGCTCTGGCACCCGCAGGAGGGTGTGGTCAACGGACATTTCAACCCGCGTGAGAATGAAAAAATCCACCAAATCGGGCAGCTCCGCTTCGGGGTGTCCAAGGTAGTGGAAGACCCCCAATTCTCACCCGATCCTTCGAGAAAATACGTGATTGCCGACCTGATAACAGGTTACGGAGTGGCCGTGAGCATTCTGCATTACTACACCCTTTCGGGAAAAGACTACCGCGGAAAGCGCGCCATCATTCAGGGCTGGGGGAATGTGGGTGCAGCAGCAGCCTACTACCTCTCTGAGGCCGATGTATCCGTCGTGGGTATCATCGACCGTTCGGGCGGGATCATTCGCCCCGAAGGTTTGTCCAAAGCGGAGGTTCGTGAACTTTTCCTGAACAAGGACGGAAACAAACTGCGCAGTGATGATATGCTCAGTTTCGAGGAGACCGAAAGAGAAATCTGGAAGCTTCCCGCAGAGGTGTTTTTGCCCTGTGCAGCTTCCCGACTCATTGAGCAGCGCCATGTGGATGCCATGCTGGAAAGCGGCCTCGAAGTAGTGGCGTGCGGTGCCAATGTGCCCTTCGCCGATCCGGAGATTTTCTTCGGGCCCACCATGGCCTACGCCGATGAGCGCACGGGAATTGTGGCTGATTTTATCGCCAATTGCGGAATGGCACGGGTTTTTGCGTACTGCATGGGAAAGGACGTGGAGATGAGTGACCAAGCGATTTTCGGCGACACCTCTGAGATCATCAAAAATGCCCTGAGCGAAGTAATCAAGCGAAATCCTTCCGGAAAGAATATGGCGGCTACTGCCTTCGAAATAGCCCTTTCACAATTGGTCTGAGGTATGGAAATAGCGATCATCATTGTCTTCATCCTCGGGTATCTCGCCATAGCACTCGAACACCCGTTGAGACTCGACAAAGCGGCTTCCGCCCTCTTACTCGGTACAGTATGCTGGGCCATTTTCGTACTCGGTGTCGATGAGGTGCCGCAGGGCATCTACCATTATTTCATTGATTTTGCCGAAGACAATACCTTTCTGAAAGAGTCTGAACTCGTGCCTTCCTTCCTGGAAAGCCGATTGCTTCACCACCTCAGCGAGATAGCGAGCATCCTCTTTTTCCTGCTCGGGGCCATGACCATTGTGGAAACCGTAGATGCCCACGGCGGTTTCAAACTCATCACCGACCGTATCAAGACGGACAACAAAGTGAAGCTGATCTGGATTCTCAGCACGCTTACCTTCTTTTTCAGTGCCGTGCTCGACAACCTGACCGCCACGATTGTGATGATCTCGCTTTTGCGAAAGCTGATTCGGGACCGCCCTACGCGGTGGTTTTTCGTGGGCTTTCTGGTGATTGCCGCGAATGCCGGAGGCGCCTGGTCGCCCATCGGGGATGTGACCACCACCATGCTCTGGATCAAGAAGCAGCTCCCGGATACCGTAGAAATCGTCACCCACCTCTTCATACCGAGTACAGCGGCCGTGGTGCTGCCCTTGCTCATTCTGACTTTTACCATGCGCGGCACCATTCACAGACCCATCGTAAAGCATGATGATGAGGAGGATGCAAAAATTACCGACGGGGAGCGAAGGACGATTTTTTTCGTCGGCATTTTCGGGCTGCTTTTCGTGCCCCTTTTTAAAACCGTCACCCACCTGCCGCCTTTCATGGGAATGATGCTCAGCCTCGGGGTAATGTGGGCCGTAACGGAAGTGATGCACCGCAACCGAAGCTACAATGCCCGAAAAAAGCTGGCTGTGATCGGGGTATTGAAGAAGATCGATTCGGCTTCGGTGCTGTTCTTTCTGGGGATTCTCCTCGGTGTGGCTGCACTTCAAGAGGTAGGCACCCTCGGCAACCTCGCCGGGTACCTCGATGAGACCATCGGCGATATCTACGTCATTAATCTCTCCATCGGGCTGCTCTCGGCCATCGTGGATAATGTGCCGCTGGTGGCCGCCGCGCAGGGAATGTATCCGATCGCAGAGACAGGGGTATTTGCGCAAAACGGCACTTTCTGGATGTTTCTGGCCTATTGCGCAGGTACAGGAGGGAGCGCCCTGATCATCGGCTCTGCCGCAGGGGTAGCGGCCATGGGTATCGAGCGGATCGATTTCATCTGGTATATGAAGCACTTGAGCTGGCTGGCATTGCTGGGTTATGTGGCCGGTGCAACGGTATTCATACTCATGGGTTCATAATTTCCGAACCCCTCCGGCGTTTAGTACCATATCAACCGTTATCCTTGTCTACATGAAGACACCCCTCTTACTGCAAATCAATGCCGCCTCTGCCGAGGCTGATACTTTGGTGCAAGACACCGTGACCGAAGAGACCATTTCAATATGGGAACTCATCGCGGGCGGCGGCTGGTACATTATGGTGCCTCTGGCCATTCTCTCCGTGCTCGCTGTTTACATTTTTGCCGAAAGGTGGATGGCCATCAAGAAGGCCTCTAAGCAGGACAAAGACTTTATGAACCGCATCAAGGACTATGTGAGCGAAGGAAAGCTGGATGCCGCGCGAAGCCTCTGCATCTCCGAGAATACGCCCGTAGCCAGGATGATCGATAAGGGTGTGGCCCGGATCGGAAAGCCCATGGACGATGTGAGCGCCTCCATCGAAAATGTGGGAAAACTCGAGATTTACAAACTGGAAAAAGGCCTTCCCGTGTTGGCCACAGTGGCGGGCGCCGCGCCTATGATCGGCTTTCTCGGAACGGTGATCGGGATGATCATGACCTTTCATGCCATGAAAATTTCCGGAAACGGTGTGGAAATTGAAGCCCTCTCCGGCGGTATCATGCAGGCCATGATTACCACGGTGGCCGGACTCATCATCGGCATCGTGGCTTATATGGCCTACAATATTCTCGTGGTGAAGGTGGATAAAGTGGTGCACGGCATGGAGCGGCAATCCATCGAATTTATTGACCTGCTCGAACAGCCCGGAATCTAAGCGCGATGAACCTCAGATCGAGAAATAAAGTCAACGCGAGTTTCAGCATGTCGTCCATGACGGACCTGGTATTCCTGCTGTTGATCTTCTTTATTATCCTCTCCACCCTCGTGTCGCCGTATTCCCTTCCGGTAGACCTTCCCGTGAGCAAAAACCGCGCGGATGCCAAGCAGAATGTGGCGCTTAGGATCGACAGTGACCTGAACTACAGCGTGAACAATAAGATCATCAACGCTGATAATCTGGAGACGGAACTTTCCGTCAACCTGGCTTCCGTGGAGCGCCCGAGTATTGTACTCCACGTGGATCAGCGTGTACCGACCGGCGAGACCGTGAAGGTGCTCGACATTGCCAAGCGCAACAACTGGAGAATCGTATTGGCCACCAAGCCCAATTGATCTTATGCTGACAGACCCCGAAGAAAAAAAGAGAAAGCGAAAGGCGGCGATTATTGCGGTGGTTTTCCACGCGATCATCACTTTTCTTTTTCTGTTTTTCGGGCTGAAGCAGCCCGTACCGCTCCCCGAGCCGCAGGGTGCTTCGATCGAATTCGGCTGGGATACCCAAGGTTCCATGGCCGATATACAGCCGCAGCCCACACCCACTCCGCCGCCCACGGCCCCGCCTGAGCCCGAGACTGCGCCTGAGGAAACAGAGGAGGAAGTGGTGACCGACGAGTCAAGTGATATAGCCGTGCCCTCGGCCGAGGAGGAGAAGCCCGAACCGAAAAAGAAACCCGACCCCAAGCCCGAGAAAAAACCGACCGAGAAACCCGACCCCAAGCCCGAACCCGAAGAGGAAAAGCCCCAAATCAGTGACGAGCTTCGCAAAGCGATGGATGCCTTCGGAAAGCCCGGTACGGGTACGCAGGGTGATACCGGCGGAGAGGGAGCACAAGGTGACCCTGACGGCAGCGAAGGTCAGGGATCCATCGGCGAAGGCACGGGCTCATGGCAGCTCGCGGGAAGGAGTATGGTGCCGGGCTACGGTACTAAAATTCGCGACACCAAAGAGGAGGGAATCGTGGTGCTCAACATCACCGTGAACCGCGCGGGCAAAGTGACGGCCGCAACCCCGAACCTTCGGGAATCGACCACCACATCGCAATACCTGATCAACTTGGCGACCAATGATGTGCTCAACAACTTTCGGTTCAACCCGGACCAAGGTGCCGCCTTTGAGCAGCGGGGAAAGGTAAAATACGTTTTCCGACTCCAATGATGACCTACGGGGAGGCCGTGGCCTTTCTTTTCACCCGCTTGCCGATGTTTCAGCGCACGGGGGCCGCAGCTTATAAAAACGACCTTTCGAACAGCCTTGAGCTCTGTCGACGCCTCGGCAATCCTGAGCGAAAATTCAAATCCGTGCACGTGGCGGGTACCAACGGCAAGGGTTCGGTTGCCTCTGCCCTCGCGGCGATTTTTGCGGAAGCGGGATACAAGACGGGACTCTTTACCTCTCCTCACCTCAAGGACTTTCGGGAGCGCATCCGCATCAACGGCGAGATGATTCCGGAAGCCGCCGTGGTGCAGTTTTTGGAGCGAAATCCCGATCTCATTCGGGACCTTTCGCCCTCCTTTTTTGAGCTGACCTGCTGCATGGCATTTGCGTATTTCGCCGAAGAGGAGGTCGACATCGCCGTGCTGGAAACGGGGATGGGCGGCCGCTTGGACAGCACCAATGTGGTGGTGCCCGAGGTTTCGGTGATCACTTCGATCGGCTACGACCACCAACAGTTTTTGGGCACGACCCTCGCCGCGATTGCGGGTGAGAAGGGCGGAATCATCAAGCCGGGTGTGCCTGTAGTGGTCAGTGAGAACGAACCCGAAGCTCTGGAAGTGCTGACCCGTAAGGCGGGGGAGGCCGGATCGGAATTCATCGCCGTCACCGCTTCGGACGAGGGGCTGCAAACCGACCTCGGCGGCAGCTGTCAGGAGGAAAATATGCGTACGGTAGCCGCAGCGGTCCGCGTGCTGCGTGCCCGTGGATGGAGTATTCCGGACCGCTCCCTCATTGCCGGTGCTGCTAAGGTCATATCCAACACGGGCCTGCGCGGGAGGTGGGAAGTAATTTCCGACAAGCCTCGTACCATTGTGGATGTGGGGCACAACGTCGAGGGTGTGGCCATGGTAACGGGTATGCTCGCCGCAGAGCGCTACCGCCGGCTTCACATCGTGTGGGGCATGGCCGCTGATAAAGCTGCCGACGAGGTTCTCGCACTTCTGCCGAAGGACGCCCGGTACTATTGGTGCAAACCCGATGTGCCCCGCGGCAAGGACGTTGCACTGCTTCGGGATGAGGCGGCTGCATTTCAACTGACCGGAGACACATATCCGAGTGTGGCGGCTGCACTCGCAGCTGCGCGCACTGCCGCCGACGAGGACGATTTGGTATTTGCGGGCGGGAGCATTTTTGTAGTCGCGGAGGTACTGTGATTTTTTTTTGCTCGGGTATTGGTCTGTGTGAAAATTCATCTATATTTGCACCCGCTTTAGCGCAAATCAGGGCGATTAGCTCAGTTGGTTTAGAGCACCTGCCTTACAAGCAGGGGGTCGTAGGTTCGACTCCTACATCGCCCACAAAAAGAACCGGTCTTCGCGACCGGTTTTTTTTTGCGGCGGTCTCCCGCGCACGGATTCTGAAAAAAACTTCTTCCCATTCAAAAAACCTCCTTATCTTTGCGGCCCGCTTGCCGAAGTGGTGAAATTGGTAGACACGCATGTTTCAGGGACATGTGCCCATCGGGCGTGGGGGTTCGAGTCCCTTCTTCGGCACATTTCAGGGCGTCATTGCGGCGCCCTTTT
>PXBH01000164.1 GCA_003565555.1 Cryomorphaceae bacterium | reverse complement strand
GTCGCAGCCTTCAAAGAACAAGCCCAGCTCACCGATGAACTCCCCGACCTCATTGCCGAACAAGAAGAAGAAATCAACGCACTCAAAGACCTTGTCGCTGCGCAGGCAGCACAGCTCTCTGCCATGCAAGAGGCCCTCGAACAGGCCGTAGCTACCTTTGACACCGCAAAACGCGATATGGATAATTGCTGCGGGGGCAAGGCGCCGGCAACCGCTCCGGACGGTGCGCAGGGCAAGGTGATTCTCGAGCAGAATTATCCCAATCCGTTCACCTCGGAGACAAGAATCGACTTCTACCTCCCCTATGATGCGCGCATTGTATTGGAAGTGTCAGACGCACAAGGCCGAAAGTTGCATACACTCATCGAAGGGCAGTTTTCGGAAGGCAACCACAGCACCACTTGGGATGCCGGGCGCTACGCCCCGGGCATTTACTACTGCAGCCTCTATGCTGACGGAGAATTGATCACCAAGAAAATGATCAAAATGTAATGCTCCGCCGCACGAGATGAATGAATTCAGAGGGGCCTTGATCGGCCCCTTTTTTCAGTACCGGCGGCATCAGAGATTACTTTTCGGGAGACCTTCTTCCCGTCGCGCAGTGATGAAGACATAAGCGCAAGGCCCGAATCTAGGCCGCCCCCCGCCGTGCATCAGACCTTTTTTGAAAGGCGCTCTGCTGCTTCACGCGCGCCGGCGGAAAATCGGCTCACGGGAGGGCCTCTAAAATTTGTCTTGTTTGCGGCCGATGCTTTTTTGAATTTGGACAAGAAATGCGTCATTCTGCTGCATTTTTCGGAGGGCTTACCGTTTTTCACAATATTTTCCTTTCGGAAAAGCGGTCATGCTGCTGCACGGTCGGGTATCCAAACGGTGAACAAGTCCTTTCAAATCACGGCAAACTCGAATGCGGGTGCGCCGGAGGCACCGCTGTCGTCATAGAAATCCGTGAAGCGGAGTTTGAAGTACAGCCCGCCGATGCCCCGCACCACAAAATGCCGGTCTGAATCAACTGTGAAGCGGTTGCTGTCAAAGCTGAATGTTTTCCAGTCGTAGCCGATCACGTCTTTTCGCCGATCGAGTCCCGCCGCTTCGGCATTTTCTGCAGAAACATCCCCGAAGTTGCGGTCACTCACTTCTGCCGCCCGCACACCCGCCGGGTTGAGCAGCACCCCCGATACGAGGTAGTCCAAGGGGGGATCTTCAAAGGAGAAGGTGTACTTCGTGAAGACAATGTCCCACTCCCCGTCGGGCGGGGCCGTCTCGGGCACGCGGTCATCCCGGAGGGAAAAGCGCACGAGCATCCTCGCCGGGTCCCGCTCGGCGCGGTGGGTGCTGATTTGGCTTTCGCCGAAAAGGCGTGACCTGAAGCTGATGCCGGTGTCATCGCGGTCGGTCACTTCCAGCCAACACAGACCGAGGGCCTGACCGGTGTCGCTGAAACCGAGGTCGAGGAGGTACACCTCGGGTGCTCCGGCAGCGGGAGGGAGAATGGCCGGGTCTTCAAAAAACCGCGCGGCGGCCTCCACGCGCTTCCCCGTGCCGAAACCCGCTGTATCCGCGGCATTTTCGAGGGTTTCAAACGGGCTGTGCCATGCGTACATGGCGCGCGCTTCGTTTAGGTAGATTCCGCGGCCTTCGGGATCGCTCTCGAATGCGATGTCCCAGTCGGTGATGTGGTTGGTCGCGGTCGCTTCATGGCGTTCTAAGCTGTACCATACCTGATAGGCATAGCCGGGCCCCGGGCCCATGCTGATTTGATCGGTCGTAATTTCGCCGCGTTCAAAGGGTGCCACCGCAATTTCGTCTTTGTGGCAGGCTGCCAGAACAAGGGCGGCGAGCACCGCCGCCGCAGTCCGCCGAAATGAACGGGTGTTTCCGTTTTCGCTCATCGGGTTTGTTTTTCAAAGTTCACGGCGAGGCGAAGGAAGTAGGTGCGTCCCGTACCCACGGCCATCATGCCTCCGCCGCCGTGGACACCTCCGCCCGCACCGGCCATGATGTTTTCCAAATTGAACAGGTTTTTACTCCCCGCCTGCAGGCTGAGCCGTCCGTCCCAAAATCTTCGCTCTGCGGAAAGGTCGGCGGTGTGAAAGGCTGCGAGTACGGATTCCCGTACCTCATCACCGGCCAGCAGAAAGAAGTTGCGCGCACCGTTGTATTTATAGAACACGGATGCCGTCCATTTGCCGGAAGGCGAGGTGTACCGCAGGTTGGCATTGGCTTCCGGGGTGTAGATGAAGCCGGGTACATCTGCACGCGCGCCCAAGCGGTTCGATATGGCCGTGTACAAGGCACCGACCTGCACGTCAAATCCGCCGGCTGCGTAGTTCACCTGTCCCTGAAGCCCGCCCGTTTGCTGCTCTCCGATGTTCACATAGCTGTACTCCGTTTCGTTGACGGCCGCGAGGGTGATCAGGTTTGTAATGTCGTTGTAAAAGGCGGAAATTCCATAACCCCACGGACTATTGCGCGCGGTGTGCTGCTCAAAGCCGATGGAATAGTGGTGGCTGTCCTCGGCGTCGAGATCCGGATTGCCGATGATGTTGTGGTTGATGTCCACAACATAAAAGGACAGCTCCTTGAGCCCCGGCGCACGAAATCCGCGGGCATAGGAGGCCCTGATACGCTGCCGTTCGTTCAGCTTCCACAAGGTGTTGAGCGAGGGAACGAGCGGCGCATCGTACCGCGAATTGACCGTGGCGCGCAGCCCCGGCTTCAGGGTGATGCGCTCGGCGGGTTGCCACTCCGCGGTGGCGAAAGCGGCGTAGTTTTCCATGCGGCCCGTGGGGTCGTCGATCCGCTCACCGTCGGCGTATTCGATTTCTACTTCATAGCCCGCTTGTACCTGTAAGGCGCTGCCGAAATCACGAATCACCGATCCGCGGCTCATCGCCGTTTGAAATCGGGACGTATCGTTCAGCGAGGCCACATCGGTCAAGGTGCTGCTCACCCCGGTGAGGTCGGTCACGTAGGTGTTTTTGATGCGTTGAAAATCATTGAAAGCGGCGATGATGTGCACCCGAGCGCGCTCGCCGAGCGGACTTTGGTATTTGAGGTTCACATCTGAGCGGGCGGTGCGGTAGGTATCGTCGAAGGCACGCTCACCGTACGGGGCATCCGGGCGGCCGCGGTTGATGATTTCTTCCCGAAAGATTTCCGTCCCTATTTCGAGGTAGCGCTCCTTTCCCTTTCGGGCTTCGTTGTCGCCGGAAATGCGGTAGGCCGCACGTCCGAACACCTGCTCGCGCGGGTTCCATTGCTGAAAGCGGGTAATGTCGGCCAAGCCCGAGCGCCGGTGCCAAAGGGAGGCGTCTCCCGGGTGCCAACCGTCGAAGAAGTTTCGGCCGGCGGAGAGGCGCAGGCTGCTGTTTTTTCGGCCCGCGTTGGCTGCGGCGCCGAGGTTGTAATGGCCCGAACTTTCGGTAAAGGCTTCCGCAGAAGCCCCGATGCTGTTCTGCTCGGGCCGCTTGGTGATGATGTTGATCGTCCCGGCGAGGGCATTGGTTCCGTAATTCACGGCGAGCGGTCCCTCGGTGATTTCTATCTGCTCGATCTCATTCACATTGAGCTGATTCAGATCGATGTTTCCGTCAAGTCGCCCGATCACCGGCACCCCGTTGATCAGGATTTTCACATTCTCACCGCTGATGCCCATCATGGTGAGTCCCGCGCCGAGGATGTTGTCATTGCTGATTCTGAAGTTGAGCTCCTGACGCAGCACGTCGGTTACATTGACCGCACCGCGTGCGGTGATCTCTTCCGCACCGATCACCCGCATTTTTTGCACGGCATCGGCCCGCCTTTTTGGGGCGTACTGGGCGGTAATCACCACCTCATCGAGCCCGGTCACGCTGCGTTCAAGGACGATGCGCACCGTATCCCGGCCGTCCGCGGGTCTCAGGGAGGCGGCCTCATAACCTACAGCACTCACCTTGATCAGTTCAGCCGGGAAATTCCGGTCCGGGGTATAGCGTCCCGCTTCGTCGGTCACGCCGTAGCGGGTTTCGCCGGCGCCCGCGCTGATGACGTGGGCGCCGGCAATTCCCTTTCCTGAAAAATCAACCACTTCTGTCACCTGCGCCTTTCCCGAAAGGGCGGCGAGGAGCATCACGGTCAAAATTTGCGCCGTTTTCATGACCCGGCAGCGGCAACGGATTTCGGCGACAGCCACAACCTGCGGAGGTAACAGCCGACGATGAAAAGGTTGATAAAAAGCAGGCTCCCGGTGAAGAGATATTCACCCCACCGGTCGTCGAGCAGGAGGTGAAACACGAAGATGTTGAAAGTGATCGGTGCCAAAAGCAAGGCACCCATCAATCGGGTACGCGGCATGAGGAGCAGGATACCCGCGATAAACTGCAGCCACCCGATCATGGTCATATAAGGCCCTGCCGCTTTGAGCGCGCGAATCAGGTCGATGAAGGCCTGCGGCACGGCCGCAGGCCCTTCGGGTCGGGGTGCGGGCGGCAGAAATATTTTCTTCCCGCCCGCGTAAACGAAGAACAGACCCAATGCCGTACAAATCAGCGCAAGTCCCCACGCACGTTGTTTTTCTGTAAGTTGCACGTATCGCTCGGTTTAATCGATGATGTACTTTGAAATGATCGTTTTCGCCTTGGCCTTGTGGTCGCCCCCGGGGCTGTCTGCAGCGTCATCTCCTGCTTCAAAAAGGCTTTGCCAGAGAAGTTTGTCATCGGTTTTTCCGGCCAGAGCCAAAGACTCCCGTTCGGCGAAAACTTCATTCCACGCCGTGCGCACATCTGCCCAGTAGGCGTGGTTTTCATTCCACCAGCGGATGGCGGGATTGCAGTCGTAATCGCCCGTGGTGAAAGATTCCATTCCTTTCTCTTCGCAAATGAGCTTGTCGCCGGCATCGGTGCGCAGGATTTTTTTGTTGTCTTGCTCGAGAAACCAGCCGTCATCGCTGAGCTGTATTCTGCTGCGGCGCTGCATCACATTGTAGTCGTCCCGTTTGGTAAATTCTCGGCGGGGCAGCGGTGCATCGCCGGTCCCTTCCCAGAAGTGCTTCCCGTCTGCGTGAATCCACGTGCCGCGTGACTCGTAGCGCGGGCTGTCATCGACCTGATAGACTTTCTGCGCCCAGGTGCCTTTGACCGCTTCGGGCGATGCTGTTTCGCGGACCCACCGCTTGTCGCGGTCATAAGCGAGGAGGGTGGTTTCTTCGTACACCCAGTCTTGGCGCCAGTGCTTGATGATCATCGTGTCGTTCACGATCAGCAGGTGCTGTAGGGAGATGAAGTCTTCCTCATCGGCTATGGCAAATACGTATTCCGTGCCGCTGCTGTGGTAGCGGTCGTGGTAGGTGTAGGCGGTGTCCGGAGTAAAGGTTTCGGCAAAGTCGAAGGTCACTTTATAGCAGCCCTCCATGGAGAGGATGGCCGCGCGGTCGGCGCGTTTTTTTTCCGGGTCGGAGGCTCGGGCAGGATGGTGCGCCGCTGTGAGCGTTATGACGGCCAGGCAGGCAATGATCGTTTTCATGTCGTTGATTTTTCAGGATTAGTTTGTAATGATGAGCTTTTGAACACCGGTTCCGAAGTCGCCCTCGAGGTGCACGAGGTAGGTTCCGGGGCTCAATCGTCCGGCGGGAATGACGGCTGCCTGTCCGGTCTCGGCAGTGCGCTGTGCGAAAACCTGTTTTCCGGAAAGGTCAAAAACCCGAACCGCACCGAGTGCACCGGAGCCCGCATCGATGCGGACCGTCTGCGCACCCGCGGCGGGATTGGGGTAGAGCAGGGGCGCTGTGCGCACGGTTTCTGCAGCGGAAAGTGCACTTGCGATGTCGTGGATGAATTCATACACCCCTGTACTGCTCCCTTCAAAGGCGGTGAAAACGAGGTGGTAGATGTTTCCGTTTTGCGCTTCGACAAAGAAGCTCAGGTCTTCCTCGATCACAAATCCCTGTGCGAAATCGAATGACTTCCAGTCCCACCCGATGGTGTTGATCGCGTCCTGCATGGGAAAGCTCCAGGGGTCTGCCTCCGCGATGGGGGTGTCGGCGGCGCGGCTGCTGCGCACGTTGAAGTTGTGCAGCACACCCGTCACGCCGTAGGGGACGTCGCCGTCCGGGCCGATGAAATCAATCCACCGGGTGAATACCAAGTCCCATTCGGTGCTGAGGGGTTCGCGATCCACGGCCTCGTGGCTTTGCAGGCTGTAGTAGCCGAAGTTTTTACCGCTGTAGTCCGCCTTGTTGACCTGTCCCTGCATTTCGTTGCTCCCGTCGAGGTCGGCATAGGTGAAGCTGTACACGCCGCCGGCCAAGGCGTCTATGCGAAACTTCTTGAAGCTGCCGTCGGCGAGTTTGATCACATAGGTGCTGTCGCCCGCCACTTGGTGGGTGATCATATTGTAGATGCCCCAGCCGAGGTCAAAGTCTGAAGTGGTGTATCGGTTGAAGGCGCCCGCTTCCCAATTTGCGGGGTCGTTGTGCCGCTGCGGCCAGAGCGCCGCCATACCGGCCGTGTCGAGGTCGTTCCACTCATCGATGGCATAAGGGGCGGCGAAAAGCTCTGTGCCCGCGGCACCGTTGATGCGGACGGAAGAGGCAAAACCGCTGATTTGGAAAGCGAGGTCCCAGTTTTCTGCGGGCGCGGCATGTACCGCGCCGTTTTCAAAGCTGTACCACACTTCATCGGCGTAACCCGGGCCGGTGGTGACGGTGCCGGAGACGGCCTGCGCTGCGGCTTGACCGATGCATAATGCGCTGAACGCAAATAGATATAGGTGTTTCATGCTATTCTTATTTAGACTGATTAAAAACAGTGCAAAGGAAAATACGGGCCGCCAACCGGCCAAGCCCGGGCGGAGAAATTTCAGTGGGAAAGGTGAAAATACCGCAAACAGGGTAGGGCGCGGGAGGGGGTATTTCTGCCGGAAAGCGAAGCGGCGGTTTATTCGCCGGCGGACGAGGGCTTTAGGAATCCGAAGGTCGGCAAAGTGTATTGTATTTGGTGGACAGGTGAAAAAGTATGAGGCCTATCGTTTGCAAGATGTCAATCGTTCAAGTTTACTAAATTTGATACTATCAAATGATACTATCATTGAAGCCTCCTTATCACATAAGCACTAAAACTCTCGCGCTTGTAGCTGAGATTGCAGAAAAGTCGGGTGCTGTAAAAATCATTCACAAAGCAGGTCTCGAACCGCGGCTGCGGCGTAAGAATCAAGTAAGAACAATTCAAGCCAGCCTTGAAATTGAGGGCAATAGTCTGAGTGAGGCACAAGTCACTGCCATTTTGGACGGCCGGCGTGTTGCGGGCCCGGCCAAGGACATTCTCGAGGTTCAAAATGCAAATGCCGCCTACTCCATCCTAAATGAACTCGATCCGTATTCACAGGAGGATTTTTTGAAAGCCCACGAAAAACTCATGTTTGGTTTGACAGAGCGCCCCGGCGCATTCAGAACCGGCAGTGTCGGCATTACAAAAGGAAGCCAATTGACCCATGTTGCGCCGGCCGGCACCATGGTTCACGGTCTGATGAGAGGGCTTTTTGACTATCTCAGTAGGGAGGATGAAATACCCTTGATCAAAAGCTGCGTCTTTCATTATGAGTTGGAATTTATCCATCCGTTCGCAGACGGGAATGGCCGCATGGGCCGCCTTTGGCAAACTGCAATTCTTTCGAAACACAACATGATTTTTGCCGCAGTTCCCGTTGAGAGCTTGATCAGGGAACGGCAACAGGCATATTATGACGCGCTCGGGCAATCGGATAAGCAAGGTCAGCCCACACCTTTTATTGAATTCATGCTTTCGGTGATTAGCCAAAGCTTGGATGAATTTCTACACATGCGTCCGCAAACAGCGGACAGTTCGGCGAGGATGGGCACATTCCTTAAGGAGCAAGGCCGGGACCTCTTTTCCCGTAAGGATTATCTCCGCTTTTACCCCAATCTTGGTCCGGCCACGGCCAGCCGCGACCTGAAACAAGCCACTGCACAAGGTGTTTTGGACAAACTCGGAGATAAGCGGACAACGCAGTACCGATCTGCGTAAAGCGCAATACGGACTTCAATCAAATAAACCCGATCGTCTCGCCCTTCCCCGACAATTTGGTACTTTTGACCCGCGTAAGCATTCCGTATTTTGCGGAAGCACACCGCGCCGTAATACCAAGCCCATGGACACCCTTACCAAAGACGAAGCCACCCTCGAACAAGCCGTTGAACTCGGCCTGCTGCCCGAGGAATTTGAAAAAATCAAAGAAGTGCTCGGCCGCACGCCCAACTTCACCGAGCTCGGGATCTTCGGGATCATGTGGTCGGAGCACTGCTCCTACAAGAATTCGATCAAATACCTCAAAACCCTTCCGCGCACAGGGCCCCACCTGCTGGTAGAGGCCGGCGAGGAGAACGCGGGTTTGGTGGACATCGGCGACGGACTGGCTTGTGCCTTCAAGATTGAGAGCCACAACCACCCATCGGCCATCGAGCCTTATCAGGGGGCTGCTACCGGGGTGGGCGGCATCAACCGCGACATCTTCACCATGGGCGCGCGACCTGTGGCTCAGCTCAACTCACTCCGTTTCGGCAGCATCGATGAGGCGCATACCCAATGGTTGCTCCGCGGTGTGGTGAAAGGCATCGGCGATTACGGCAATGCTTTCGGCATTCCCGTGCTGGGCGGCGAAGTCTTTTTTGACGAAGTCTACCAAACCAACCCTTTGGTCAACGCGATGAGCGTGGGCATCATGGACCCGAAAGACATGATCTCGGCCGTGAGCTACGGCGTGGGCAATCCGGTGTACATCGTGGGTTCGGCCACGGGCAAGGACGGCATCAACGGGGCGAGTTTTGCCAGCAAGGACATGAGTGAAGAGTCCGCAGCCGACCTGCCATCGGTACAGGTGGGCGACCCTTTTCAGGAAAAACTACTCCTCGAGGCTTCGCTTGAACTCGCCAAAACCGATGCCATCGTCGGGATGCAGGACATGGGCGCGGCGGGGATTACCTGCTCTACGAGTGAGATGAGTGCCGTGAAAGGATTCGGAATGCGGATCGACCTCGATAAGGTGCCCACGCGGCAGGAGGGGATGAAGCCCTTCGAAATTCTGCTCAGCGAATCGCAGGAGCGCATGCTCGTGGTGGTGAAAAAAGGCCGTGAGAAAACGGTGGAAGAAATTTTTGATAAGTGGGACCTCCACGCCGTGCAAATCGGTGAAGTGACCGAGGGCGGCATCCTGAAGTACTACATGAACGGCGAGCTCGCCGCAGAAGTCCCCGCCCATGACTTGGTGCTCGGCGGCGGTGCGCCTGTGTACGACCGCGAATACCGCGAGCCCGCTTATTTTGCGGAAAGCAAGAAGTTCAGCATGGAGGATGTACCCGTTCCCGCGAATTTGCCGGAAACGGCCATGAAGCTCATCGGAAGGCCGAACATTGCTTCGAAGCGTTGGGTGTACGAGCAGTACGACACCATGGTGGGCACGCGCAACATGAGCACGAATGCCCCGAGCGATGCGGGCGTGGTGAACCTCAAGGGAAAAAAATCAGCCCTCGCCGTCACCGTTGATTGCAATGCCCGCTACGTACACGCCGACCCCAAGCAGGGAACGGCCATCGCCGTCGCGGAAGCCGCGCGAAACATCGTGTGCACGGGCGGTAAGCCCTCAGCGGTGACCAACTGCCTGAATTTCGGCAATCCCTACAATCCCGAAGTGTACTGGCAATTCGTGAAAGCCATTGAGGGCATGGGGGAGGCCTGCAGAAAATTTGAAACCCCTGTAACGGGCGGAAACGTGAGTTTCTACAACCAAACGGTGAAGGACGGGAAGGAAACCGTGCCCGTATTCCCGACCCCCACCATCGGGATGATCGGGATTATCGCGGACAAGTCGAAGCGCATGACCCTTGATTTCAAAGAGAAAGGGGATTTGATTTACCTCGTAGGGGAATCTGCGGACGACCTCGGTTCGAGCGAGTACCTCGCGGGGATATGCGGTGTGCGGCTTAGCCCCGCGCCGCAATTTGACCTTGAGCGCGAGTATGCCGTGCAGCAGGCTGTGGCGGGACTCATCGAAGAAGGCCTGATCAATGCTGCGCACGATGTGAGTGACGGCGGCCTCTTCACCGCCCTTACGGAAATGGGCATCCCGCGCCGCATGGGCTTCGACATCACGAGCGATGCCGATGTGCGCCCGGATGCCTTCCTCTTCGGCGAGGCGCAGAGCCGCGTAGTGGTGACCGTAGACGGTGACGGCGAGACCAAATTCATCGAAGCTCTCCGAGAGACCGGCGTACCCTTCACCCTCCTGGGCCATGTGACCCGCGGAAAGATGGTGGTGGACGATACCCACTTCGGCTTTATCGACGATGCGGCAGATGTCTACCTGAACGCGATCGGGAGGAAGATGGAGGCTTGATTTGAATCGATCATGATGTGGGGTTTTCAGTTTAGGTCTGTCCGGCTGATCTTTAACCGGTTTTAAAGCTGATAAACGAAGGGCATTGCGTTCTTGAGAAGCCAAACCCTGAGTAACTCTTCTCCGATAGTTTTTGGTTATTCTTAAGAAATGAAAAATTCCGACAGCAGGCTGTTGAGCCGAATAAAAGCAATCATTGCCGAGCAAGATCC
>PXBH01000046.1 GCA_003565555.1 Cryomorphaceae bacterium | reverse complement strand
TTTCTCTGCGCTGCGAAAGGAGTTTCTGTCGGTATAGAATTTCAGCGGCGCTTCGGTGTGGGGCTTTTCGGCGGCGAGGGCTTCATCATGCAGAAGCTCGAGGGCGACGGCATGGCTTTCCTGCACGCCGGCGGCACCGTCATTGAGCGCGAGCTCAAGCCGGGTGAAATGCTGCGTGTGGATACAGGCTGCCTGACGGCCTTCACGCAAACGGTGGATTACAATATCGAAATGGTGCGCGGGGTGCGCAATGCCGTTTTCGGCGGTGAAGGTCTTTTCCTGGCCACATTGCGCGGCCCCGGAAAAGTGTGGTTGCAAAGCCTGCCCTTCAGCCGACTTGCGGATCGCATCATCGGTGCGGCACCCAAGATGGGCGGAAAGCCCCCCAACGGGGGCACGGCGCAAAGGCGAAGGAAGCGTGCTCGGGGGTTTGGGTGATCTCCTCGGCGGAAATAACCGTGTGTAAGTCGAGTCTGTCCGGCCCATACAGACTCCCCTACGGACGTACTCCCTTCGATCGTCGGTCGAAAGTCCGGTAGCGGCGTTGCACCATGCCTTCGGCTTGATCCGGGGTTTTCGGTACTCATGAACGGGGGGCTTATCAGGTTTTCCTGAGAACTTATTTGAAAGATTTTCCGCAGCATTACAAATGCAGCGGAGCTTTCGAATTCAAAAAGATGTTATGGTCATGAAAACCGAAGTTCATGGGACATCGGGGATCAGGCAATGCCGGGAGCGCGCTGAAAAAACCCGAGAAGATTCCCTCAGCCCGGCTGCGCTGCCTCGGTCTGATCAGCGCAATGCCTTCTCCGGAAAACCGTATTTGTCGATCAGGTAAATCAGGGAAGCCATGCCGGCAGCACCGAGCTCGAGTTCGCGTTTGTTGACGTTTTCAAAGACATCGTTGGCCGAGTGGTGCACATCGAAATAGCGCTGCGAATCCGGCACCACGCCGATGAGGGGTACATTTTCCGCACGGAGCGGATTGATGTCTACCCCGCCGTAACCGCGCTTGATCACGTGAACGAAGTAAGGCTCAAAAAGCGGGAGATATGCGCGCAGGGCGTCAATGTACCGGTCGGCACCGTCCACATGGAAGCCGCGCGGAGCAAAGCCGCCGCGGTCGCTTTCCATGGCCGCCAGGTGGGTTTCACCCGCTTCGCGGCAGGCTTCGGCATAGGCCTTTGCACCCCGAGACCCGTTTTCCTCATTCATGAAAAATACGCAGCGCAGGGTGTGACGCGGACGGATGTTGAGCAGCTTGAAAAGCCGCAGCACCTCAAGGGCCTGCACCACCCCTGCCCCGTCGTCGTGGGCGCCTTCACCCACATCCCAGCTGTCGAGGTGGCCGCCTACGGTGATTACCTTTGCCATACGGACTCCTTCGTCGTCGGGAAATTCGGTGCCGCGCAGCTCACCGATCACATTGTGAGAAGGTGCATCCGGAAGGCGCCTGCAATCAGAGTAGAGCGAAATGCGTGCGGTGCCGTTATCGCGGAGGGCCTCACCGAGGCGGAAAGCCGAATTGGTGCTGAGTGCAAAGGCCGGGATGCTGTCCGTTTCCCGATCGTAAAACAGAACGCCGGTATGGGGAAAATCGTCAGCCCGGAGGGTCACGGAACGCATCACAAAAGCGGCGGCACCTTTGCGCGCTGCGGCAGAAGGCCCGTTGACGCGGGCACCGGCGCAGCTCCCGTAAGCATTGAAGGTATCGATGAGTTTGGGGTTCATCGGTTGGTCGAGAAAAGCAATTTTCCCGGAAAGGGAAGCCTCCGGGGCCTCGTTGAGTGCATTGAGCGAAGAAAACTTAACCACCTCCGCTTCGAGCACCCCTTCGGTGGGCACACTGCCGCCGAGGGCGAGCACGTCGAGCGTATCGCCGGTGGTGAGCAAAATGCAACGCTCCGGCGCACCCCGCTCCCAGTGGGGCACCGTGACGGGCTGCAGCCGAACATTCTCGAGCCCCGCAGCCTCCATACGGCGCGCGGCCCAAGCCACCGCTTTTTCGGCGCCGGGCGATCCGCTGAGCCGATGCCCCACATCCTTGCAGAGGCTGCGGAGGTTTTCATAGGCTTCTCCTCGGGTGAGGGCCGCATCGTACACGGCGCGTATCAGGGTGCTGTCTTCGACGTAATCAATTTGTGACGAAACGGACAAAGCACTACATGCAAAGAGAACGGCAAGAAATCGGCGGAGTAGCTCAGGGATCATGGCGGGCATAAGTGAGCCGACGAAAATAAGCAATGTCTGCCTCACAGCGGACCTGCGGATACGCAGGCAGCCGGGCGAGCGCCGGAATGTGCGCGCTGCGAAATCCCGCCGTGCCGAGGAGACTGTGCTTCGCTCTTGCATTGCGGCATCACCTCCTTTCGAGAATTTCCGGAAAGGAAAATATAATCCCGTCCGTCGATATTACCTTTGCAAAACCAAAAACAGAACCCGTGAAGTACGATCTCAGTGAAATTACGGAAGTCATCCGCAACCGACGCACCATCTATCCCGAGCAGTTCAGTACGCGCAAGGTGCAAAAAGACATGGTGCAGCACATTCTGACCAATGCCCTCTGGGCGCCCACCCACGGAAAAACTGAACCTTGGAGGTATGTAGTGTACAGTGGGGAAGGCCGAAACAAACTGGCCGAAATCACCGAAAAACTCTACCGCGAAAAAACGCCCGAAGATCAATTCAGCCCGGCCAAATTGAAGAAAATACTCGGGAAAATCGAGCGATCTTCAGTGGTGATCGCCATGGTATGCCGCCGCACGCCGGAGACCCGGATTCCCGAGATCGAGGAAATCGAAGCGGCCGTCTGCGCGGCGCAAAACGCCATGCTCACCGCCACGGCATACGGACTG
Source organism: Cryomorphaceae bacterium (assembly GCA_003565555.1). Taxonomy (GTDB): domain Bacteria; phylum Bacteroidota; class Bacteroidia; order Flavobacteriales_D; family Cryomorphaceae; genus T3Sed10-241. Next base: position 7,813 of record PXBH01000046.1, on the reverse strand, counting down.
GGGAGCTTCTGGTCTTCGCCGAAATTCATATACGCGGAGGGTGCAGCCGAGGCCTTCGGTTTTACGTCCGCAGACAAGGTGCTGGGGTACCTCTACCTGGGCTATCCCGCAGATGAATGGCCCAAGAGCCACCGCAAGCCCTTGGAGTACATCACCACATGGGTAGAAGACTGAGAAAAAGTGGCGGGGAAGCGTATACACTATACCAATTTTGAAGGCCACGCCAAGCAGCGGCAGTTTGTGGTATTCTACTTCTACGCCAAGGACCCCGCAGACTATTTTGAGGCGCTGCTCATAGAGGCGGAAATCCCGTATGAGCGCGGAGAGGGCAAAGACCTGCTGCGGCGCCACCTCTTCGGAATCCACAAATCTTATCAAGCCAGGGCGGAAGTGCTCAATGACGATACCGGCAATATGTTTCGCAAGCCATTCCTTGCGGATAACGTGATGCGCTACACGGTGCTCGTACTAACCTTGACTGCCCTCGGGCTTGCGGTCTTGGGGTGGGTGCTTGCGGGGTAGACGGGTTGCCGGTCGAGAAAAGCAAGAAATCGGTCAAATTCCCGTTGTTTCCTGAAACTTGCAGGGCCCGTATTCGGTAAACCAAACATCCTTAAACGAAATTCTCTTCTATGCGTTTGCCCCTTAGCCTCCTCGCCGTGCAGATTTTATTGCCGCTGTTTGCATTTTCAGGTAACGGCAAGACCCCGAAATCCGAGGAAACAGAAAACACGGCGGTAAAGCGCGACACATCAAGCGCCGTGGTGATCTACGATGCAGAGGCAAAATTTATTCCTTCATCGGAGTACGACGTAGCCTTCTACACGGATATGATCGATTCGCTCGTGCAGCTGGATACGGTTCCGGTGGCGCTGATCAATCAACTCAACGTGTACCGCAACCTCACGAAACGCAAGCGCAGCGAGCTGTTGTATGTAGTGGACAGCATCTTCGAGAGTCCGAAGGTACCGAAGCCTGTAGTCAATGCGGTGAATATATACCTGAATGCCTTAGAACGAGAACTCGCCGCACCCACCGGATTTTACGCCCATGTACCGCTCGACGGATCTCCGTATCCCGCCAATGCCTTCTACAAGGATTGGAACACCAACGTACCGTTTCCGGAGCGCAACAATCTGGCTGATTTTGACTCTGTGCTGACCCTTCGCCTTACCAATCCCGAATTAGATTGCGGATTTGAAGTGCCCTTCAAAGGCATATTGACCTCGCATTTCGGTTGGCGCTGGGGCCGTAACCACAACGGTACCGATATCAATCTGAATGTATGGGATCCCGTGAAGGCGGCATTTCCCGGAGTGGTTCGCGTGGCGCGGTTTTACAAAGGCTACGGACGGGTGGTGGTAATTCGCCATTACAACGGCACTGAAACCCTTTATGCCCACCTCCACCGCTTCAAAGTAAAGGCGGGCGATGAGGTGGATGCGGGCGATGTGATCGCTCTGGGCGGAAGTTCGGGACATTCCACAGGAAGCCACCTCCATTTTGAAATCAGATTTCAGGGGGTTCCGATCAACCCCGCTACCGTGATCAACTTCGGAAAGGGAACCCTGAAGCAAGAGGTGATCAGGCTCGAACGCGACGGAAGCTTCCTCGCAGTGGTGCCCGATAGGGAAAATGAGGCCCCGTTGGTATATGAAGTGCAGAAAGGTGACTACCTTTACAAAATCGCCCGCGAGCAGGGAACCACCATCGAAGATATTCGCACCGCCAATAATCTCCGGAGAAATGAACCCCTGCGCGTAGGGCAGAAGCTACGCGTAGGTACTTAATGAAGAGACTCGTCAATTGGGCTTTGCTGTTTTCTTTGTGCGCCGCGGGAGGCGCATCGGCACAAACCTTCACGGAAGATGACCGCTTCGCCGTGACGGCGGGGATCGAATTGCGCAGGATTCAAAACTTTTCGGTCTTGAGCGCAGATTCCTCTGTACTGATTGATCCCGATCAAAATTTTCGCGCATCTTATCAGCTCCAAAGCGGCTTTGGCTTCGGCGGAGTCATACGTTTGAGGCTGAGCCGAATTTGGAATGTAGAATCCGGTCTCTATTTCACCCGCAGGAGGTACCGTTTCGGCATCCGAGACCTGCAGGAGCCCTTTGACAGCCGGACGGAATTTCGCGTGATGGGCTATGAAATCCCCTTCAAGGGGCTGATATACATACAGCTCGGAGATCAACTTTTTATGAATGTGGCAATGGGGGTTGCCCTGAATTTTACGGCGAGTGATGTGATTGCCGCAGAGCGCACCTACAACATCAAAGGGTTTAAGCCCGCTTGGGTGCGCCTCGGAATCTTGGGAAATGTGGGCTTTGAATGGCGTACGGAGAAAGACGGGTATTTCTACATCGGGGCCACATGGCATCAGATCCCCGGAGAAATCATGCGGACGGAAGTCAATTATTTTCGGCCCGCGGAAAATTCGCCCGGACAGTTCTTACCCTCCGGGCGGCAAAGGGGAATTCTTGACGGGACCTATTTTTCAATCGACTTGAGGTACTTCATCAATCCCGTGGTAAAGAAGAAGCCGAAGGTGAACCGCGTAATCCCCGATTGGAAAAACATGTGATAAAAAAGCCGCACCCTCGGGATGCGGCTTTTCAAGCTTTAAAAATTCAGTCGGGAAGGGCTCAGTTGTTGAGGCCCGTGGAAATCACGTAGGTCAATTCCACATCGTCGTAGATCATCTTGTCGCCGAGACCGTCGAAAAAAGAGCCGCTGCCGTAGCGAATGTCGTACTTGGTCCGGTCGAAGGTCAGGTCTCCGTTGGAAACGAGCATTTTGCCCTTTGCGGAAATAAAAGCCTCAAACTCCACCGGTCCGGTGATTCCCTTGATGGTCAGGTCACCTTTGACCGTATAGTTGGCATCGCGGCCTTCGGCACCGGAGATCGGGGTGAATTCCGTGGCTGTGAAGGTGCCGACGGGATACTTCTTTACGGAGAAGAAATCATCGGATTTCAGGTGCCCGATAAACTTGGCATTGGTGCCGGGATCTTTCAAATCTTCGCAGACGATGGTGGTCAGGTCAAATTCGATGTGAACCTTGGTCGGCACTTCATCTTCGAGTTCTACAAATCCGGATTTGATCATCAGGGTGCCGTTGTGCTGTCCGGTCACCTTCTTTCCGGTCCAGAAGATTTTACTCTGTTTGGTGTCGATCTTGAGGCTTACTTTTTCTCCTTCCCCGTTTCCGGAAAGGGCTGCCGGTGCTGCGGCAAAAAGGGCTGTTGCAAAAAGGGCTGCCGTACAGGCGGTGATTAACTTTTTCATCGTTTCGTTTTTATTTGGTTTGTTTTTCACTTTCAGTGGTCTCTTTTTCGCGAAGCTTGGTGAGCAAAGCGTTTAAAGTATCGGCCTCTTCATCTGTGAGGTTGCGCCAATCGTCGTGCATGCGGTAGAGCGCCGCGGTGGCTTCTGCCAGTACTTCGGCTCCCTTGTCCGTGATGAAGATGTCCACCCTCCTGCGGTCTTCGGGGCATATTTTCCTTTCCAGGAAACCCTTGGTGCGGAGCTTCTCAACAATCCGTGACGCATTGGAACTCTTATCGATCATCCGTTCAATGAGCATGTTGACGGTGATCGGCTCCGGAAAACGCCCCTTCAGGATCCGAAGAATGTTGTACTGCTGCATGGAGAGGCCGAAGTTCTTGAATACGCAGGTCTGCTTGTATTCCAATCGGCTGCTCGTGTAGAGCAGGTTCACCAATACCCGCTCGTAGGGATCCTTGAACTTCTTTTGGCGTATTGCTTTTTCAATTTCCATACCGCAAATGTATGTAGATACATTTAATGAGGTGTGTTTTTACCGAAAAATTAACACTGTCTCCGGGGGTAGAGTTCCCGTTTTGCACGAAACCAAACCGAAACTTAACTGTCGGCCCTCCGCTTTGGCTACCTTTGCGCCCATGAATCCCGTGAACGAAATTGAGCAACTGCGCAAAGCCTCCGCGGCGCGCTTGGCAGGATACAAAAAGAAAATGCGCCTGTTCACCCTGCTCAGGCTCGGCATATTTGCGGTCTTTGCCGCGGTGGTGTGGGCGACCTGGTGGTCGGGCGTCACCTCCGGATTGCTCATCGCGACGGGCATCGCCCTATTCCTCCGCGCTGTGTATCTGCACGGCAACGTAAGGGAAGCCCGCGATTCGGAGCGCGCCTACTTTGCGCTCTGCGAGGAGGAGTTAAAATCGCAAGCCGAAGGCACCGCCCACCGCCCCGAAGGTGCGAACTACATCGACCCTGCCCACCCCTACACCTCTGATTTGAACATTTTCGGGGCGCACAGCATCTTTCAACTCCTGAACCGCACCCAAACCGCCGAGGGAGAACAACACCTTGCCGCCGCACTTCGGGAGGTACTCACGGATCGAGAGGCCATCGAAGCCGAGCGCGAAATGATCACGGAATTCGCCGCCGATCCCGACTGGGCCCTGCGCTACCTCGCCCACAAGCGGCGCGCCGCTGCCCGCACGATAGACGAGGGGCGAAAAAAGAAAACCGCCCCCATGCCGCCCGTCAACCTGCCCGGTTCGGCAGCGGCGCGTTTCCTGCTTACGCGTCTCGCACCCGCCGCTATGCTCGGGATCACGGCAGCCTATGCCTTCTCCTACCTCACGTGGAATACCTACCTGCTCTGCCTCGCGGCTTCGGGAATACTTACCGGTATTTTCCTGAAGCGTACGACCCTCGCATTTGCGGAAGCGACAGACCGGGCGGCCGATGCCGGTGCGGCAGAAGCGGTGACCGCCATGCTCCGCACGCGTGAGTTTACCTCATCCGCTTTTCGCCAAAAGGCGGAAGACGCGGCATTCGGTGAGAGCGAAACAGCCTACCGGAGCTTGCGCAAAATATCGGGTGCCATCGACAGCCGCAACAATATCATCGTGGGAATTGCCCTCAACCTACTGCTTTTTTGGGATTTGCAATGCGCTTACCGACTTTCGGATTGGCAGAAAAAGTATGCCGTGCTCTTTCCCCGCTGGCAAGATCTGACGGCGGAAATTGAGCAATACCTCTCTTTCGGCATGTACCGATTTACCCGCCCCGACGCCGTGGATCCGGAGCTCACCGACACGGGCGACTTTCTGATCAGCGGTGCCCGCCACCCCCTCCTGCGCGAGGAGGCCGTACCGAACAGTGTGGACCTCAATCCCCCCTTGAAATTTGCCATTGTGACGGGGGCCAATATGGCGGGCAAGAGCACCTACCTCCGCACCGCAGGTGTGCTGGCTGTGATGGCCATGCGCGGCCTTCCCGTGACTGCCGCGTCCATGCGCTTCACCCCGGTGCGCATCTACACCTCCATGCTCACGGCAGATTCTCTCGGCGACTCCGCCTCCTTTTTCTTCAGCGAGCTCAGACGGCTGCGGGCCATTGCGGATGCTTTGGAAACGGGGCAGCCCCACCTCATCATTCTGGATGAAATTCTGAAAGGAACCAACAGTGCCGATAAAGCGGAAGGCTCCAAACTGTTTTTGCGGAAGCTGCTCCGCCTCCCCGCAAAGGGGCTGATCGCCACCCACGACCTGAGCCTGTGCGTCACGGAAGAGGAACACCCCACGGAGATCGCCAACCTGAGTTTTGAAATGGACTTTGCCGACGGCAAACCCGTATTTGACTACACCCTCCGCGACGGCGTTTGCCAAAACATGAATGCCGCCTTCCTGCTGCGCGAGATGGGATTGACAACCTGAATTTGAGAAGACATCAGAACCGCATGAACTTTGCGGAAAAACTTTGACCGTTTAAAGTCACCACGGCCACATATGCGCCGGGCACCAAGACGCTTACGTCAATGCTGCCCGGAGCAGAGGCGATTCTCTCCTTCATCACCGCCCGCCCGCTCATATCAAAGACAGTCACATCCGTTGCGCTCCCGGCGTGGTTCGGAATCTCAATAAAAAGACGGTCGGCGGCAGGATTGGGATAAATTTTCACTGCCTGCTGCCTTTGGGCTTCTTCTGCCGACAGGTTGATCGCGCAGGGCATAAAATCAATGGTCACGTACTCATCTTGATAGGCATAGAGCGTCCCGCCCTGAACAACGTGGGTCACCCCTTCGATACATTCCCCTACAGTTTCCCCGGGAGAATCTTCGTAGATTGACAAGTGCTCTTCGTAAATGTAAGGAAAGTCATTTTTGACCCCGACTTCTTCGATAAACGTGTACACGCCGAACTCAGTGGTTCCTTCAAAAAACGGGTCTTGGTCTTTGTAGCGTACCTCGCGGTACACATTGCCGCCATAATCTGTCTGCGAAACCGCCTCCACGGTGAGTTGCATTTGATCAGTGCAGGCAAACACACCCCAGTCGTCTGACACCGAACGAAATGCCGTGATTGATTCGTCAACTTCAATGCCGAGCACCGTAAATACATAATCTTGTCCGTTGGCATATCGGTAAACGGTATCTCCCGATTGACGGAAATACGTGCGCATGTTTTCCTCGGCCACCCACCACGAAGAACCGTCGGGTGCGAGCGGTTGGTCATTCACTTCGGTAAGCCTTACGACGGCATAGGTATTGCCGTTGATTACGGTATCAGAAGTGTACGCAAAAGTGTGGCTCTGCGTCCACGCACCTCCGTGCAGATTTTGAAGGCAATACTTCCAAGTGGCGCCGGCCCGGGGCCAAGCTTCGGTACCTTGAGCGAAAAACAGGGTACTCAATGACAAAAACGAAAACAGGGTAGTTATTCTTTTCATGATGTTTGATTTATACGGGGAGAATTATTCCACCACCAATTTTTGTGTGTACATCCGCGCAGCACTCACTGCCCGCACAAGGTACATGCCCGTCGGCAGGTCTCCGATTTCAATTTTGATCTCATTCCTATGTTGTGGTTCACGGAATCTCACCGTTCGTCCCTGTAGGTCGTAAATTTCAATATACTCAATGAACTCATTCGAATCGGGCAGGGCTACCTTCACAAGCGCGCGCGCGGGATTGGGCCACAGCTTCAGGGCACCGGGTTGCTCCCGCTCATCCGTGCCCACAAAGCCCGCAGGCTGCAACCGCACCAAGCAGCTGTAAGGCTCCCCGCCGAAGGAGGAAAACTGACCGCCGATGAGGAGTTTGCCGTCGGGGAGTTTGCGCATCACACTGACATATGCGCCTACAATAGGACCGATAGGAGGAGTCCAAGTACCCCAAAATGCCTCATCAGGGCCTAAGTCACCAAATGCTCCTTCTATAACTGTGCCGTCTTCATCAATTTTTACCAAACGATTATGTGATTCACCATTGACTTCAATGAATGAACCACCAAGAATAAATGTACCATCACTGTCTTCAAGAACCATTGCGCCGGCAGGTGCAGGCTCTGTAGGATTTGAAGGATCAGGCCCGTAATAGGTCGTTAGTATCGGCACATTAAAGCTCGAATCAACTTCACCTGCAGATAGTAACCTTGCATTTCGCTGTGGAGGATCCGGACTACTCGAAGGATTAACCCAAGTAACACTTGATGTAAATCCAATCCAAACTCTATCCTGACTATCAATGCACGACACACCTACAACGCCCCCTCCCGGCAGAAACGGGCTGATGAAATCGGTATTCACGCTAAAGTCCGGGTTGAGTTTGGCAATTTTGGGCGAGTAATGTCCTTCAATCTCATCAAAGGTTCCGCTGACAATGTATTCACCCGTACTCAGCGCAGTAAGGCTGATGATATAAGCATTCACCGGCTCGGCGCATCGGATCATGGGAAACTCCGGCACCGGCGCTCCGGTGCTGTCGATCATGCAGAGCTGCCGAAGGCCCAAGTGGCTCTCGGCGGTGCCCATCAGGGTGGAGT
>PXBH01000126.1 GCA_003565555.1 Cryomorphaceae bacterium | reverse complement strand
GGGCGGTGAGCGAACTTATGCTCTACAGCGAACTTTACAACTCTGCTCAACTCAACGGCGACTCCCTGTTTCTGATGGTGACCTATGTGGCCCACGGCGAAACGGGCGACCCCATGCCGGGCACACAGAAATTTGAACGCAAAAAGACAGGTCCTGTCGTGCCGGTCATGACCAAAATTGACATTTCGGACCTGGAATCGGGCGACTACAAGCTTGTGGTAGAAGCCCGCGACAGAGAAAATGAAGTGCTTGCATCAAATAGCCACGTTTTTTTGAGAAACTTCAATTCCGGAAATGTGGATTATGCAGACCTTGAAAAGGATCTCAGTGCAACCTGGGTAAACTTGTATACCAACAAGCCGCAGCTCTACGATAACTTAATGTCGGTGCGCCCCATATCCGACGGCGAAGAGCGGTTCGCTCTTGAAAATTCCTTTGACGACTTTTACGCGGTGGAATTGGAGTACATGCAGCGCTATTTCTATGCCTTTTGGGAAAAGCGCAGACCCGGCGACGGAGAGGCAGCATGGCTGGAGTATAAAGCGGAAGTGGACATCGCGCAGTCAAGATTCGGCACACGCAATAAACGCGGATACGAAACAGACCGGGGCCGGGTATACCTCCAATACGGCCGGCCCGTGGACATCACCGAAAGACCTGACGAGCCCTCCTCCTACCCTTACGAAATATGGCGCTATTACAAGGCCGGCCGATGGAACAATGTGCGGTTCGTGTTTTACGACCCCGACCTCACCGGGCGCGACTACACCCTTCTGCACTGTGAGCGTATACCGGGAGAGTTGAATAATCCGCAATGGCGCCTCCTGCTCGAACAGCGCAATACCCCGATGAACAATGTGGACCGTCGACAGGGCAACGAACACTTCGGCGGGCGTGTAGACGACTTCTTCGACAATCCGCGGTAAATTTGCCGGCTTCCGAAAATCGACCTTTGAAAACAGCTGTTGTCATCCTCAATTACAACGGGGAGCGTCACCTCAAAGCCTTTTTGCCTTCAGTGGTCAAGCACTGCCCGCCGGACGCTGCAGTCATCGTGGCCGACAATGCCTCCGTCGACACATCCCTCTCCTATCTCCGTAAAAACCATCCGCAGGTGCGGCGTATTGAAATGCAGGAAAACACGGGCTTTGCAGGCGGATACAACGCCGCCCTGAAGGAAGTCGATGCCGAATACTACGCCCTCGTAAACAGCGATGTGGAAGTGACAGAGGGATGGCTCACAACCCTTACAGACTACCTCGATAAACATCCCGATACGTCCGCCGTCCAACCCAAAATCAAGGCTTTTCGGCTGCAGGACCATTTCGAGTATGCGGGCGCTGCGGGCGGATTCATTGACGATCTCGGGTTTCCCTTTTGCCGCGGACGCATGTTTGACCGCTGCGAAAGGGACACAGGGCAGCACGACGATCCGCGCGAAGTATTCTGGACCACCGGAGCCTGCATGGTGATCCGGGCAAAAGCCTTCCGCGAAGCAGGCGGTTTCGATCCCGACCTCTTTGCGCACATGGAAGAGATCGATCTGTGCTGGCGGCTAAAAAATAAGGGCGCCAAGTTTTTTTGCATTCCTCAGGCAGAAGTTTTTCCCCTCGGCGGCGGCACACTCAGCTCCCAAAACCCGAGAAAGACTTACCTGAATTTCCGAAACAACCTCATTGTGATGATCAAAAACGATTACCGCGGCGGGTTCTTTCGGCGGCTTCTGCTCCGCATGGTATTCGACGGAGGCGGTGCCCTGCACCTCTTGTTGCGGAAAGGTTTCGGACATTTCGGTGCCGTAGTGCGCGCACATCTCTACATCTATGCGCACCTGAACACACTTCGGGCGAAAAGAAAAACCGCGAAAACGGCGGCGGCATTCCCCAATTTGACCGGATTGTACCGCGGCCGCATTGTCACAGACTACTTTTTCAGAAAAAAACGGGTATTCGACGCATTGCCGTCTGAGCGCTTCGTGCGTGAAACGCTGAACGACCGGGCGCGATAAAGGTCAATCGGTACCCGCCAAATAACTGATCGCCAATCGATACCCTTCAAGGCCCAATCCGGAGATGACTCCCGATGCATATTTGCTTACGAATGACTTGGAACGAACGGCCTCCCGCGCATACACGTTGGTAATGTGAACCTCCACCACGGGCATGTTTTCGCCCCGCAGCGCTGCCACCGCATCTGCCACGGCCAATGAAGTGTGTGAAAAAGCAGCCGGATTGATCACCACGCCGTCAAAAGAATCAAAGGCTTCGTGCAAGGCGGTAACCAGCTCCCCTTCTTCATTGCACTGCTTTGCGGTAAGCTGAATTTCCGGAAAGGAAGTACGCAGCTCCTCCGCGTAATCGGAAAAGCTTCGGTTGCCGTAAAGCAGCGGCTCCCTCCTGCCGAGAAGATTTAAATTCGGACCGTTGATAATTAAAATATGCTTCACGATTTCGGCGTTGGGTTTGGGCCAAATTTACGGAAGTAAAATCAGCACATCCCGAAGTGGACCGGAATTCTCTGATCAAAGGCTATACCCTCTACCTGCGGCTCGAGCGCGGACTGGGCGAGAACACCGTGACCGCATACCGCAGTGACGTGAGTAAACTATTTGATTATCTTGATGATAATACCCTCAGGGCAAATGCAGTCGATTACAACGACCTGTCCGGCTTCATCCGCAATGCGGCCCGGCAGGGTGCAAAATCCAGATCAAGGGCCCGGCTGGTCTCTTCGCTGAAATCCTTTTTCGGGTACCTCCGAACGGAGAAAATACGCGAAGACGATCCCGCCGCGCTGCTGGAGACGCCCCGTCTCGGCATGAAGCTTCCCGATACCCTGAGCCCGCCTGAAGTGCAAAAGGTGCTGGAGGCCGTGGACCTCAGCGCTCCGCAGGGCACGCGCGACAGGGCCATTCTGGAAACCCTCTACAGCTGCGGACTGCGGGTGAGCGAGCTCACGGGGCTGTTGATTTCACGTGTGTATGACCGCGAGGGCTTCATCCGCGTGACCGGAAAGGGCGACAAAGAACGCCTGGTGCCCATGGGCAGTTCTGCAAGAAAGCACATTGCCCTCTACCGCGATCAGGTGCGCGTGCACATCGATCCCGCCCCGAAGGCGCGCGACGTGCTCTTCCTCAACTACCGCGGCGGGCCTTTGAGCCGTGTGAGCGTTTTTAAGCTGGTCAAACAGTACGCCCAAACTGCCGGTATTGAGAAGACCGTAAGTCCCCACACTTTTCGGCATTCCTTCGCCACACACCTTGTGGAAAACGGTGCAGACCTGCGCGCCGTGCAGGAAATGCTGGGCCACGAAAGTATCACCACCACAGAAATCTACACCCACCTGGACCGAAGGTATCTCCGAGAAAATATCCTGCAGTTTCATCCGCGAAACTCGGGTTAAGGGGCAAAATCCCAACTTGTCGACCCGGGTGTATTTCGTACTTTCGCAAAAAATTTACCGACCATGGAATTCTTCATCGACACCGCCAACTTAGACCGGATTCGCGAAGCCCAAGACTTGGGTGTACTCGACGGCGTGACCACCAACCCCTCCCTTATGGCCAAAGAAGGCATCACCGGAGAGGAGAACATCATTCAGCACTACCTCGACATCTGTGAAATCTGCGACGGGCCGGTGAGCGCCGAAGTGATCAGCACCGACTTCGACGGCATAGTGGCAGAAGGTGAAAAACTTGCCGCTTTGCACAAAAACATTGTGGTAAAAGTGCCGATGATCCGCGACGGCGTAAAGGCGCTGCGCTATTTCACCGACAAGGGCATCAAAACCAATTGCACCCTCGTATTCTCAGCGGGTCAAGCCCTGCTGGCCGCAAAAGCGGGCGCCACTTACGTATCTCCCTTTGTGGGTCGCCTCGACGACATCTCCACCGACGGTATGGCCCTGATCGAGCAAATTCGGCTCATCTATGACAACTACGGCTACGAGACCAAAATTCTGGCAGCCAGCGTACGTCACACCATGCACGTGATTCAGTGTGCAGAGGCGGGCTCCGACGTGATGACGGGCCCCTTGAGTGCCATCATCGGTCTCCTCAAGCACCCCCTGACCGACATCGGTTTGGAGAAATTTCTCGCGGACCACAAAAAAGCTACGCAGGTGCAAGCCTGACGCTCCGGCCGCACCGCTTCCCTATGAAGGCGCTCCGTATCGGAGTGCCTTTTTTTATTTTCTGTTTGATGCAGCGAGGCCCGGCGTCCGCCGCTACCGCATATCTCTGATCCGTTTCCCTCCGCGGTAAGAAGGAAGAAATTCCGGGTCACCGATTTACATCCTCGTCCGCCGGACGCGCTTTTATAAAGCGGAAGGTTTGCTATCTTGACGGCTCATTTTCAGCTATGGCATTAAAATTCAGAAGAAGGGTTACCGTTTTTCCGGGTGTTCGCCTGAACCTCAGCAAGTCGGGCATCAGCACCACCATCGGTCCGCGAGGCGCCAATGTAAACTTCAACCGGCACGGGGCATTTCTCAACACGGGACTTCCCGGCACAGGTATTTACGACCGGCAGCGCATAGGCGGCGGCAGGCGAAAAGCCTCTCGCAGCCGCGCGGGGTACAACGACGATTTCTTCGAAGCCCCTGAATTTATCGTTCCCCCCTCCGTGGCACTTGAAGGCGCTACATGCGAGGGTTTGCGCGATCTGCACGATGCGCTGAAGGCATGTGTGAGCGAAAGGAAAAAGCTTCGGAGTGAAATTGCAGCGGCCGAAAAAGCGGCCAAACGCGCGGCAGACTTACTGCTCATCTCGCGCATTCTGATTGTGGGCTTCGTCTTTAAATATTTCGGGAGGAACAGGGATGAAAAAGAAGCAATTCTGGCCGAGCGTGAAGCTGCCTTGGATATTTGTAGCGTCGATGTGGATATCGACGCTGACGCGTCAACAACCGAAGCCTACACCCTGCTGAAAAATGCCTTTGAGGCCCTCGCGACTTGCGATATGGTTTGGGACATTTCTTCCAAAATTCCCCGGCGGGCCGTGAAACAGCGCTCACATCAAGGCGCGGAGCATTACCGCATTCCCGTGGCTTGTAATATGACAAGCATTGAAGCGCTGCGGTCTGAATTCGAAGGAATGCACCTTGAGAATGCTACCGGAGCCGACTTGTACTTTTACCCGGGCTTTCTGGTCCTTGTGGGGCGGAAAGGAGCGTTTGCGCTGACCGACCACAGGGAGATTCGGATGACCTTCGGCACAGAAGATTTTCCGGAAACGGAAACCGTACCCGACGATGCCGAAATAATCGGGAGCACATGGTACCGCGCCAACAAAGACGGTTCTCCCGATCTGCGCTTCAGAGACAATTACGAAATTCCCCTTTGCAGATACGGTGTGATACGCATCGAAGGTCCCGCGGGACACGATGAAAAATTTGCTTTCAGCAACGCGGAGAAAGCCGCAGCCTTCGCGCGGGCCTTCGGCGCTTATAAAAGCTTGATCTCCGGATAGTCAATCGGACACCCTGTCCGAGAACCGAGGAAATTATCGGGTCCCGTCGATCATCAGGGGGGTATCCCCGCCGGTGATAATCACCTTGGCATTGGGAGATTTCGACAGTTCTTTGAAGGCATCGATGGCCTCGAAACGGAGTACTTCCGGGGTGAGCCCTTCCGAGAGGGTCTTCTGTGCATCGCGGATACCCTCAGCCTGAATGCGCTTCCGGTCGGCTTCCTGCCGCTCCTGCTCAATCACAAACTGCATTCGTTGCGACTCCTGCTCTGCGGAGAGCTTCTCTTCGATGGCCACGGAAAGGGCTTGCGGCAGAATGATGCGTTTCATCAGAACTTCCTCGATCACGAAACCGCGGTCACCCAGCGTCTCCATCATCAATTCGCGCACCTCTTTCTCAATCACGGAGCGTTGCCCGGTGTGCATGTCCTTGGCCATAAACCGCGCGCTGACATCCGCCAGGGCCGAGCGAAACACGGGAGAAATCATATCGCGCTCGTATTCGGTACCTACGCGGCGAAGTACATCGGGGACTTTCTCGAATTCCACCCTGTAGAGTATGGAAGTCTCACATCGAATGTTGAGCCCCTCCTTGGAAGGAATGTCGAGGTTCACCTCCAGATTCGTCGTCCGCACGGGCACCTTGAGGTACATGGATACAAAAGGATTGAAAAGCTTCATTCGCTCGGTAATCGGCTCTCCGACCAGCTTCCCCGCCCTTCTCTTCATGGCTGCCTCGCCCTGCCTCACCACTACACAACTGCTCAACATCAAGGCGGATAACACACAGAAAATCATTAATTTCTTCATATTTTTCGGGCTTAAAAGATTCTTTTCGAAGATAACCATTTCAAGACGCTTCGTGCTCGGCGGCTGAGGCATAAAACCTTTGATTTGTTAATCCGAAGTAAATTGAGGTTCCGCTCCCTTCCGCAGAATTCCTAAATTTGAAGCAGAAATCAGAACTTCATGCTTCTCAAGATACATCCCGACAATCCCGACCCCAAGAAAATGCGCCAAGCCGCAGAGATGCTGCGCAACGGCGGAGTACTCATCTACCCCACCGACACCGTGTACAGCATCGGTTGTGATGTGACCAATCCGAAAGCCATCGCCCAAGTGGCCCGCATCAAGGGGGTGAAGCCCGAAAAAGCCAATTTTTCCCTGATTTGCTATGATCTGAGCCACATCAGTGAATATGCCCGCATCGATACGCCCGACTACAAGCTGATGAAAAAATCGCTTCCGGGGCCCTTTACCTTTATCCTCAACGGGAGCAGCAACCTCCCCAAAATATTCAAAGCCAAGAAAAAAGAGGTCGGAATACGGGTGCCTGACAACAACATCGCCCGCGAGCTGGTCAACCTATTGGGAAATCCGCTCATCGCCACCTCAGTGCACGACGACGATGAAGTAATCGAGTACACCACGGATCCCGAACTTATCCACGAGAAATACCACATGCTGGTAGACGCCGTCATCGACGGCGGATACGGCAACAACGAGGCTTCTACCATCGTGGACTTAACCGCGGGCAGTCCTGAGATCGTTCGTCAGGGGCTCGGCGAGTTGGATTTGTAGCGTCGGCAGTTTCCTTTTCAGAAAATCGGCGGCCCCGGCCGGACTCAGTAATCAGCGAGGGGCTCGGGATCAATCACGGGGATCAAAAAATCCGAAAGTACAGTATTGTTCAGGTAACCCGACATGAGGCCGCGCACGGTGGAAAGGGAAATAGCGGCCAGCTCAACCTTGAGTTCGCGCGAACCCTTCATCTCTCCGTCTATACCGGGCAAAATTTGGTCTTCGAGGCCGTTCACCTGAAACAAAATTGAAAAAACAGCCTCTGCGGTTGCCTCTTCCTCTTGTTCTTCTTCACTGACAGTAGTAGCTTGGAGCGAAGTGACCGCCATCACGAGCCCCTCCTCAGGGTCGAATTCGGCGGTGTGCTGCAAATCGAAGGCGAAGCTGCGTGCAAGTGCGGGATCAAAAGTCAACGGATTGTCTATGGTCAATTCGTTCAGGCTGACTTGCAGGATGCTGATATGATCGATATTCACGGTGCATTTTTTTTGTGATGTCCAAAGGTAGCGCTTGCGAAACCGATCAAAGAATTTCCCTTCTTTTAATTTTGTCGTCACAAACTACGGCCCGACCCTCCGATGAGCACATTCAGCCACACCTTAATTTTCATTATGCTTCACGCCTTTTTGAGCGCGCAACCTGTCAAACCCGGATTCGACAGAGACGAATGTCGCAAATTGCTCGCCGTATCGGCCGCGACGGTCACCAATCCGGCCTATGCCGGTAAGCTGCCGTATCCCGAGCGTTTTGAAAAGGTGTATGAGGGTAAGGTCACCGCATTGGGAAATTCCTGGGACTTATGGATGGATGAGGGCGCTGTGGCCGCGGTGAGCATTCGCGGGGCGGCACTCCCGCCCGATATCAGTCCGGAGAATTTCTTTGCCCCCATGCTGCCCGCAGCCGGGGAAATTACGCTCGATACAGCGGGCGCGGTGTTCCGCTACCGCTTGGCCGATGACCCGCGGGCGGCGGTGCATGCCGGATGGCTGATCGGGACGGCACTTCTTTCGCAGGAAATCGTACCGCAGGTCACGGCCCTTTGCGACGGCGGTGTGCGCGATCTTCTGATTACGGGACACGGTGAGGGCGGCGCCATGGCTTATCTGCTCACGGCCCATCTGCTCCGATTGCGCGAATCAGGCGATCTGCCGGCCGATCTGCGCATCAAAACCTACTGCACCGCCGCACCCAAGCCGGGGAACCCGGGCTTTGCCCACAGCTTTGAAGCCGCCACACGAGACGGCTACGCCTTCAATGTGGTCAACGCGAACGACCCCGTGCCGCAGATGCCCCTGACTGTGCAGACCCTCGAGGATTTTACCGCGGGGAATCCCTTTTCGCGAACGCAGGAAGGTCTCGGGGAAAACCAATTTCCGCAAAGGCGGATCCCGAAACGATCCCATCGAAAACTCAGTAAGCCGCTGCTGAAAGCCCGAAACAACTACCGACGTCACCTCAGCGACCCGACCTTAACGGACATCACGAAAAAACTCCCCGGATTGCAACTCCCTCCCACAGAATCCACTGCCCACTATGTACGGACCGGACATACCGTCACACTTCTCCCCGACGCTGCTTATCGGAAAAAGTTCGGTGACAGGTCGGACAGTGTATTTGTGCATCACCTCCATGCGCCGTATTTTCACCTCCTCGACGCCACGTATTATACCCCCGAAGAAATCGCGGCACGGGAGGAGAAGTCACCGTTCTTCGGATCCCCGACTTGGGTGCTGATCGGCATCGACGGATTTCCCGCAGAAAGCATGAAGCAAGAAGATCCTCCTACCCTTCGCGTGGAGGAGGAAACCGGCCTGGTGAAGGGATTCGGCGGGTGCAATGAATTTTCCGCAAAGGCAGTACGCAAAGGCAAAGAAATCAATATCGGGCCCGTAGCTGCATCGCGCAAGCATTGCGGAAAGAAGAACATCGAGAATGCATACCTGCCTGCTCTTGAGGGTGTTTTTCGCATTGAAGTAAAGGATAACTTTCTCCGAATGAAGCGAAGTGACGGAAAACTCCTCACCTTTATCAAAGCACCTGCGGAGTGAAGTACGCCCCGTGATTTAGTAATTCTTGTCACATTCGTGAAAAGCCAAATGCCTTACTTTGCCCGCACCGCTGCAGAGGTTCCGGAACGCTTTTTGACCCGCGCGGTGTAATCAGATAAAACCGACCGTTGGTATGGAAATTCCCTTACGCTGCACGGCGCTCATCGCACTGGCATTTGCGCTCTTCTCTTTTCCCGAAAGGGCCGATGCGCAACAGTATACGGACAAGACCGGGTGGTGGCTCATCTACTTCGGAGACAATAAGCTGAACGACAAGTTCGGACTGCACACCGAGGCCCAGCTCCGAAATCACTTTGCTGAAAATCAAGTTGAAACCTCCCTCTTTCGGCTCGGCCTGAATATGTACACCTCAAAAAGTACCATAGCCACGGTGGGATACGGGTATTTCTACAATGAGCCGAACGACACTGAGCTGCCTTTCGCAATAACACGGGAGCACAGGATATGGCAGCAATTCCTTACGCGGCACAAAAGCCGGCAGCTTTTCACGGAACACCGGTACCGCCTCGAGCAGCGCTTTATCGAATTCGGCGACGGGCAGCCCTCCCTGACCGACCACCGGATGCGGTATCGGTTTCAAGTCATTTTTCCCTTCTATACCCTCTCCCCTTACCTCCGTCATTATTTTCTGGCCGGGTATAACGAGGTGATGCTTAACCTCCGATCGAACAGTGCGGAAATTTATGACCGCAACAGGCTCTATGTAGCGCTCGGATATCAGGTAAGTCCGAAGCTGAACTTCCAGCTGGGCTATATGAATCAGGCCGCCCGGCAGCCGGGGTTGGCATCATTGGAGATCAACCACCTTTTGCAGGCCACCGTGTCTTACAACATGGACGATCTGATGCGCACCTTCTTCAGGCCCGCAGACCGCCCTGAAAATCCGGATCGATGACTGATTTTTTTCGTTTAAGCTTTCTTCTGACTGTCGCAGTCCTATCGGGTTGGCCGAACGGCCTCCTTCACGGTCAAAGTACCAAAGTGTACAGCGATGCATTCGGAGTACAGGGAAGAATCACCTTCACGGGAGAATTGCGAGACTCCGTGCTCCCCGAAAAAGGGCCCTACCTGCTGGAATGGCGTCGAGTGGAGGGCGACACCCTCTATACTTACCGCATATCGGGAACCCTGAAAAACAATCTTCCCCACGGCACCTGGACACGGGAAGAGGGCGACTGGAGGTATGCTTTGGTGCCCGGCAAAGACATCCGTCCCGCTTTGGAAACCGAAGGCGTGCACGAGGTGTGGAAAGGAAGATTTGAAGCGGGCCGGGCAGAAGGTCTCTGGCGTTATGCGGCAGGTGCGCCATTGGTGAATCCCGAGCGAAATGACAGTCCCTTGCGCATCGAGGCGCGCATGCGCAAGGGCGTAATCGCGGGAGATTTTCAGGTGACTGACCGGAGAGACCCTGCGGCTCCGGTGATCATTGAGGGCCGCTGCGACGAAAACGGAGTGGCGGCCGGAACATGGATCCTGCGCTACCGCGAAGACGGAGCAGAGGTCACGGAGCGCATCACCTTCGATGCGGGCATAGCTGCCGAGAGAACCTTCGAACGCGGCGGCATATCTGAATCTGACGGGCGCACCAAGGAGTTGAAAGTTCTGCTGAATGCCGCCCGTGACAGTGCTGCCGCGGTTCGTATCGGATCTGAGAATTTCGGACCCGAGACTTTGACCGGAAAAGCCGGTGCCTTCACAAGCCGCTACCTTTATGCGCTTTTCGGTGCCCCGCACGGCCCGGAAGAGTTTCCGCTCGATATTGCCTTGAAACCGCCGGTTTTTAAGCGATTTGAATTTCCGCTTTCCGAAGAAGAAGTGGTGCTTCGCGCCAAAACAGAAGAGGCTGCGGAAGCCGTGTTGTCTGTTCTGGAAGCGCTGTTTGAAGAGCGCAATTTGGAAATAGAGCGCGCGCGAAGTCCCGAGCTCGATCTGGCCGTAGCCTTCCTTCAAGCGGTCAGGTCGCGCATGCGCAAAGTCGAAGACTTGATGTCTGCCTCCCGAGACCCCCTGTTTACCTACATCGACCGGAACCACGGCGGCGCAGCAGAGAACTTACGCGCCCTGAACCGAGGCGCAGAAGTGCGGGGAAAATTTTACGAAGAAGACGTGCGTCGGCTCGACACTGTGGCCACAGCAAGCAGCGACACCCGCTACTTTCGGGCCGTTTATGACCTCACTAAGGCGGCTGAGCCGGGAATCACACGCTGCCTTCGCACCATCGATGGTATCTTCGCGGACTTCAAAAAGGAAGGTGAGCTCAAAGCCCTGGAGGCCCGAATTACCGATTCCGCCGCCTTGCTCGACAGCCTGTATGCGGATGCTTCCGGAATGGCTGCCTTCATTGCAGAGAGGTTTATTGCCGGTCAGATCACTGACGACCTGCGGGCCTATGCCAATACGGACGGATACACCGAGGCCCTCGAAGCGGGGAGCAAATTGCTCCGAGACATGGATACGCTGCGCAGTCTGTATCCCGATTGGGAGAAAATAGACCGGGCGGAACAGAACCTTGAGGAGGGTTACCGCTATTTCGCTTACAATCCCTACACCGGAGAGCGTGACATTGAGCTCAAAGTCAAAGTTCGCTTTCTGCGCAAAGTGAAGACCGTCCTCCTGCCCTACCTCAAAACGCAGGTACGCGAATCCGGGAATCTCCATAATTTGGTTGAATCTACAGACCGCTTTCTCCGCACCGAATCCGAACTCCTGCGCTTTGCATTTCTCGATGAGCGCTCGGACAAAAGGGTGGAGCGCCGGCTGCGCAAAGAGGATCAGCCCGCGCGTATGTACCGTATTTTCACGGCACACATGAAGGACCGGTAAGGCCGGAGCCACTCATGATCAGCAAACGGAGTCGGGTCCGCAGGCCCCGCTGAGAGGAACCGAGCACACCCGGGGTAAAACCCTGCGGAAGTCCTCAGAAGTAAAAAAAGCAGGCCCCTTCGGGGCCCTTACGCAACGCGAGATATGCCTTGCGGTACAGGGCTTCAGACCCCTGCGCGGCACAGACAGATTCTGCGGGAGCAAATATTCACGTGCCCCTAAGGAAAAGGCCGAACCACGATCTGCGGAATTTACATTTGATTTGCGTAGACTTGTCGAAAATTTAACCCAAACAACTTTTACTATGAAAAAGCTTTTCTTTATGCCGCTGATGGCAACAGCTTTGATTTTTGCCGGATGCTCTGATGACGATGATAACGGAGGCGGACCGCCCGCCGGACCTGCTACCGTAGTGGGTGAATGGCGTGCTACCACCGTCATCGCATCATTTGACGCGGGTGAGCTCGGTACTTTTGATGAAACCTACCCCACAAGTGCATGCGATGAAGAGATCATTGCCGTATTTACTGCGGAAGGTACATTTGAAACCCTCGATTTCGAAATCGATTCTGACTTCGAGACGGAAGAAGTAGAATGCGAAATCGGAGAAATGATCACCGGTACTTATGAGCAAGTAGACGGCAATACGTACACGCTGACGTATACCTCAGGAGAAGATGAGGGTGAAGAGGATGAGGTACAGTTGATTCTCTCAAATAACAACAACACCCTCGACGTAGTATTTGAAGATTTATTCGGAACTTTCACCATCCGGCACACGCGTCAATAAGACGTTTTTCAAAATCTGAAAAAGGCGGTCCGCTCGGGCCGCCTTTTTTTTACCCGCAGTTTCGTTATTCCCTCACGCAGCGCACGGCTTTGCCCCTGTTTCTCGCCGCTTCCTCCCAACGTATGTCGCCGGGTTGATTCGACCACACCACGGATATGGCCCCGAACCCCGCCGATCCGAGTTCGGCGGTCCAAAAATGCGCTTCCTCTCCTCTGTGCTCAAACCCGAAGAATACATCGTACTGCCCTCCCGGCAAGGCACCAAAGCCCCGCGGATCCGTATTCTCAATGCCCGCATCGGGCCATCCGGTCTCGGCATTCAAGAGGATTCCGGCCACTTCTTCATCGCCCGCATTCTGAAAGAGGGTAGTCCAGTCCTCCCTGTCGGGAATGCGCCATCCTTGCGGACAGAGTTTGCGCGGATCGGTAACGGCGTAAAAGTTATAAACGTGCCCGTAGCGCGGCGGACTGTCGCCATCCGGATCATTGGCAAAATTGACACCCTCAGTCGGCAGCCCCCAGTTATTGGCCATCGGAATGTACAGCAGACTGTCACCGTTGGTGTAGACGGCTGTACGCAAATTTTCAGCCATCCAGCAGTGCCCGCCGATTTCAATCACCGGATACGCATTGCCCTCACCGTCTGTAACCGTCGTCTCACCGGCGCATCCCGCGCGCACCACTGCGGAGGACGAAGCGCTGCACCCCGTGCCGTCCGTCACTTTCAGGCTGTAAGTACCCGGAGCCAAATCTGTGATTGAGGCATCTGTATCTCCGGTACTCCACTGATAGGTGTAGGGCGGCTCGCCTCCGGAAACCGCCGCCCCCGCCGCATTGGCGTCGGTGGTGACCCGAACGCGCAGGGTACTGTCATCACAGGGGTTTTCAAAAAAGCCTTCCGCCTCGGCTGTGCATCCGTTGGCATCTCGAACAAATACGGTGTACATGCCGGTAGCCATCTCTGATATTGTGCGGGTTTCCTCGCCGGTATTCCACAGGAAATCGAAGGGTTCCGCACCCGAAATCACCACAGCGCTCATCTCGAGACCGTCTTGCTCTACTTCTACCACCGGCTTGATGCGCTCACAGGGCGGGAGCCGCGAAAAGTCATCGTCGCGACGACACCCGAAGACAAGCAAAAGACCCGCGAGGAGGACACAGAAAAAAGGGTTGAATTTCACAGCTGAATTGTTGATCGGCTTTTCTCAGTCAAGTTTACGCAATTTTCGCCGATGATGAAAAGCCGAAGCTGACGCATCCGGAAGCCGAACCCGGTCCGTTCAACGGACTTCAAATCAGGCAATCCGCGGGTTCATACATTCATCGTAAATTTGCAGGTCAAATACTGCAGGCCCCAAGCATTGAACGTACTCTTCATTCCCTCCTGGTTTCCCTCAAAAATGCACCCCACCCTGGGCAATTTTGTGGAGCGGCACGCGGATGCCGTAGCCACCGCGCATGAGGTCACGGTCATTTACCCCGCTTACACCCACCGTGTATCTCCGAGCAGGGAAACGCGCGGAGGCGGCAGGGATGCGAACGGAAATGCCCTGCCAAAGGTCATCATCCTGTATTTTCCGAAGTGGTACCGACGCTTTCCCGCCAAGGTTCGCGCCCGTGTGCTGGAAGAAGCGGAGGCGCTGCCGGTAAAACCGGATCTGGTGCACGGACACGTGCTCTACGGTCAGGGACGCACCGCTGCGGCGGCGGCTGAGCTACTCGATGTGCCCTGCCTCATCACCGAGCACTGGACGGGTTACCTTCCGGTAAACAGAGCGAATCTGAAGCCCGAAATCCTCGAGGAGGCGCGGGCTGTGGGCAGGATGGTCGATGCCGTGCTTCCGGTATCTCAAGACCTGAACCGGGAGCTCGGGGCACTCGGCATCGGCAAGCGGCGCATCACCATCGACAATGCGGTGAATACCGAAATTTTCACCCCGAAAGATCCGCCCGAGCGCAAAGTCTTTCGGTGGCTGCACATCTCCTCTTTTCACCCGATGAAGAATCCGGAAGGACTCCTCGACGGATTCAAACGCCGCACGGAGATAGGCGGCGGTCCCGCAGAACTGCTCATGGCCGGCGACGGGGATGTGCGCAAGCTGATCCGCGCGGTGCGCAAGCGCGGCCTCGAAGGCCGTGTGACCATCAAAGGAGCAATGACGCCCGAAGGGGTGGCGCGGGAGATGCAGGAGGCAGATGCCTTCGTGCTCTTCAGCCGCTACGAAAATCTTCCCTGCGTGATTGCGGAAGCACATTGCTGCGGACTTCCCGTAGTGAGCACGGATGTGGGAGGAATATCAGAAATGGTGACTCAGGAGAACGGCATCCTCATTCCTTCAGAAGACACGGAAGCACTGGCCTCCGCTATGCTGCACATCGAAGAAAACCGCAGCGGCTATGCCGCCCGCGAAATTTCCCGTAAGGCTGCCGAGAGGTACGGCTACCCGGCTGTGGCTCGGGTACATACCGAACTGTATGAAACTTTGATCCGCGAACGTGCGGGCAACGCGCTCCCTCCCGCATGAACGTCCTGCCCAAAATAGCGGGAACAGCCCTGAGTCGCGTGGTGATGATGGTTTGCAATTTGGGCGCCCTGGTCCTTGTGTCGCGGTATTTCGGAGGGGCCGAAGCGCTGGGAACAGCGGCTCTGATCAATATCGCCGTGACCATCTTTATGCTCGTGGCCAATCTGGGTACGGGAACTTCTCTCGTGTACCTTTCCAAGCGCAGTTCGATCAGGGCACTGGCGGCGCCGGCCTTTCTCTGGCTGGGCATATCCCTATTGGCGGTAGCGGCCGTTTTCCTGATCTTTCCGGTGCTGTTTCCCGACGGCTTTTTCCTCCACATCATGGCGATTTCCGTGCTGCACGGCGGGGCGGGGATCTATCTTCACATTCTCCTGGGCCGCGAGGCCATGGGGCGCTTCAATACGGTTAGTGTGGTGCAGGCCCTGGTGCTTGCGGGCACGGTGGCTGCGGCCTTATTACCGGATGCGGAATTCGGTGCCGAAGTTTACGCCTACGGCTTGATGGCAGGACACGGAGCAGCATTCGGTCTCGCATTCATCTTCAGCAGGCGACTCCCGGCGGTAAGTTCCGTATTTTCCGGAAGGGAACTCTACAGTCGCATGTTCGGATTTAATACTTGGGCGCAGGCGGCCAATACCTTCCAACTCGGGAGTCAGCGGCTCTTGTATTACCTCACGGAAATCCTGTCGGGGCGTGCGGTGCTCGGAGTTTTTTCTATCGGTAATCAGCTCTCCGAAGCGGTGTGGGTCATGGGCAAGTCGATGGCTACGGTGCAGTACGCGCGGATATCCAATACGGGGCACCCGGGCTATCAAAAACGCTTTACCCTGCGGATGACAAAGCTTTCTGTGATGGCCACCGCCGTGCTCTGGGCCGTGCTCGCATCACTGCCCGAATCCCTTTTCACCACGGTTTTCAGCGGTGAAATTGAGGGAGTGAAGCCCGTGATTCTCTTTCTCGGGCCGGGCATTGTCGCGCTTTCCGCAAATTTCATTTTTTCACACTACTTCAGCGGCACCGGGAGGTATTGGGTAAATACAGTCGGCTCCGGAATCGGGCTGCTCACCGCAGGCATTGCGGGTTACTTCCTTCTTCCGGCTTACGGTATAAGCGGCGCGGC
Source organism: Cryomorphaceae bacterium (assembly GCA_003565555.1). Taxonomy (GTDB): domain Bacteria; phylum Bacteroidota; class Bacteroidia; order Flavobacteriales_D; family Cryomorphaceae; genus T3Sed10-241. The sequence goes on along the minus strand of PXBH01000126.1, from coordinate 64,736 downwards.
CGCGGCGGGCAGTACGGCCTACGTCCTCACGACCCTCTACAGCTGGTACATGTTTAGCACGTTCACGGGAGCAGGCATACGGGAGCTGATGCCCTGCATGCAGGATTTCAAAGATTTACGGAACATTATTCAAGCCAAGGGTATTCCTTCCGACGCGCCGGAACCCTGAAATGCGGGGCCCGTTATTCCGCGCGGGCGGCCATTTTTTTCGTCTCGGCGTGGGCCCATTCCTGCGTTTTGCGGCGGAGGGCGTCTCCGTCATTTCCCGTAAAGGGAGTCCCGATGCTCAGATCGACCTCGGTGCGCCATTTTCCGAAGGTTTCGATGAAATGGCGGATGAAGGTATCGTCGCCCACCCACGCTGCCGAGCGGTCGCGAAACTCCACGGCCATGGGTATCACGGGAAAGCCCTCAGCGGCGCAGGTGCGAAACATCCCGGGCTTGTAATCGAGTACACCGGGGCCCTCGTGGGTGGTACCTTCCGGAAAAATGAGAACCGAGAGGCCCTGCGAAAGCCTGCTGTGAATGGCATCACGGGTGCGGCGGCGGCTTTCGGGACTGTCGCGGTCCACAAAAATGGTCTTGATCGCGACGGCTGCCTGCCCGATGACGGGCCAGGCGCGGACCTGCCGCTTTGCCACAATGACATAGGGCACGGCCGAGGGAATGAGAATGATGTCGATATAGGAGCGGTGGTTGCACATGATGATGCCGCGGACAGCGGGCGGAACTCCGATTACGCGCCGCCGAATGTTGAGCACAAAGCGGACAGCGGCGCAGGTAGCCGTGAATGCGCGGTAGATGTGCCTGTGAGGCAGGCGCAAAAGGCTTGCTCCCAAAATATAGACAATCATCAGGACCGCAATGCAAGCGAAGAGCAGAAGGCGGATGACCGCGAGTATGGTGCGCAGTATGTTCAAAACGGACCGAATATAGCTATTGCGGGCGGTTTATGCTGCCTTCCGCACAGCTTCCGAGCGGTTAATAAAAATAATTGGAATTCAACGATCAAGACGAGTGAAATCGGTTATTTCGAGTGATCAACCGGGGCGGAAACACCTGATTCCGATACGGGAAACATCGGAATTCCCAAATTTGAGCCTGCGCGTATTCAGACTATACTGTTGAGCGGGATATTCTTTTCGTTTTGAGTTAGCAAGATAAGATGGAAGCAGAGCCGCGGCACCCGCGGCATCAAAGGAGACCTTTCGTCCTTTTGTCTTAACACAAAAGGACCAACTTAGCGATAGCGATCTCACGAAGACCGCTGAAAAGCAAACAAGGACTGAGTAAAAAGTCAAGCGATTGACAAGGCGATTTTGGCAGCTGCCGGGGTGCTCCTAATCAACTTCTCGTCGGCCAAACCACCCATGATTTTTTGACTCGGTTTTTAGTTAAATGGCTTTTCCGACCCATAAATGGTTTCAGAAATAGCAAAATTGTCAAGTCAAAAAACCCCTGTCCCCTCAGGGGGAGGCTTATCGCTGTGCCAATCGCGGGCCACGCGCAACGATCGGCAGGGATATTTTGAAACGGGCGGCGCGGCGGGGATGTTTTTGACTTTATCAGCCGGTGAAATTTCTCAGACGGCTCTGTAAAGGAACTGATAGACAAATTTTTATATATAGCGAACAACCTTGGCTTTTTCGATCATTGCTGATTTTTAAAATTATTCACCTTGCGAAACAAGTTCGAATGAATGAGATCGCATCCGCTAAGTCAGGTCCTCTTGTGTCAAGCAATCGCGGTTGGCAAACGGAAGGTCACAAACAGATAACGGTGGTCTGATAGTCATCGCCGATTCACCACGAAGGCGCCGTGCCGAGCGTAGTCGAGGGAGGTGACGTACATAAGCCCATGGCTTGCGGCTTAGGCTATCTTATACCCGGCGATTTCCGGCGCGCGCTGACACTTCGCTGTACAAATCAAAGAGTTGCTTCCCGACGGCGGCGGTTCCGTAGCGGGTTTCGGCGATTTCCCGAAGGGTTGCTGCAGAAAAGCTGCCTCTGAGGGAGATGCTCTCGCGCAGGGCTGCGGCGATGTCTGCGACTTCCTCGGAAGCTACGGTGATGCCCAAAGGCTCGGAATCGACCTCTGCAAATACCCCGGTACGGGTGGAAATCACGGGTACACCGCAAGCCCAAGCCTCAATGATCGGGGTGCCGAAAGTCTCATACCGGCTGGGCTGCACGAGGTAATCGGCCCGGGTGAGTTCTGCGGCCACTTCCTCCTGTGTGATCATGCCTGTAAATCGGGTGCAATCGGAAAGACCGGCGGCTTCTGCTGCCGCTTCAACGGTGCGCCTGTCCGGTCCGTCGCCCACGAAAACGAGCGTGAAACGGACCCCCTCCTCCCTGAGCACGGCGGCCGCGCGAATGAGGCCGAACAGGTTCTTGGGCCGCTCCTCGAAGCAGCTGATGCTGATCCAGCGCAGCGGGCCGGTTTTCTCTTCGCCGGAAGGACGAAATACCGAAGTATCGACCAATGTGGGAACGGTGCGGGTAAAGGGATGTCGAAGGCCACGGAGTTCCATCGCATTTTTCAGCCGCTCGGAAACCGTGGTAAGCGCAGCCGCCCTTCCGATCACCTTTGCGGTAAAATGCATGCGCCAAAAGCCGTGAAATCCGTCGTTCTCGGGGTAGTAACGCGACCAGTGCTCAGAGATCAGGTAAGGCACGCCGAAGTGTCTCCCGAGCCATTCGGCCACCACCCCTACCCGTGTGAGGATGTGGGCGTGAATCAGGTCAAAAGGCGCGGCTTTGTGCTCCTCGAGGGCTGCTTTCCACATCAGCTTCATCAGGGTAAGCATATTTGCCGGAGCGAAGTTACGGGCGGGATAGGTAATCCGTATTTCTTTGAGGTTGGCCTCGGTGTGCACCGACTTCTCCGGTGCGGCCTGCCCGCGTACCGGCCAAACGAAGATGACCGTACCCTCGGTATGTGCGCAAACTGCGCGGATCTGCTTTTGCAGAAAATATCCGATCTGGGGGTCGGCCTCGTGGGGATACCAGCGAACGAGGTGCAATACACGTAGCCTCCGTGCCGCCATAGACCGCTACCGTGAAACGGCGATTTCGGTGACCTCGACCTTCGAAAGCAGCTTGAGCCGGCCGGCTCTGTACAGGTCGGAAATGTGGCGGAGCGAGTCGGGTGCGGGGCCCTTGTAATTCTCGTAATCCTGAAAAACGATGCCGTTGATGCGTCGGGTATTGTAGGCTTTTCTGAACCTCGACCCGCCACCGTTTACCGTAAAGGAGTAAGCGAGGTAATCCATTTTTGAAGTCTCTCGATCAATCCAATAAAGAAATACATCATCGTGATCCACGCCCCCGCCCACGGGATCGAAGGTCACCTTGAGCCGATGGTAAGCCTTGCCGTCGAGGGTATCAGTACCGTCTTCGTGAATGAAGACCGCAGGATCTTTGAGAAAGGCGGGGAGCAAGGTGAAATATACCACGGAATTGACCGCTTCCGCCCCGGCGAGGCTGTCTTTTGCGGAAAGCGGGACGGGGACGCCGTTGATTGTTTGGGTGAAGCCCTCATTGGTGAGGCTGCGGCGAATAACGCCTGAACTGTCGCTGTGCTCGGAAGTGTAGGAGAAGATGCCGCCGGCGCGGGTTGCGGTGTACACGCGGTCGCGGAGTCTGAAAGAGATTTTTGCGGAATCAGCCACATGCCCGCCGTGTGCGCGAACGGCAGCGTGTGCGATTTGCTCTGCTTTGCTGCGCTTCGGGCTTTCGGACGGAGGAGGATTTTCCGCGCAAGCCGTCACGCAAAACAGCACAAAAATGAGGCAGACTTTAGAAAAGGTCTCTGTCAAGGTAGAGGAACTTGACGCGGGTGAGTTCTTCTTTGTTAAGCTGATTGTCGGGGTGTTGCATCAGGTCGAGGAGATAGAGAAAGTTTTCCTTGCTCTCGTTGAAGCTGTCCTCACCTTCCATATCGATTTCCTCTTCGATATTGCCCTCTTCGTCTTCATCGGCGAGGAGGTTGAGATCGAAGTAGCCGTGTTCTTCCACGTATTCTGCGGTAAGGCGCGCCACCCGCGTGAGCAGGGGTTCGTTTTGCTCAATGAGGAAAGGCCGCAATTCGCTGAGATGCTTGACCACCTCTTCTTTTACAACTCCTTTTTTATCAACTATTTTCTTCAGCGCGTCGATGCGTTCGATGGTTTCTTTGTTGAGCGTGGCTTCCATATGGTTCATCATTACGGATTCAAAAGTACACATTCCCGCATAACAATGGCGACCGGCGCGGATGAAATTCGGCGGCGGGATTTGATTCGGCGGAACGGATAATACCGGCAGCGACAGTGAATGGGCAGATCGGTCTCAGTATCCCCGTCACCGCCCTAAAGTAGCACCCACGCCCGCATGAGCCTTGCGATGCATTCGCATTGCTTCTTGTGAGGCCTTTATTTTTGGAACGCAGGTTGGTAAAGCGATGAGGGGGCGGGTAAGGTGTTTTACTTGGAAGCTTACCGTGCTTACTGATGTGAAGACAAAGGTTTAGGATGTCCATTAGTTATACAAGCATGTCTTAAACCCATTCACTTATACAGTTTCAGCTTCAGAAATCGAAAATCCTTCTTATTCAAAGTGTATAACGGTAAACATGCAAAAACGAAGTTGCTGCAATCAAAGCGTCGGGCAATGAAAGGCGGTGCGATAGTGTGTACTGTGAAATGAGTTCTATGGCGTGGCTCGAAACTCCGGCATCAATAGGCAAACGATTTATTTTTGTGATGTCGCTTTTGAGAATTTCCAACTCCCTCTTATTTCTCGCGCCAAACAACAACTCTCCGCTGTAACATCTGATATACAGATATTCGCATTTCCGATCAGATTCATTTCATTGAAAACGGCTTCATTGCCCTTGTACAATTCAATCAGAATATTGGTATCGTACAATACTTTGCTCATGTGGACTTCCATGCACTTCTTCGCAAATCAGCGGCATCAATATCCCGGTCTCTCCAAAGTCCGGTATGCAGGGTAAGCCCTTCAGCAGGCTCTTTAGGTGCTTCAGCACTTGAATCAGTCACTTCAACTTCTATTTTGAGAGACTTCAAAAAATCCATGACCGATTTAAGGCGCGACTCAGGCACTTTCCCCTTCAGCTTTAAGACGATCATTTTGATTCAGTTTAAGTCAAATTTAAGCATTACGGTCAAAATCAACCTGAAGTGAAAGAGAAATAATGAACCGCGCGCTTATAGAATCACGGGACCTCTATCAGGAACTGCTCCTTCCGGGCGGCCGTGCACGTATGGGACTCCCTGCCGGTCGTGGGGTTTTCTACCTGCAAGGCCCCGGAGTTTGACGGGACGAGGTTGAGTTGGTTGTTATAAGCCAAATACACCAAATAGCCTTGAGGTCGGTCTAAGGTGGTCGTATCCATCTCGGTTGCCAAGAAATTAAAGATGTCCCCTCCTGCACTCGTATTGCCGTTGGCAACTTGCATCAATCGGGCCTCCGTGAGAGGCAGGGTACCTGCTCCGGCTGCGGCGATGCTCAAGAGGATTTCGCTGACCATGACACCGAAATTGTCATAGGTAATGCCGGGGGCATCTTCGGTGTAGAAATAGCTGACCGAATCTTGCACACGGACGCCTTTTTTTTATTTCCGGGAGCTTGGCCGGGCCTATCTTTAACCGGTTCTCAGTGATGAGGCAGGCGGTTTGCTCGTTGAACTCCACTGAAGCATCGAGGGGGTAGCCGGCGGGGAGGTCGTCGCGGGTTTTGTCACGGCAGCTGTGGTGTTTAAAATATTTCATAGTGGGTTGCGGTGTCAGAAAAGGGATTCTTATCGGCAATCACAGCCAAATCAGAATACGTTTACTTCAATCCCTCAATGCGATCACGGTATACATTCACCAATTTGTATTCATCGCTCATGGCCAAAACTTCGTCCCAAGCCTCATGTATTTTGTCATAAAATTGCGCCATTCCCATATTTCCAAACTTAATATGTATCACCCGCGGAGGGGGCTCTGAAAACATGATTCTATGCCCAAAATCACTATCTTTTGTGATGATTGTCAAATTGTTATTTTCAGCATATTCCCAAATATGTCTATCTTTCATTCTGGCGTCAATGTCCGTTTGGTGCAAGTATTCTTCTTTATTCCAAAGGCCGAAACGACGGGGCAAATTGACATCGATCAAATACTTCGCCATTACTTTCAAGCTGCTGAACCGCGAATGCGGAAATTCTTGCTCATCAGGGCCAGGGCAAACTGCTTGCAAGCCTGCAGGTCATCCCGCTCCAGATCGGGATATTGTGCCAGTATCTCTTCCTCAGTGCTGCCGTTAAACAAGAATTCGAGAATGGTGGTGGCCGTGATTCTCATCCCCCTAATCGTTGGTTGCCCATTGCACAGTTCGTCATCTACCGTTATGCGATCGAATATGTATTCCATTTTTCAAATTCTTATTTCATGCATAGATAGCACATCATGCAGCTTTTTAAATATTCTTCTGAGGCCTGCGCCAAAATTCATGGCGCTCCTTTTCTTCAAATTTAGTGAATTCACCGAAATCGAATTTGCCGTAAACCGTAAAGACAAAAGAATGCTTCAACGCCTGCACGATATCATGAAGCTACCCGAACATAAACGAAGCTCCTGCCTGCTTAACACGGATCACTTTATAAAAGCTTCTGAGGGATTCACCCCACATGCTCCAACTTATCCGTAGATACGATGGTGCGCATCATTCCGAATACCACGGTGGCTTTGTCTTTTTGCACCTCTTCTACCTCGCCGATCTGACGGGAACTCCGCATTTTTACCCGATCCCCCGATTTGAAAGGCTTGAGGGCCGCAGTTTTCTTTTTTGACTTGTTCCGGCGGGCGTTTTCTTTTTGCTTCCTGATCCGTTCTTGCTTTTCCTTCAGTTTTGCGGCCGCATCTTTGTCGCGTTTTCGCGCGGCTTCTTTTTCCGCGGCAAGGGTCATCTTTCGGATCAGCTCTTTCCGCTGCTTCTTGTCTTGCCAGGTGTCCAGCAGGCTTTCGTACTTTTTGCCTTTTTCGATCAGACGCTTGTTGTCCTGAAAATTCAGGTCTTCCTGCTTCTGCTTAAATGCCTCCGATTCGCGTTTGTACACCTCGATTTCCTTGCGGATATTGGACTTTTCCCGCTGAAGGGTGCTCGTCTCCCTGTTCAATTGGTTCTTTTTGGCCTGCAAGGTGTTCAGCAATTTATCCAAATGCACTTTCCGCTTATCGAGCTTCGATTTGGCCGCTTCGATCACCGATCTGTGCAATCCGATCTTTTGCGCCACCTCAAAGGTGTACGAGCTGCCGGCGTGCCCGGTGTGGAGCTTATATTTGGGCAGGAGGGTTTCCTCGTCGAAGAGCATGCACCCGTTCTGCATCACGGGCGACTCCTCCGCCATGATTTTGATATTGCCGTAGTGGGTGGTAATCACCCCCTGAGCCCGCGTGGCGGCGAGCTCCTCGAGAATGGCCTCGGCAATGGCCCCGCCCAATTCGGGGTCGGAACCGGTTCCGAACTCGTCGATGAAAAACAGGGTCTGTTTGTTGGCCTGCAGCAGAAAGTGCTTCATTTTCACCAGCCGTGAGCTGTAGGTGCTCAGCTCGTAGGCAATGGACTGATCATCGCCGATGTCCACAAAGAGCTGCCTGAACACGGCCATGCGGCTGTGGTCGGCGGCGGGAATCGGCAATCCGCTTTGAAACATGATCTGCAGGAGCCCGAAGGTTTTCAGGGAAACCGACTTTCCGCCCGCATTCGGCCCGCTGATGACGAGAATCCGCTTCTCGGCGTCGAGTTCAAGGGTGAGCGGTACGGTCTCCTTCCCTTCGGCGGCGTTTTGCAGCAAAAGCACCGGGTGGAAGGCATCGATGAGCACGACGGTTCTGTCCGTGCTGATGCCCGGTTTCTTCGCGTTGATTTGCCGGGCATAGCGCGCTTTGGCAAAAGTGAAATCAATAAAGCCGAGGGCCTTTTCGTATGATTCGAGAATGGGCAGGTAGCTGCGCAAGTCTTCGGTGAGCTTCCGCAAAATACGGTATTCCTCGCGGCTTTCCCTTTGGAGAGCTTCGGCCACATCATTGTTGAGCGCCACAAGATTGGAAGGCTCGATGTAAGCCGTGGCCCCCGTCTCCGAGCTGCCGTGCAGGGTACCGTCAATTTTGCGTTTGTGTTCCGCCGTAACGGCAAGCACTCTCCGATCGTTGTAGAAAGTCTCGTCGTAATCCCGCAGCCAGCCGAGCCGCTTGAATTTTCGGACGGCTGCTTCGAAGGCCTTGTTGGCCTTCTGCCTGGCCTCGCCGAGTTGTTTTCGCGCCGCGGAGAGCTCTTTCGACGCGGAGGATTTCACAAAACCGTTGGGCTCGATCAACCCGTCGATCAGGGCGAGCAGGTCCTTCGACGCGTGCAGGCCGTCGGTAATCTCGCGAAGGCGGGGAAAAACCTCCCGCTTTTCACCGAGAAACCGAATCACCGACGTAGCGACCTCCGCCACCCTGCGGAGCTTGATCACCTGCGCACCTTCGAGCACGGCATTGCTCACGCGAAGCATTCCCAGCTCGTGCCCCACTGCGGGAAAAGCGTAATCCGGAAAGTATACCCCCGTGTCGAGTACATTGAGCGCCTCATCGGTCTGCCCGAGCAATCGGTCTATGGTATCGATCTCGCTGACGGGCGCGAGCGCTGCGGCAAAATCACGGGCGCGGTCGGTTTGACAGCTCCCCGCGATTTTGTCGCGGACTTTCTGAAATTCAAAACGCTCGGGAGTGTCTTTCGGGTAGAGTTTCACAGGGCAAAATTAGGGCTTGCGGGAGGATAACACATCAATCGGTGCGAAGTTTCTCAGCCGACCTCAGCGGGGCGGTCAGGCTTTCACCGTTTGCATTTCGGGGGTGCCCTCGGGAAGCTTGACAAAGACACCGGCGAAGGAGGAAAGCGCGATCACCACGAAGTACATGATGCCCAGCGAAACGGCCGGTGTCTGCTCGATGGGCAAAAACTGTGCGGCGTAGACGAAAACCAATTCCCGCAGCCCTACCCCGCCGAAACTCAGCGGCAGCATGGAGGCCAATGAGGAAGCGAGAAACAGGACGAAATAGAGCATATAATTCCCCGTAACCCCGAATGCGCGCAGAATGAAAAACGCACACACCACTTGCACACACTGCACACCGATACTCCACCCCAGTACGGGATACCGGGCCGACCAAAATGAGGGGAAGACCAACTTGGTGCCGAGAAAAAGTGCGGGTATGCAGAACACTGCAGCTCCGAGCACAAGGAAATTTCCGTATTCCGGCAAAAAGTCAATATGAGGCAAGGCGTACACGCTGAAAGCAAAAGCCATGGCGAGGAGCACCGCGCCTCCGGCGGCACGGTCGTAGAGCATGGAGGCCACGAGGAGTTTCAGTTTGCCGGAAAAGCGCTTGTTGAGGTACACCACTTTGTACCCGTCGCCGCCTACACTGCCGGGTAGAAAGAGGTTGTAAAACATGCCCACATAGCAGAGCTTCAAGTGAAAGCCCATGTTGAGGTCGATGCCCAAGGCCCGCAAAATGGCGCGCAAGCGGTATGCGCTGAGCCACTTGGACACGTTGAAGAGCAGAAGGGCCGCGAGCAGATAAATCAGGTTCGAACGCTTAAACAGGGCCCAAACCTCCGCGAGCTCTACCTTCCGGAAAACAATCCACATAGCCAGACCCGAGAGTCCGAGCTTGACGGCCAATTTGAGGTAGGGGTTGATTTTCCTTTTTTTCTTTTCAGGAGAGGAATCCAAAGCTGCGCACCGTTTATTCGGGGGTAAATGTACGCATTGACTGCATTAAGCTGTCGCAGGTCTCCTGTGCAAGAACATACGGGAGTTTGCCGCGCTGATCCGCATATCCGGGCTTCGCCTCATTGCGGGAGCGGTCCGCGCGGGTGCACCACCGCGCCGGCTCAGCCCTTCCGGGGCTTTTGCTCGTCCACGTCTTGGGCATTCTTTTTGTCCTTGGGAAGATTGGGCGTTTGTTCGTCCCGAATTTTTCGCAGACGGGCTTCCTCGTCTTTGTAGGCTTTATTGGCGCTCTCCGTATGGGAACCTTCTTTGAATTTTCTCTTCTCGGCTTCGGCCTCCGCCTTGCGCCTTTGTTCTTCTCTGTCGATGTTCGGATTTTCGGTTGACATAAGTTTCAAATTTGTTTCCGAAAAAAGCACAAAGACCGTTCCCCGTCTCAGGCCGCAAGCGCTCAGCCCTTAGCGAAATTTCACCTGTGGCATCATCACCACAAGGGGGCAAGGATTTACCTCATTTCATGTTTCGCCCGGGTGCAGCATGCTGAGTGTGACTCACCCACCTCGCCCTGCCACGCCCTTCTCATCATTCCCTTAATGCCTTAATGTTAGAAAAAGAGGCGCCACAGGCGCCCTACGTGCAGGGCGTAAAAAAGAAACATTAAGGCATTAAGGAACATTAAGCCTGTGACTCACCCAATACGCCCTGCCACGCCCTTCTCTTCATCCTCTTAATGCCTTAATGTTAGACAAAAAGGCGCCGAAGGCGCTTTACGTGCAGGGCGTAAAAAAGAAACATTAAGGCATTAAGGAACATTAAGCCTGTGACTCACCCAATACGCCCTGTCACGCCCTTCTCTTCATCCTCTTAATGCCTTAATATTAGAAAAAAAGGCGCCGCAGGCGCCTTACGTGCAGGGATGAAAAAGAAACATTCAGGAACATTAGGCCTGTGACTCACCCGAGGCCCTGCCACGCCCTTCTCATCATTCCCTTAATGCCTCAATGTTAGTGATAAAGGCGCCGAAGGCACCTCAACCGAATGGCGAAAAAACAACACAATGCGCTCTGAGCGCATCGCTTACTTTTCGCCCCTATCGAATGAAGGATCCTCGTTTTCGTTCACATCGAGATTTTGCTCCTTCTTCTTTCGTCGATCGAGTAAAGGCACTTCGGAATCGGGGTTGTCCACGTCGGCCGGGCTATAGCTGTTGCGGTTCTCGACATGTGAGCCGTCGCTGTATTTCTCTTTGTCCTTATAGACCTTTTTCGCTTCAAGCCGTTGCTCGGTGCGGTCTAAATTGGGATTTTCGTTCTTTTCCTTTTTATTTTTCTCTTCGCTCATGGGGCTTGTTTTGGTTCAATGGTAACAGCTGAGTCAGGTAATCGTTTACTTCGACCTTCCGAACGGGGGTGAGTGCTTCGGCGCCATCAAGCAATTGTACAAGGTGGAGCCTGCGGTCGGTACCGGAAGTGCCAAACTCGAGATAAGAGTGAAACACCTCAGGATCATAGGCCCCGTCATGAATGATGTAAAAAACATCCGGTTCTGCACGGTCGCGGATGCGGAGTACCTCTCCCCTCGCCTTACTCACGGTAAATGTCGTGGCATCATGGCAATAGGAAGGGCTGAGCACGTATAAGGGGCTGCCCGCTGTGATCTCGATCACAGCTTCTGCGGATGCCGCATTGGCCTTGCCGCGGGAACTCTTTTCCGGAAGGATGAAAAAATTAAACCCGATGCGCAGCACCAAAAGAAATACAGCGAGAATGACGAGGCGCAGGGGCTGCAATTTAAAATAGGCAAGGGTCAGCAGGACGCCCGCGGCGGCAACTCCCCCCGCGATCAAAGCGGAATTCGGCACTGATGCGAATTTTTCCGGGAGGAATACCACTGCAACGGGAGCAAGACAAACGGCCGCCATGACCCCGCCGAGGATGTAGTCTGTAGCCCTGCGCAGTCGGTCGGCTTGCAAAAAGTAAGCCTCCGAGAGCACGGCGAAAAACAGGGGCAAAAACATGAAAAGGTACCGCGGGTGAACACCCGGCGCCGTCCAGTACACCCAGATGTTCAGGGCAAAGGCGATGATGGCATACCGATGAAAATCGCTCGCCCAAATCTTGCGCACAACCCCTTTACCGAAAAGGCAAGCAGTGAGCAAAGTCCACGGGGCGAAGTGGTACAGGTTTTCAAAAGGAAAGATGAAAATATTCAAGACGGTATCCCAAATCCCGTACTCAGTAACGGTGCGCTGACTGCTCTGATGCCAGGTGTATTCGAACACGGTGAGGAGGGAATCGGGATTGACCTTCTCGTAAAAATAATAGTAGAGCCCCACGGGAATAATGAAGACAAGGGTGCCGAGAAAGTTGAACTTGTGGAAGATGAATTTCCAATCGCGGGTATGAGCAGCCCAAGCCAAAATGGTGAAAAACTGAAATACCACGGAGGGCAAGCCCTTCATCAGATAGCCCACGGCAACCAAGGCGTATGTGGAGACAAAGAGCAAAAAATACCGCCGCTGCCTGCCGAGCCGGTAAAAGAGCATAAAATTGGTAAAGACCAAGAGGCCGAGCCCGATATCCATAAGCCCCAGGAAGGAATCGTAGAAAAGCATCCGTCCCGATGTGACGGTAAGCATGAGCACGAGCCAGGCCTTTGCATTGCCGATAACGGGGCGCAAGAGGCGGTGAATCAGGAAGGCATAGGTCAGCACAAAAAGAAAAACGGGAAAGCGTACGGCAAAATTCGAATAGGCACCGAAAGCTTTAAACGACAGCACGATGAGCCAATTAAAGAGGGGCGGTTTTTCGTAGTAAAATTCTCCGTTCAGCGTGGGCGCGAGGTACTCGTTTTTGAGGATCATCTCAAGGGCCACCAGCGCGCGGCGGCTCTCGTCGGTATGAACGAATATATGGTGCGTTCCCAGATTGATGAGCAGGGCCGGCAGCAAAAGCACCGCAAAAAGCAAGTACCAAAACTTGGGAGAAGATAGCGTGCGCTGCATGGACAGTGGTTTAGGCGTGGCGAATGTACCACCTGCAGCGGTATGCTACAAATCAAACGGCCGATGTCACATGACATCGGCCGTTTGAGGGTTTACACACGAAACAAGACTACAGTGCACCGAGGATATCCTCTCCCATCGGGTCGGCACCCGAGCGGAAGCGTCGAATTAATTTCCCATCTTCATCGATGAGGAATTTCTCAAAATTCCAATTGATATCACCCTTGAAGTCTGGGTTATCGGAAGATGTCAACATGGCGAAAAGGGCGTGCTGATCCCCTCCTTTCACAGACACTTTGGCGGCCATGGGAAAGGTCACGCCGTAGTTCTTTTGGCAGAATTCTGCGATTTCGCTGTCCGTGCCGGGCTCCTGACCGCCGAAATTATTTGCGGGAAATCCCACCACGACCAACCGGTCTTTTTCCTTTTTGTATAGGTCTTCCAGCTGCGCATATTGCCGGGTGTAGCCGCACTTACTCGCGGTATTGACGATGAGAATTTTTTTGCCTTTAAATGAACTCAGGTCTATGGTGCCTCCGTCGATGGAGGAAATGGTGTAATCGTGTACGCTCATGGGGTCGGGATTTCTTTCGGATAGCGGTGCCAAGGCCAAAACGGCGGAGATAAGAACTGCGATCATGGGTTTCGTTTTTCGATTTTTAAAACCGCGGTTGTGAATATTTGTTTAAGGAAGGAATGAAATTGCTGCTGAAAGGGCGTAAATTGACAAAAAAACAAGGGTCATGACGAGGGTATTCAGAAAAATGGGGGACGGAGCCAAGGTGCATCTTGCGGACTACGCAGCAGAAATGAAAAGGAAATTTCCCGAAGTGAAAATTTACGTGGGCAGCGACAGCCAAAATTATTCGACGAAGACCCTCTACGCGACTACGGTGGTATTTCGATTTGAAAATGCGGGAGCGCATGTGATCTATCACAAAGAAGCCACGCCGCTTGTCACGGACATGTGGACCCGCCTTTGGGGCGAACTCCAGCGCAGCATCGACGTTGCGGGATTTCTCAAATTCGAGTGTGACGTGCCGATTGAGCAGATCGACCTCGACGTAAACAGCGATCCCGAGTACCCATCGAATAAGGTGTTTCAAGCAGCCGTGGGCTATGCGCAGAGTTTGGGCTACAAGGCCAAAACCAAACCTGACCTGCTGATGGCCACCTGGGCCGCCAATGTTTTGGTGAATTAAAGTCCCACTGAAAAATGTCCGTTCAGCAAGTCTGCGTGCCCGGATCAGGAGAAATCGCGGGGTGCAAGGCTCATCGAAGCGGTCGATTTACCCGCGATATTCCGGATCACCCGCTCTCGGCGGACGCATAAACGCGCTGTTCAGTCCCGCCATCAGGATGCTGAACAGCAAGGCCCACCAGAACCCTTTCACGTGAAAACCCGCCACAATATAATCGGTGAGCAGAACAATCAGGGCATTAATGACAAAGATGAACAACCCGAGGGTGAGGATGGTCACCGGTATGGTCAGGAGGATAAAAAGCGGGCGTACAAAAGCATTGAGCAGACCCAGAATTACGGCCACCACGATGGCTGTCCAAAAGGTGCCGATCTCAATCCCCGGCAGTGCCCAAGCGAGTCCGAAAACAATCAGGGCGTTCACAAGCAAGCGAACCACTAAGTTCATAGTCGATGGTATAGGTTTGCCGTAAATTTAGTAAAGTCAGGCGAATCGGGGAAGAGGAATTTTCAGGGCGGCAACCTTTGTTTGCCTTACCGGTATGAACATCTCTGCACTGCCCGCCCCTTACGGACTTGAGGCACGAAATTTAAGGCAAAAAAAAGGCGGTCTGCTGAGACCGCCCGGTGAGAAATATGGTGTAATGTTCAGTTCAGAACCACTTCGCACTGCAGCCCTGACTCGGCATTGTTCACTTCCATCGCCTTAGAGAAGGCCAAAATATTGCGAACAGTCGCGCGGGAGGGCTGAGAACGAAAGCCGGAAGCTTTCGCCTCATTTACCGTGTCGGCTGCAGCATCGCTGCGGTTGTCTGAACGAAAAGAAAAAAAAGTAGAATTTTGCATACGCTGCGTTGTGTTGATTTGACCCTTATAACGCAGCGCGGACCTTCTTATTTTTTCAGATCCGAATTATTTTGTCAATGTGATGTTTTTTCGGTCGATCATCTTGCGCATATTGATCAAAGCATAGCGCATTCTGCCGAGCGATGTATTGATGCTCACATTGCACTTTTCGGAAATATCTTTAAAGCTCAGTCCGTCGTAGTGGCGCATCATCACCACCTCTCGCTGCTCTGGCGGGAGGTGCTCTACAAGCTTACGCACATCACTGTGAATGATGTCCGTAACCCAGCGCTCCTCCACATTCATATCGTCTTGGGCGATGGTGGCAAAAACATCATAATTTTCGTCGCTCCGCACAGCGGGCATTTTTTTGGCCTTTCGGAAATGGTCGATGCTCAGGTTGTGCGCTATCCGCAAAATCCAAGGGAGAAACTTCCCCTCTTCATTGTACTTGCCCTGCTTGAGGGTGCGGATCGCCTTTACAAATGTTTCCTGAAAAATGTCATCGGCCACTTCATTGTCGCGGACCAAAAGGACGATTTGGGTAAAAATACGCTCTTGGTGTCGTTTTAAAAGCACTTCAAAAGCCGCATCATTCCCGCTGAGGTACGACTGTACCAGCTCCTGATCGGAGGTTGAATTATTACGCATACTTCTCCTGTGTTAAGGTGTATTCTTAAGGAGTAGATGTGTACGCTATAGGCAGTCGTTTTTTGGTTTGTTTCAAGCAGTGGTTCGCACTCTACTACGAACAACAGAGCCGAAAGATATGTTATTTTAACAGAACTACCAAATTATTGGTTTCTTTGCCGCTCCGTTCCGAACCATTTTTCCTGAAATTTTCATGCCAAAAACGGCTTCTCCCCCGGTCTCTGCCAAGACCCACATCATCATCACCAAAGCATTTACCCACAACCTGAAAGGGGTCACAGTCGCCCTCCCGCGGGGTAAGTTTATCGTGATCACGGGGCTTTCCGGATCGGGAAAATCTTCCTTGGCCTTCGACACCCTCTATGCCGAGGGGCAGCGCAGGTATGTGGAAAGTTTGAGCGCCTACGCGCGGCAGTTCATGGGAAAAATGGACAAGCCTCCCGTAGAATCTATCACAGGCATCTCACCTGCCGTGGCCATCGAGCAGAAAGTAAGTACGCGTACCGGCCGATCCACCGTAGGAACTTCAACGGAAATTTACGACTACCTCCGCCTGCTTTTTGCCCGAATCGGAAAAACCTACAGCCCCGTTTCGGGCGAGGAGGTGAAGCGGGATACCGTGGGTGATGTGAGCGAATTTATTGCTTCCCTTCCGGAAAATACCCGCTGCCTGATCACTGCGCCCGTGAAAGCGGGTCGAGACCGCACCCTTGCAGCGCAGCTCGAAGTCCTCAAGCAGCAAGGCTATGCCCGGGTGCGCCTCAGCGGCAAAACGGAACGTATCGACGTCGTGGATTTCGATACCCTGCCTGATGAGGCTGAACTCGAAGTGGTCATTGACCGCGTAGTCCGTAAAGCCGGCGACGAGGAGAATGCCGCTCGGATCGCGGATTCTGCCGAGACCGCTTTTTTCGAAGGTCGCGGCACCTGCCGCGTCACCGTAATTGCCGACGGCGGTGAGGAAACACGCACCTTCACCAATCGATTTGAACGCGACGGCATCGAATTCGAAATTCCCTCTGACCACTTTTTCAGTTTCAACAATCCCCTCGGCGCCTGCCCCACCTGTGAAGGATTCGGGAGCGTAATCGGTATTGATCCCGATGCCGTGATTCCGGACAAAAAATTGAGCATCTACGAAGATGCCGTAGCCGCCTGGCGCGGGGAGACCATGGGCGAGTGGAAACGGGCTTTGATTTCCGTTGCAGAGAAATTCGACTTTCCGATTCACCGCCCCTACCGCGACCTCACGGCCGAGCAGAAGAACCTGCTGTGGACGGGCAACAAGCACTTCCGCGGACTCGACGCTTTCTTCAAACACCTCGAAGCAAAGTCGTACAAAATTCAATACCGGGTGATGCTGAGCCGGTACCGCGGCAAGACCAAATGTCCCGACTGCAAGGGAAGCCGGCTGCGAAAAGAGACCGAATACGTGAAAATCGACGGCCACACCCTGACGGAAATCCTCGGAATGCCCGTAGGCCGGAGTTTGAATCTTTTGCGTGAGCTGAAATTGGATGATACCGACCGTCAAATCGCCCGACGCCTGCTCACCGAGATCGATTCGCGCCTGCACTTTCTCAATGAAACAGGACTGGGCTACCTCAGCCTCGACCGCTTGAGCAACAGCCTTTCGGGCGGGGAATCTCAGCGCATCAAACTGGCCACCTGCCTCGGAAGCAGCCTCGTGGGATCCATGTACATCCTCGACGAACCCAGTATCGGGCTGCACAGCCACGACACGCGGCGCCTGATCGGGGTATTGCGCAGCCTCCAAAAACTCGGCAATACGGTGATCGTGGTCGAGCACGACGAAGAAATCATGCAGGCCGCCGACGAGATCATCGACATCGGTCCGGGTGCGGGCACCCACGGCGGTGAAATTGTGTTTCAGGGAAACCACGAAGACCTGCTCACGGCGGGCAACTCCCTCACGGCCGATTATCTCACCGGAAGGGCCGAAATCCCCGTTCCCGCCAAGCGGAGAAAGAGCAAACACTTCCTCAGCATTAAAGGCGCCTGTGAAAACAACCTCAAGAACGTCGACGTAGATTTCCCCCTCGAATGCCTCACGGCCGTAACCGGCGTAAGCGGAAGTGGTAAAAGCACCCTCGTGCGCAACATTCTCTATCCCGCGCTGAACCGAAAGCTCGGAGGTTTCGGTGATAAGCCCGGCGACCACGATGAGTTGACGGGTAACCTGAAAGCCATCAAAGCCGTCGAGTTTGTAGACCAAAACCCCATCGGGAAAAGTTCGCGTTCGAATCCCGTGACTTACGTAAAGGCATTTGATGAAATCCGGGCGCTTTTCGCCGCGCAGAAAATGTCAAAGGTCAGAAACTACAAGCCCGGGCACTTCAGCTTCAATGTGAAGGGCGGCCGCTGCGAGACCTGTGAGGGTGAAGGCACCGTGGCCATCGAAATGCAGTTTATGGCCGATATCGTCCTCACCTGCGACGACTGCAAGGGCAAGCGGTACAAAGCAGATACCCTTGAAGTGAAGTACCGCGGCAAGCACATCGCCGACATTCTGTCCATGACCGTGAGCGAAGCACTGGCCTTTTTTCGCGAAGACGAAAAGAACAAAACCGCCGCAAAAATCGCCGAGAAACTCACCCCGCTCGAAAAGACCGGACTGGGCTACGTACAGCTCGGGCAGGCCTCGAGTACCCTGAGCGGCGGGGAGGCCCAGCGCACCAAACTCGCTGCTTTTTTGGCGAAAGGCGACAAAGAACCGAACACCCTCTTCATCTTTGACGAGCCCACCACAGGGCTCCACTTTCACGATGTAGCCAAGTTGCTGGACAGCTTCCGAGAACTGATTTATCAGGGACACAGCGTCATGGTCATCGAGCACAATTTAGATGTGATCAAGTGCGCCGATTGGGTCATCGACCTCGGGCCGGAGGGCGGCGAGCACGGCGGCAATCTCGTTTTTGCGGGCACGCCGGAAGACCTGATAAAATGTGAAGCCTCCCTGACGGGAAAATACCTGAGAGAAAAGTTCTGAACCCTGCGCGTAAGGCTCCCTGCGCCGAATTTTGCGGCCGGGCCCGGACAGGCGTTCGGCACATCGAAATGCAGAATCGGGATGGAGCAGAACGCTGAATCGCAGAAAAGGATTCAGCGCCGGGAAAATGCAGCACAGAAAGCACCCGCCGTCGGGTATCGGGGCAAACAAAGTCATCCAAATCCCACTCTTCCCGCGATTTAGGGCCGATCAAGGCTGGTCATGAGCGCGGACTTCCGCACGGTTCACACCTCCCGCCCCCGACGAATTACCGCATTTTTTCGTCGATGAATATCTGTTTATTGTCGATAAAAATTGATTTTAACGGTAATTTAGATATTTTTGTCTCTTGTATCGCTCACAAGCTATGAATAAGGACGCCCGTTATCTGCTCACCCTGCTTGCCGTGTGCGTCTTGTTCGGATCGTGCCGCAAGGATGTTGATGAGGATACTCCCCGGTCGTCTGATGATTTGGATACCGAATTGCTCCAAATATTGGAGTCGGCTTCAAACGGCGCCGGCCCGGGATATTTCAAGCTCCCCGCCTCAAACGCCTATTCTGAGATTCCTCAAGACCCCGAGAATCCCCTCACCTCATCGAAAGTAGAGCTGGGTAAATTTCTCTTTCACGAAACAGGCATCGGAAAGAATCCGCGGCTCTTCACCTCTGCCGAGCAATATTCCTGCGCGAGTTGTCACCACGCCGGCGCCGGTTTTCAGGCCGGCATTGCCCAGGGCATCGGCGAGGGCGGTACGGGTTTCGGATTTGCCGGAGAGGGAAGAACAGTTCACCCCGAGTACTTTGACCATCCGATATGGAAAGACTCCGTGGATGTGCAGCCCATCCGCTCCCCTTCCGCTTTGAATGTAGCTTTCCAGAAAAACATGCTCTGGAACGGTCAGTTCGGTGCTACCGGGGTCAATGAAGGAACCGACCGCCTCTGGACTGCGGGAACGCCGCTGGCCTTTAACCACCTCGGCTTTGAAGGTGTGGAGACGCAAGCTATCGCCGCTCAGGAGGTGCACCGGCAATTGGTGGACCAAGATTTTTGCACGGAGTACAGCGGCTACATGACTTTGTTTGAAAATGCTTTCGGAGAAGTGCCCGAGTCTGTGGACGAGCTGCGCATCTATTCCGGACTGGCCATCGCTGCCTACGAGCGGACCCTGCTGGCCAATGAAGCCCCCTTTCAGAAATGGCTTTCCGGCGCGTACGGGGCCATGAGCGATGCGGAAAAACGCGGTGCAATGATCTTTTTCGGTAAGGCAGAATGCGCGACCTGCCATACGGGGCCTGCGCTGAACAGCATGGAATTTCATGCCTACGGTATGAACGACCTCTTTATGCAGGGCGGCGTGATCGGTGCTGCGCCCACAAGCCCCGAAAACTTGGGCAGGGCCGCTTTCAGCAAAGACCCCGCAGACCTTTTTAAATTCAAAGTTCCGCAGCTTTACAACCTGCGCGAAGCTCGGCTCTTGGGCCACGGAGCTTCCTTTTCAAGCATCCGCGAAGTAGTGGAATACAAGAACGAAGGCATCCCTCAGAATCCGATGGTGGATGCCGGGCATATCGCACCGGAATTCACCCCGCTGTTTCTCACGCAGCAAGAGGTCGATGACTTGGTAGCTTTTCTGGAAAACGGGCTGAACGACCCGCACCTTGAGCGCTATGTGCCTGCCGAGTTGCCCTCCGGCATGTGCTTCCCCAATGCGGATGCGCAGTCGATGATCGACCACGGCTGCTCGGAGTGAGTTTTGCACCCCCCGTATTCCGAATTTCACCAAGCAGAAATTCAAGAAAAACGTGCCGGGCGGGTACGTCCGAAGGTGAATCCGGTCAGATTTTTAATGCGAAAACAGGCAGGTACATCCTAATCCCGCTGCGGGGCTCTTCCTTAAATCAATTTCGGTACACCGTGGTCAGCACCACGACGCGCACCCCGGGGCCCATGGTAAACTTCCGCTCGCGCGAAGGATTCAGCGCTACGGAAGGAGAAGTGCGGCCTGCGCCGGGCGGCAAATACAGGCCGAGTGCCCTATCTCCCGCTGAGGCGGTCAATTCCTCAATTGCGGCGAAGGTGTACTCCGCATCATCCGCAGCACCGAAATCTGAGGGCAGCCTGAAAATGATTTCCGCTCCGCCCACCGTAAAAAGCTCGGTAAAAATTGCATGCAGCTCCCTGCGCAGGGCAATTTGGGCCAGAAGGTGAGAAAGAATGAGGGGACCGGTAATCCGCTCGCAATCGAACCGGCGCAGTAGCGATTCATTGTTCGGATCGCTCAATTCGGTGAGAATCTGCGGTCGCTCGGAAGCATTTTCCAAAACGTCTTCCAGCAGCATGTAGCCCACCAAGGTGCGCGCATCAGCCTCCTCGCTGTCAGACAGGCGGTCGCTGCCCGCCAACAAAATGTGGTCGAACGAAGCCGGGTTCGCACGCCGAAGATCGTGTTCGTCCAAATGGTCGGCAAGGATGTGGCGACAGGATACGGGACCGCCTTCCGCAAGATACGGCGCAAGGGTTTTTTCTCGAAAGCCAATGTCTCTGAGCGACAGGACCGTCACATCATAATGCTCATCGCGGTAGGTATTCAACTCACGGATCAGTGCGGGGATGTGTTGGTTCCAGCCCAATATGAGCAGTCGAATTTTGCGCGACCGGAATGTAGTCTCGGGCTTTGTGCTCCCGACGGCCGTCTGCGGGGGAAGCTTCGAAGGGCGTTTTAGCGGTACAATGTCTGATGAGTCGCGCGCGACCAAAACGAGCCGATCCCCGAGACGGAACACTTGGTCAGGAGCGGGATTCAGCGCTGTGCGAAATCCGTCCTCGACGGTCGAGACTGCTCCGACAACCACCGCGCGGGGCAACATGCGCGAGATTTGAGCATAAGTTTTTCCCACCGCTTCGGGCATTTCAGCAGCGTAAATATTGTTGCTCACCCGGCGGGAAAGCAATTCGTTATACACGAGTGAGAGGCCGGGGTGCCGAATGTTTTGCGCCACCAATCGACTGATGATGGTATCGGCAGCGACCACTTCGAGCGGACCCGAATAGGCTCGGGCGGCGGCCTTGAGCATGTTCTCGTTCAGCACCTCCGCCACTGCGAAAGGCATGCGCGCCCTGCCCGATGTCTCCGCGTTGAGCGAAAGCAGGGTCTTAACGGTATGCACATCCGAGGTGAGCAGGCCGTCGACCGATGTGTTTTGGGCGGGAATGATGACCGCCGCTGCATTCACCACATCCACCCGCCGCAGGTGCAAGCGATCGATGGACTGACCGGAGCGAAACACCACCTCCCCCGCTCTGCTTCCGATACCCGGGTGCTCGGAAAATTCGCGCACCTGTGCGTGAGAGACTTCTTCAGCCAAGACCATGACATTGAGCCGCTGCGCGCCCTGACGCCTCAAAAAACCCTTCACTCGACCGATCGACAGGAGCAATTCGGCCACAATGTGCACCGTGCGGTTGGTGCGGCCCAGGATCACCACATGATTTTTTGCCGCCACCTGCGTAAAGCCCTGCTCTAAGCGGCGTATTTTGCTGTTGAGCCAGGCTGTTATGATGGCTACGAGCGATCCGAGAAAGACCACGTATCCCGCGACGGTAAGGAGTGTGGAGATCAACCGCCGCCACAGTCCTTCATCGTCTCCGAGGTACCCGGGATCGCTGAGCCTCAGAAAAGCCCACCAAATGGCCTCTCCGGCAGTCTCGTCGACATCGCCCCCCGGCCAAACCAACAATCCGCCTGCAACGCTCAATAAACCGATCAATGCCGCCACAAAAAGCAGCTGATAATGCGGCCCTTTTACGAATTGGCGCTCCAACACGTAGAGCAGACGTTGGCGCAAACGAAATTTACTTCGGGGCATGGTTCTTACCTTGTCATGACGCGAAAGGTAAGCATTTCACAAATGCGCGAACGGCTCGCAAAAAGGGAACTCCACATGCCCCCGCCACATTTTTTTTCTCGGCGGCTTATCCTTGCTTTTTTACATTTACAGCAAACCACCATTCGAATGAAAGATAAAATCAAGGAGGAAAAGACGCTTTTCGACGGGTTTTTTAAAATTACCGAAGGGCGGATTGACCGTGAAAATTACGGGGGCGGAGCGGAGGAGATCACCCGACTCAGCTTCGACCGCGGCGATTCCGCCGCGGTGCTCATCCGTGAGACCGATACGGACCGGCTGATATTTACCGAGCAGTACCGCTACCCTTCCGGAAAAAAAGATTGCGCGCGGCCCCTTGAAATTCCCGCCGGTGCCGTAAATCCCGGAGAAGATCCCCGAGCCGCAGCCCTGCGCGAAGCCGAGGAAGAAACGGGGTATCGACCCGCCTCGGTGCGCGCTGTCGCCGATATTTTCCCCTCTCCGGGCGGAAGTTCGGAACGTATATTTATCTATTTCGCCACCTGTACTTCGGCAGACCGAAGCGGAGAAGGCGGCGGGGCAAAAGCGGAAAGCGAAGACATACGAACGGTGAAATACACCACGGCGAAAGTGCGGGAAATGTACCGCTCGGGCAACTTCCGTGACGCCAAAACGCTGATCGCCGTGCAGTGGTTTTTGATGAAATCTGAGAAATAAATGAGCTGCTTTTCACAGGACTTAAGCCGATAACAGCGGTGGCGATCGGGAAAAGTTGATCCCCGAACGGGACCCCGACCAAAACCGACAAAGCCCCGAGGAGGAAGAAACGTCCGCCCTTTGTCGTTTGCGAAAGCGCTTCTGAGGCGAACAAACCCGGAACCCGAAAGGTTTGGTCATCAGGACAACTGCATTTGTCCGTATATTCCCGCTTCCGCTTACCTTCGAAGCCTACCGAAAAATGAAATCAAAATGAAATTCCACTCCCCTACTTTAAAATCGGCCGGTGCTGTTTTGGCGGCCTCCGTGCTCGCAGTATGCACGGCACAAACGGGCGGTGAACCCGAATACATCAAATCCTACGACCGCGAAACCGTCGTCCAAACGGCCATCGGTCCCCTCACCCTGCCCTCACCCTACGCCGGGGAGTCGCACCGAAATATCAGCAAGGTGATCGGGTGGAAAGACGGGCGCAAACCCGCAGCTCCCGAGGGGTTTACGGTTGAACGCTTCGCCGACGGACTGGAACACCCCCGTTGGCTTTATGAAGCACCCAACGGAGATGTTTTCGTTGCCGAGAGCAACACGCGCAACAGCGCCGACCGCATCACCCTGCTTCGCGATACCGACGGCGACGGAAAAGCAGATTACCGCACCGTGTTCAAAGACGGACTCAACCGTCCCTTCGGTATGCTCATTCACGGCGGGTACTTCTATGTGGCCAATCAGGACGGCGTATCGCGGTACGCATACCGCGAGGGTACGGAAACCCTGCAGGGCTTCGGCGAAAAAATCCTTTCCCTGCCCGCGGGCGGTTACAACCACCATTGGACTCGCAACATCATCGCCGGGCCCGAGGGAAAAAAACTGTACGTGACCGTAGGCTCCGCAAGCAATGTGGGGGAATACGGGCTCGATGAAGAAAAAAGACGCGCCTGCATTATCGAAATAAACCCCGACGGAAGCGGTGAGCGCATTTTTGCCTCCGGATTGAGAAATCCCGTAGGCCTGGCATTCCATCCGGAATCGGGGGAATTGTGGACGGCCGTAAACGAACGTGACAAACTCGGCGATGATCTGGTACCGGACTATATCACAAGCGTAAAGGACGGAGCATTTTACGGATGGCCCTTCTCCTACTACGGTCAGGTGAAAGACCCGCGGTGGCACGAGGATCCGCACGAAGATCTGGTGAAAAATGCCTTGGTGCCCGATGTGCCCCTCGGTAACCATACGGCATCGCTCGGACTGGCATTCTACACCGAGAAAAAGTTTCCGAAAAAATACCGCCACGGAGCTTTCATCGGGCAACACGGCTCGTGGAACCGGTCAAACTTTGCGGGATATAAGGTGGTCTTCGTTCCCTTTGAAAAAGGAAAGCCCGGCACACCCGAGGACTTTCTCACCGGCTTCATCGCCGACGGTGACGCGAGCAAAGTATACGGAAGACCCGTCGGCGTGACGGTGCTCAGTGACGGCTCACTCCTCACGGTGGACGACGGTGCAGATGTGATCTGGCGTGTTACCAAATCCGGAAAGTAACCTGCGCATGAAGGCAGACGCCCTGCCCCTGCTGAAAATAGCGGCGATCTGCATCTCTATTTTTGCCGGAAAGGCATTGCAGGCCCAGGGAAGTGCCTACAGAGACACCGCAGGAATCCCCGAGGTGGTCATTCGCGGCACCTTGAAAAAAGACACCCTGCGCAGGGTACCCGCATCGGTGGCGGTGCTCGATGCCGAATTGCTTCGCCAAAATGACGGTACCGTGATCACCTCTCTGATCAATCAGGTGCCGGGGGTGTACATGCAGCAGGGCGCCCTGAACACCAACCGGATCACGGTGCGCGGCATCGGGGCACGGTCGCAGTACAGCACAAACCGAGTAAAGGCATATGTAGACGGAATTCCCGTATCTACGGCGGCCGGGACCACTGTCATTGAAGATATTGACCTCGAAGTGACGGAGTCTGTAGAAATACTCAAAGGTCCCGCTTCGAGCATTTACGGCACGGGATTGGGCGGGGTGATCAATCTCTTCACGAAGAAATCCGAACGCCCCGCCGCCGCAAGCGCGGGAATCACCGTGGGGAGTTTCGGTCTGGTGAAGCAGTCGCTGAGCGCAGGTATGCGCGGAGAGCACGCAGACGTCCGCGCCGCTTACCAAAGACTGCGCAGCGACGGCTTTCGCGAAAATATGGCTTATGACCGTGAGTCGCTGACCCTGAACGGAGGCTACCGGATCGGGGAAAAAACAGACCTGCGTGCCTCGGCCATCCTTACCCGTATGAAAGGCTTCATTCCCAGCTCGCTGAATGAAACCGATTTTAATCTGCGGCCGGACAAAGCGGACGAAAACTGGAATGCGGCGGCGGGCTTTGAATCCTACGACCGCCTCATCGCGGGGATCACCCTCTCTCACCGGTTCAATGCCGCATGGCACGGAGAAACAACCTTTTTTACCCATATTGCGGATTCCTATGAGCCGCGTCCTTTTGACATTCTCGACGAATCACGTACGGGATTCGGAAGCAGGACGTTGATTCACAATATGCACCGCATCGGCGGACGGGCGGCTCAGCTCACCGTGGGAGGTGAATACATCGGCGAGCACTACCGCGGAGGCACCATTGAGAACAGGTATCGTGAATTTCCCGGAAGGGGAAGCATACCGGGTGAGGTGCTCACCGGCAACAGGCAGCAACGCGATAACCTGAACCTGTTTGCTCAACACGGCACGGAGCTCTCCGAGCGGTGGCATTTCGAAGTCGGCCTGAACCTGAACAGTACGGCCTACAGCCTCGAGGATCTTTTCGCCACCGACAGCCTCGATCAGAGCGGTAATTACCGATACGGAGCAGTGCTCTCACCGCGTGCAGGCCTGTCTTTCGAAGCGGCGCGCGGACGCGTGCTCTATGCCACCGTGAGCCACGGCTTCTCAGCACCGGGTGTGGAAGAAACCCTTACCCCGTCCGGTGAGGTCAATACCGACCTGCGTCCCGAAACAGGGGTGAATTACGAAACAGGCATAAAAGCGGAATGGCTCAACAAAAGGCTCTATACAGAAGCGGCCCTGTACACGGCAGACATCCGAAACCTGCTGGTGGCACGCCGCATCGGCGACGACAGATTCATCGGGATCAATGCCGGGGCGGTGCGCCATACGGGAGTGGAGATCTATGTATCGGGAAAAATCCCCGCCGGAAAAATGTGGTTGTTCCGACCGTACTTCACAGGGTCGCTTCACAGGTTTCGCTTCACCGATTTCATCGACGGCGACGCGAATTACAGCGGAAATCCCGTGACGGGCGTTCCGGACCGAACGGCCAATCTCGGCATTGAAATCGAGCGGTCGGGCGGCTGGCATTTTCGCGTGAATGCTCTGCATGTAGGTGCCATACCCCTGAACGATGCAAATACCGCGCAGTCTGCACCCTACACTTTGATCAATCTCCGCTTAGCATACGAAACAAAACTCTTTCAAAAGTACGTCCTGACTGCAGAAGCCGGTATCAACAATGCGGCCGACACGCATTACGCGGCAAGTATTCTGCCCAATGCACAGGGCTTCGGCGGTAATGCCCCGCGGTATTTTTACCCCGGCGAGCCGAGGTCGTTTTGGTGCGGGCTCCGGGTGGTATTCTGATACGCCCTTCTCATCATTTCCTTAATGTGAGATAAAAATGTGCCAAAGGCGCCTCACCCAAAGCGTGAAAAAAGAAACATTAAGGAATTAAGGAACATTAAGGGTGTGACTCACCCATTGCGTCCTGCCACGCCCTTCTCATCATTTCCTTAATGCCTTAATGTTAGACAAAAAGGCGCCGAAGGCACCTAACCCGCAGGGAGCAAAAAGGAATATCAAGGCATCCTCATTATTACCAAACCCTCAGCACACCCTTCGGTTTTCGGAAAATGCGGAAATCAATCCGCCCATAGCTAAAGCAAGGAGCGGGCGTCCTTTCGGATCGCCCGCTCCTCTTTCAAACACGAAAAAGTGCCTCTTCACCACTAACACATAGAGCTGTAAAACCTAAAACTGCGAGGCTCCTTCTCCGTTGTTCATTGTCCAAAAACAGTTCCGTCCAGTCGTGTGCCGGGGCTAAAAAAAGCGCCCTCGGCCTCAGGGATTTCTGTGTGCTTTTCATAATCGCCCGTGATATCGGGATTTCGCGTGTATGCCTGTCCCGCGCGGTTGTCAAAAAGATTGATGTCAAAAACATCCAGAACATTTCCCTCCGTGTCGCGCAGGGTCGACGTATCTCCGTCTCTGTTCAGGCTAAGGCGGCCGGTTGATGCTGTTTGGACAATGGCTCCTCCGAAATCGCCGGTGGGCTCTCCCCCGCCGAAAACGACTACCACGCCTTTGGAGGGCACGATGGTACCTTCAGGGAAGACATGGCGCACCATGTCATCATCGGAAATCGTATAGCCGCTGATATCGAGCTCAAAATTCGAATTGTAAAACTCCACAAATTCATCCTCTTGCGGTTGTCGCACCCCGTCACCGTTACTGTCGCCCGCAATTCCTTGCGGAGGATCATAAAGGACTTCATTAAAAATCAAACCGAGCCACGGACAACCGTTGTTTTCGGGCGGGCCCGGCTCAAAGGGACACTCGTCTTCGCAATTCGGAATTCCGTCACCGTCGAAATCTCCGAAGCAATCAATCAAGTCAAAAGTGACGGAAGCAGGCTCGCCTGTCACGGCATTCCGAGCAGAAACGATGGTGGCCGTAATCGACTTGACGGCGGTATCACCGGTTTCCACGCCGGTTAGGGTAAGCGTGCCTGCCATACTACGCGGTGATATTAATATCTCATCGGCTGACACCAGAAAATCCTCACCGAGGGTTGCCGTGCCTGAATAGCCGAGGGTAACCGCCACCTCATCATTCACAGGGCCGTTCAGTCGAGCGGTGATATCCGCCGTACCTCCCGCCACATCGACGGACGTCTCAAAGGCATCCAATGTTACAATAGGTGTGACATCGTCGGTCTCACATGCGGTAAACAAAACCGATAGCGCCGCAACTGAGGAAAAAATGAAAATGAAATTGCGCATCTTGGTCATCGTTCTGTGTTTTTGAATTCTTATAAACATTGATTTTCCGGATTAAAAAATCACTTGAAAGAGCAATTCGCCGATGCTCGTTGTACCGCCTTCGGGGCGGTCGAGGGCGGTGTAGGCCAGGGATACTTTTGCCGCTTGACCTTTGAAATATTTAGAAAAGCCCATGGACCAACCCGTCTGCTGCCTGATCAAGGATTCGGGATTCTGATTATACTCCGGGGACACCCCGAAAAACCTGCCGTCCAATCCGTACCCCGAGTGCGTTACGTATCCCGCCTGCAAATTGAACCCGGTTCCCAGGGCAAAATACCGTGCTATTTCGGTAGGGAAAAGCGGGTTGACTCCTGCCTCGGTCGGAAAAACCTCGTCGAGCCCCGTGGCAGTGGCCACGGCATATTCACCCAAGAAGGAAAACCCTCTGTACTTTATCAACACATCGGCAAATAGTTGCCGATAATCCCCCAATGAGCGGTTGCCGTCACGGTCAAAAAGGAAAAAATTGCCGTGGCCCTCTCCCACCGCGTCGGTAGCCCCGACATTATACGATGCGGCACCGCCGATCACGGCTTTAATCCGATCTTCATGTGCAAGGTCGGCTACCTGACCGTTATTTCCGGGGGCAAACATCCCCATCGGGTACACGTCCAGACGGCCTGCATACTTCACACCTCCGAAATCCACATCGCGTGAATTTGCGCCGAAGGAATTTCTTCCGTCCCCGCTTGTTATCGCTGCTTGGGGCACAAGTACCACATGGTCGATGGCGACGGAATAATCCACATACACGCCAAACTCTCGACCCGTGCGGCTGTAGGCTGTGCTCAGCAGACTGCGGTCGGCAAATACGAGACGGTCTTCCATCATCATCATTTCGCGGTTGTTGGCAATGGTTTGCTTCTGCCCCAGGGTGATATTGAGTCCGTCTGTGGGATGAAAGGCTACCCATGCATCCAACAGAGAATTCAGGTCGCTGAAATCAAGCTGAAAAAAGAAACTGACTTTCTCTTTGGCTGCCTTTCCGTAAAAGTTCAGATAGGCCCGCTTCGGATTGAGGAAATAGTCGGGAGATTCACCCTGTACCCATTCCGCGCCGAAATAAGGCTGAACCATGCCGCTCATCCGAAATTGATAGGTACTGTCATTAAACATAAAGTTCAGTCCCGTACCCAGTTCGAAATCGGCGGTATTTTGAGCAGGCCTGATTTGCCCGGAGACATGAAATGCGGCCGTCACGGCCAAAAATAAGAGTACTCTTCGCGTTACCATACTGACGGGCATTAGGGATTCTTACTTTTAACTTCACGGAACACGGGCAATTCGGCCCCGAGCCGTGTTTTGATCACTTCAAAAAACACAAAACTGCTCCCCGCTTCAGGCTCCAGCAGTTCGGCGAGCATATTGCCGTACTTCTGATTGACGCGAACGCGGCTCGTACCGGGCGGAAAGCGTCGGAGCATTTCTTCTGTGTCCGTTTCAACCGTTTGCAGATGAACCCCTTCGTATTTGAAAGGACTCCTGCGGTACCGGGTCACCTTGTAGGATTCTACCGAAACTTCTGCTTCCGCTGCTAATACTTCGACCTCCAGGCCCAGAACGCGCAAGTTGGCAACAGCTTTGTCATGTCCGGGCAGAATAAGGTAGGCTTCGGGCTCATCTCTTACCAGCAAGGGTTTCGAAAGCCATGCATCTCGCACCACGGAAGGCAGCGAGACGTACTCATTTCGGGCCAAATCAATAAAGGGAACCTCTTCTCCCACCAAGGTACGCGTTGCCTTCACTACCGGCGGTGCGGTATTTTGATCGGCCTCGACGATGGCTGCCCTTACCGCGTCGACATTTTCTACCGCCGAGCGCAGGTAGGACATAGCAATGGCATATCCAGTAAAAACACGTCTCTTGTAGGAGGTGCGGCCCAGGGCCACTCCGCGCACCTCAATCAACGAGGATACACAGTTGGTCAAGGCGTAAGAAGTGGCGCTCGAACGGGGATTGGTGGCTCCGCGGTTAAACTGAATTTCTCCGTGCACTTCCCGAGAGGTAAAATAATCGCTGTGTCGCAACTCATAGGTATCCAGAGCGGACTTTGCAGGCTCAACAAAATGCGACTTGGTAAGTTGTCGAAGACCTGCATCCACATTGAGGTTTCCGCTGTAGAGAAACATCACATCGTACTTCGTGGTAACACCCCAATCGCTGAGCTTGGCAAAATGGCGGCGATAGGAGCGAAACTCATGGAAATCAAGCGCCACTTCGGCATTGAATTCAGTGAAGGCCCACTTGAGGAAAACGGATTCCGGTGCATCCAATTTGGTTTGGTCCCTATTGAGGTCGAGTCCGTTGGCCGCATGACGGTGGAGTCTGTCGCAGCCGTCTACATTGGCCATGGGAACCATTCTGAGCTCAACGTGATCGAGTAAAGGACGTAAGCTATCCGTTTCTAACAACATGTGGATCAGATAAAGAAGACACTCAGTGCTTGCGGGCTCATCGCCGTGCAGGCCGCCCTGCATCCATACGCGTATTTTATCGCTGCGCACGGCCTTGTTGGTCAGCGTGAGCATAGGCACGGACTTTCCTTTTTGAGATTCACCGATGTAGGTGTAACTGAGAAATTCAGGATGCTCCGCGTGCTTTCGGGTGATGTATTCCATCATTGCCTCATGATCGGTGAAGGCCCGAAAATCATTCTGTCGGTTGACAGCGGAAAATGCCGGTGTGGGCATATAAATGTCGAAATCAGGGAAGAATTTCTCCGTCACCTTTCTGCTCTGCGGATTGGGCTGGGCGAACAGAATAATCGCTGCGACAGAAAACAGGAGTGTAAGAAGGCGCTTCATATCAAAATGCAATTGAGGTGATAAAACGGAATATCCATTCATTTCCCGTCATGGGATTGCCTGCGCCGTTGATGTCATTGGACCCCGGATTCACATCGACGAAGGTCATTGAAGCCTGTATCTTGGCACCGTAAAATTTGCCGAAATGCTGCGCGACTCCGAAGGTGTAGTAGTTCGGTCGGTTGTAAAAAGTACCGTTGTTCAGGAAAGAATGTGCATCCGCATCCAGATTGGTGTAGCGTGCATCCACAGAAAAGCGGTTTTTGAAAAGATAGCCTGCCTGCACCATAATTCCGGTGCCGAGCATCATCCGCCCCTTCACATAGTTCACCATATCATCGGTGTCGCCCACGGGAAAAGTACCCGTAATCGAGCCGTCGTTTCTAATGCGTTGGGTGATGTCTGAAGGCACGTAGGCGCGGGTGGTCACAAACTCACCGAGCGCAGAAAACCCGCGGTATTTAAAGAGGAAGTCAGCACCGATTTTTTCGAAATCGGGCAGGGAAAATTCATTGGCGTCATTCAGGTAAAGAATGCTTCCGCTCTCACGGCCCCTGCGGCTGCTCACGCCTTGGTTGTAGCTGTAGGTCACACCGAATACCAAACGCGGCACCTGTTCGCGCATCATATCCATTTCGTGAAATTGACCGAGGTTGGTGAAAAGTCCGAAGGGCAAAAAATCGAGGCGGCCGCCGTACTTAAGTCCTCCGAAATCCGCATCAAAGGCATTGGGCCCGTCTCCGTTGGTCACTACCACACTCGGGCGCATATACATCCCCCGCCCCATCGGCACGGTACCGTCGAGAAACATCCCGAACTCACGGATGGTACTGAAAGCGCCGGTGATTCTGCTGCGCTCAACGAGCTGAAGAGAGTGCGAACGTATGAGGAGCTGACGGTTGTCCGTGGGTGTGTTCTTTTGACCTGCACGAAGCATCCATCTGCGGTTAAGCCGGTATCCCACCCATGCATCGGTCAAAAACCGAGCAATGGTAGCATCGCCCTCGAGGTTTCCGCTGAACTCGCCCTGAAGCCGCCAGATGATCCTTTCCTGTGCTGCCCTGCCCGTGTAGCGCAAGCGTAACCTGCGCATTCTGAAACGCTGCGCGGGTTCATCAAAATCGTGGTCGGTGTAGAACTTCCGTTCGTATGACGGCTGCACGAATCCTGAAATGGCGATACTGTAATCGTCATCGTCATAGGTGGTAAAATTATAGCCTTCGCCGTGCGTGTATGTGTTCACGATCACGCCTTCCTGAGAAAAAGCAGCCGTTGCAGCGACAACAACGGTCGAGAGCAGCAGGAAGCATCTGATATGCGAGGTATTCAGGCTCACGGTGCGTCGAATGAGTTTGCAGCAGTGACTTTTCCTTCAGACATCATTTTTTTTCCGCGGGCAAAGACATCGGTGAGATTCAAACCCTCGTCAAAGCAGCAGAAATCGGCGTCAGCCCCCGCGGTGATGCGTCCCTTTCCTTCCAGGCCGAGATTGGTCGCGGGGTTCAGGGTTACCGTCTTCAGGGCATCGGTGAGGGACAATCCGTTTTGTGCCAACTTCAGCGCCTGCACGATGTTTTGGTCAAAGGGAGCCTTGCGAATACCGATTACCTTCCCGTTTTCATCTTTCCTGTCAAGGCAGGTATACCCGTCGCTGCTCAGGGTAATTTTATCAATGGAGGCACCCAGATCCAATGCGTGCATAATGGCTTCGCAGGGTTCAGTGTAGTTCGTGCCGCCCGTGGATATGTCGATCATACCGCCCATTTTTGCGAAAGTCACCCCCTGCTCCAGAAGATCTTTCGTGCGGCCCATATGCGTGGGGGAAATATTGGCAATCGGAAATCCGTGGTCCTTTACAATGCGAATCAGGCTGTCGATTTTGGCCTCAAGCGCGCCGAGGTGAATGTGCATGATTCCTTTTTTATTGCCGATCATGCCGCCTACCCGTACCTGCCTGAGCACTCGGAGCAGTTCGAGGTCGGTCGGATAAGAAGAGCGTACATCGCTGATGGCAATTTTGCACCCGAGCACCTTATCGATAAAGATCATTTCATCCTGTACATTATCCAAAATGTGCTTCGGCTCCAGACCGAAATATCCCGTGTACATGTAGGCCGTGATGCCCTCCGCATCAAGTGCTTTGCATTTCGCATAGAGCGTATGAATGCTGCGCGTTGATGCATCTGTACCGAGGAGACCCACCACCGTGGTTGTACCGCAGGCAATCAGCTCCGTCATGGGAATTTCGGGGGTCATGCTGGCGAAGCCGCGCTTTCCGCCCGCCCCGATGATGTGGATGTGCTGATCGATAAAGCCCGGGGTGACGGTTTTCCCTTCGGCATCCCAAATTTGAAAAAGCGGATGAGGGTCGATTCGCCCTTCAACGGCGATAATGCGCCCCGCCGCGACGAGAATATCTTTGAGACCCCGCTCCTCGGGGTCAAAAACCTGTGCATTTTTTATCAAAAGCATCATAAAAAATGAATGATTAACATGAATAGAAAAGCGGAAATCACCGGCACCAAATTACGCTTAACGAGTTGAAAAACATTAACTTCAGCAATTTCTGCCGTGGCAATAATCACCCCCGCCACGGGGGAAACCGTCCGACCCATTGAGGCGGCAAAGTTCATGGGTAAGATGAGGGAAACGGAACTGACCCCGAGCTTGGCAGCGATGTCAGGCACGAGCGGGCCGAAGGAAAAAAAGGCCGCATTGCCGCTTCCCATGAGCATGGCAGAAAGAAAAATCATGGCGGAAAGCACGATCCCGAAACCGACATATCCGAATCCGAAATTGTCGGAAAGCAGCAGCATCCCGTCAATAAATCCCAGAGCTATGAGCCCTCCGGAAAAAATCTCGGCAGCGATGATCAAGGTCACCACTGTTTTGAAAATATTTCCCATGCCGTTCCAAAATTCCTTCAGGGAGGCCAGAACGGCACCGAATTTTCGCTTGCGGATCCACTCGAAAACCATAGCAAGAGCCAGACTCACAAACATAGCCGTGGTGGTATCGAGGGTCACAGCCCCGTCCGTTATTCCGGTGACTTCGGAAAAAATCAGCAGCAACAATATGGGCAGAACAGGGATAACGGCGTAAACGGGCGGGGCCTGTTCATGGGCAGATTTCTCGTCATAGGTTTTTGAGGGAGCTTCGGGGGGTGACGTGCGGTCGAAGTGACGGTTCACGATGAAATAAACCACACTCAAAAAAACTGATAGGGGTATAAACAAAGGCAATTGGCTTGCAGCGAAATATTCTACGGGAGGAAGGTCGGCAATATCCGATGCCCTTACGGTAATGGCTGAAGCGGGACCCAAGCCCATTGCCGTGGACGCAGTAATCACGGATACAGCAGAAAGACGGCTCACCCCCAAGGTGACCAAAATGGGGAAGACCGACGCCATCAGAAGCAAACCCAATCCCGCTGCCGACGGTATGGCTGCGAAAAGTACCTGACTGATGGGAATCACTGCCGAAGCCGCCGCAAGGGGATACTTCCTGAGCAGATTCAGCGGTCTCACGGCCACATTGACCAAGGCCCGGCTCGCACCGATCGCATTGATATAGGCCACAAATCCTCCGATGGCCATGATAAGCAGCCCAACGCCGGCATTGGTCTGCGCAAATGATTCCCTGATGAGCGCGAATAGGTCGAATCCGATGTGGCCCGTCGTTTCATAAAGCGGTACAGTTTGGTATCCGAGCAGGTGAGCCGCGACATACATAAGCAGCCCTGCCAAAAGCAATACCGCATGTGGGTAATACTTTTTCAAAAGCATAAACGCTACAACAGCGATAAAAACAACAGATAGTATGGGACCCGCAATGCTCATGAAATTTTATCTGACAGGCGTAAGGTCAAAATAATTCAGAAATGAGATGTAAAAAGCATACCGATTATCTGTATTTTTACATACCCATTTTATGAAGATCGCACCCGAAAAAATCTGCCCCGCTCCGATAAGCCCCGCTGCAGGTGGCACGAAAACCGCCAAGTACCGGCGGATTTACAGCACTATAAAGGAAAAAATTCTCTCAGGGGAATTGCCTGACGAATGCGAACTGCCGCCCACCCGAGCGCTTTCGGACAGTCTCGGGGTATCGCGGAGTACCATTGTAAAGGTGTATGATTTGCTGAAACTGGAGGGTCTGCTCGATTCCGTGGTCGGTTCCGGACACCGTGTCGTATCACCGGGCAATGCGGATTACTTCGCAACAGACAACAGGGCTCCGGGCACGAACTATGTTTCTGTATCGGAGGCTGCCTGTGCCTTTCGGCAAAATTTGGGTTTGATCAATGCCACAGATGACCCCGGGATTGCTTTCAGGCCGGGAATTCCTCCTTTGGACCTTTTTCCGATCACACGTTGGAAAAAGCTATCGGATGAATATTGGAAATTTGTTCGGGCTTCAGAGCTCTCTTACTACGCCGGTGCGGGTGTAGAGGTACTGAGGAAGACCATTTCGAATTACCTCAACTTGCGGCGCAACGTAAAATGTGATTACCGCCAAGTTTTCATCTTAAGCGGTTCGCTGCAATCGCTCTACCTTATCGGCAATTTGATGCTCAACCCCGGCGATCAGGTTTTTCTTGAAAACCCCACTTTTCCCAATGCACATTCCGTGTTCAAAGGTCTGCGGGCGGATGTCACAGGTGTAGGGGTCGACGGGAGCGGAATGATGACAGAAGAAATACGCCGCAAAATCACACCGCAAGCAAAACTCATTCATCTCACCCCTTCTCAGCACTACCCTACAGGAACCCCCATGAGCGATGAGCGAAAAGCGGAAATCTTGGAACTTGCAGATGAAAAAGGGCTTTACATTATAGAAAACGACTACGAGAATGAGATCAACTATCCCCGTCGTGACGGCAAGCCGATCTTCGGGCTCGACAGAGCAGACCGTACCTTCTATCTCGGCACCTTTAACCGTATTTTGCACCCGAGTATCCGTGTGGGCTTCGTCATCGTACCCATGCACCTTGTCAAGGAATTTCACGCGATGGTGATGCATTCTCACAGGTTTGTTTCACCCACAGTCCAAGTAGTACTGCGCGGCTTTATTGAGAAAAACTATCTCCATGAACATCTGGAAACAGTGGCGAGAGAAGCAAGTGAACGCCATGCCCTGTTTTCTGAATTTATTGAGGCGGAGCTCTCAGACTACCTCACCCCGCTGCCGTGCAACCGACCGTCACTTCACATCACGACACTGCTGAAAAGCGATGTCCGTGATACCAAAGTCACCTCGGCTCTCGCCGAGAAAGGCATCATCGCGCATGCCCTCAGTAAGTGCTACATCGAAGCTCCCGTAAAGGACGGTCTCATTTTCGGATATTCAGGTGTGCACCCGATTCATATGAGACCCATATTGAAGAGGTTGACAGGCATTTTGAGGAAATTTTGAGCGTACACCCCTTTAATGCTGCTCCCGTTTCGATTGAAAATCAAGCAAGGCGAATTAACTTTGAAAAAAAAAATTGCGGTCTGACAATGATGCTCAGGTTACTTTTGTTTGCCGGCCTTTGCCTTATCCTCGCTTGCAGCAATGATGACAGTGATCGCGGAGAATTAAGGGTATACGGTTCCGGTGATTATAATTACAACGGGTATCCGCCATTTGTACAAAAGCCGGTGAAGTGTTTCTACTACATTCCGCCAAATGCGGGGCCCGACTCGCCCGTCTTTATGGCGGTGCACGGTGCCGGCCGAAACGGTGCCGGTTTGCGTAACGCACTCATTGAGGAAGCTGACCAAAGAGGCTTCATTGTATTGGCACCGCAGTTTTCCGTCGATTATTTTCCCGGATCAAACGCATTCAATTTGGCCAATATTTTCGCAAACGGCGACAACCCTTCGCCCCAATCACTTCGGCCGGAGGAGGAACAAACGTTTCGGGTCTTTGACCCGCTTTTTCTTGATTTCAAAAATTTTGTCGGAACCGCGGAGTCCCGTTATGATATTTTCGGGCATTCAGCGGGGGCGCAGCTTGTTCACCGTTTCGTTCAGTTCGATCCCGACGCGGGATTCAACCGTGTGATTTCTTCTGCAGCCGGGTGGTATATGGTTCCCGATCCTCAAATCGATTTTCCTTACGGCCAAGGCATCAGCCCGGCAGCGCAGGTAAATCCCGCCCATTATTTCGAACGACTTGTTTATATCACGGTCGGTGAGGATGATACTGACCTCCATTCCTTCAACTTGCGCCACACCCTCGGTGCCGATGCGCAAGGACTCCACAGGGCAGAACGCGCCGCATATTTTTTCGAACGCTCTCAGGCCATCGCAGACAGCCTCTCCCTCGATTTTAGGTGGTCACTTCACACAGCGCCCGCTACAGGCCACAACTCGGGAGGGATGGCCCGGTTTTCTTCACGGCTGCTCTACTGAACACAATACGGATTCCGCAAAATCGGTATGCATTTTTATTTTAAATTGGTTTAGACATTCGATTTTGAATTGGCTCAAATTAGCAAGACCAATTTAAAAACCACACGTCATGAAACCACTTTATGCTTTCGCATTCTCAGTGCTGTTTTGCGCCGCATTGCAAGCGCAGAATGTTTATCTGGCAGAGCAATTCGACTATCCCGCCAATGCCCCACTCACCGATCACGGCTGGTTTTCACACAGCAAGGCAGGCACAAACTCTATTCAGACCACCGACGGCGGTCTTTCTTTGGACCTGACCCCCTATTCCGGAAGCGGCATCGGCAATGCTGCGGCGGTGAGCAATACGGGGAGCAATGAAAATACCCCGTTCAATACTTACGCCGAATCAGGTAGTGTTTACCTCTCCTTTCTGATCGAAGTACCCGACGAAGTAACCGAGGAAAATGCCGGATTTTTTCTTCATCTCGGGGAGTACGACAATGTGGATTCGCCGGTATTTACGTCTATATCGAGTGCCTTCAGGGCACGCACTTTTGTAGCTCCGGGGAGCACTTCCGATCACTTCAGGCTGGGACTGAACTTCAACGCTGCGGCGGTACCGAGTGATTCCGCAAATTTGTCGAATGACCTCAACCTTAATGAGACCTACCTTGTAGTGGTGAAATACGAAATCATAGAGGGGCCCGGAAATGACCTCGTAAGCCTGTACGTTTTCGCCGACGGTGATGACGCCTCCACAGAGCCTGCTGAGGCAGCAATAGGTCCGTTCGGCGGCTCGGCTCGAGATCTTGAGGCCGTGCAACTCGTTGCTCTGCGCCAGTACGATTCCGATCAAAACATTATCGTGGACGGCATCATCGCTCAGGATGTGTGGGACATGGAGCCCGAATTGACCGCACCCGATTGCCCGGAACTCGAAGCCGATTTCGGCGATGCTTGTGACGCGGACGGCGCTCCCGGTGAAATCAATGAGAGCTGTGAATGCGAAGCCACGCAAGCTTCTACATTACTCACAGAGCAATTCGATTACCCCGCGGGTGCACTCATCAGAGATTTCGGGTGGTTTCCGCACTCCGCGGCCAATACCAATCCGATTCAGGTCAATGACTTCGGTCTGTCCTGGAGTCAGACGGCTTATTTGGGAAGCGGGGTAGGAAATGCCGCCTCAGTAAGCAGCAGCGGAAGCAATGAAAACAGACCGCTCAATGAATCCGTGACGGAGGGAAGCGTGTACGTGTCTTTCCTGATGGAGGTGCCCGAAGAAGTGGACGAGAATAACTCGGGATTTTTCTTCCACCTCGGAGAGTACAGCAACGTGGATTCGCCGGTCTTCACTTCTATTTCAAATGCTTTCAGGGCGAGAACTTTTGTAGCTCCGGGAACGGCATCTGACAAGTACCGTCTCGGTTTGAATTTCAACGCCGCGGCCGTTCCTACGGATGCTGCAAATTTATCGAACGAACTTAATCTCAACGAGACCTATCTCGTCGTGGTGAAATATGAGATTGTACCCGGTTCGGGAAATGACTTGGTGAGCCTTTACGTTTTTGAAGACGGTGACGACATCACTTCAGAGCCGGAAACTCCGAACATCGGCCCCTTCGGCGGTACTGCGCGCGACCTTGAAGCTGTGCAGCTTGTAGCACTGCGTCAGTACAGTGCCGATCAGAATATTATTGTAGACGGCATTGTGGCCCGTGATGTCTGGTTGATGGAGGAAGAAGAACAGACCTTTGATTGTGAAGCACTCGAGGCCGACTTCGGAGATGCCTGTGATGCCGACGGACTTCCCGGAGAAGTCAATGAGAACTGCGAATGTGAGGCATTGCCCCTCGTTACATTTTTGGAGGAACAATTCGACTATCCTTCGGGAGAATTGATCAGAGATTTCGGCTGGTTCCCGCACAGTTCAGACACGATTAACCCCATTGCGGTAGCTGCAGAAGGGCTTTCGTGGAACCAAACCTCCTATGCCGGAAGCGGAATCGGGAAAGCCGCTGCGGTAAACAACAACGGGAGCAATGAAAACCGGCCCTTGAGCGACGGGGTAAGTTCGGGAGCTGTTTACGTTTCTTTTCTGATGAATACGCCGGAGGTGGATGCTTCCAATGCAGGCTTCTTTTTTCACCTGGGTGAATACAGCGATGTGGACAACCCCGATTTCAATTCCATAGCTTCGGCTTTCAGGGCGCGTACTTTTACGGCCCCGGGAAGCACCCCCGATAAATTCAGGCTGGGTCTCAATTTTAACGCTGCGGCAGTGCCCACCAATGAGAACAACCTCACGGACGAGCTGGATGCGGGCGAAACCTATCTCGTGGTGGTGAAGTACCAAATCATTGACGGCCCCGGCAATGACTTGGTGAGCCTTTATGTGTTCGCTGACGGAGATGACATCTCAACCGAGCCTGCGGCAGCTGACATAGGACCCATAGGCGGTACTGCACGGGACTTGGAAGAGGTGCAGTTGGTGGCGCTGCGCCAATACAGCGAAACACAAAATATCACCGTAGACGGCATCATCGCCCGGAACGGCTGGGACTTGGAGGGCGAACCGCTTCCCGAGTGCTTGGCAAACGGCGGTACACTTACGGCACTCTCGCCTGTCAGCCTTTGCACAGGTTCGGGAGAACCGCAGGGAGTGAACATTCAACTCACCGGTGCGGTAGGCGAATTCGGACGCTTCGGACTGCTCGATACCGACAACAACGTACTGGAAGTAAGGGCGGGGAATGCCAATTTCAACCTTGACGTGTACCCTCCGGGGCAGTACCGTATCCGTCACCTTCGGTACGAGTCAGACGTGAACGCAGCTGAATTGGCCTCCCTGACGAACGCCTCGCAGCTCGCCAATGTAGAAGGGTGCTGGGCTTCATCCAATACCGTCAATGTATTTCTCAGCACAGAACCGGAGGGCGGAACGCTGACTGCCACCTCTCCCACGATCGTTTGTGCGGCGTCGGGCAGCCAAACCGTGATCACCACGGAATTGACGGGAGCCACCGGATTCGGCAGCAGATTTTTTCTCGTCAATTCATCCCTGCCGGGAAATCCCGTTGTGGCAAACAACAGCTCGGGTGCCTTTAACCTCAATGCATTCAGCCCGGGAACTTATCAAGTTCGCCACCTCTCCTACCAACAAGGAGTGAGCCTCACTGACATTGAAACTGCCGCAGACCTGAAGGGATGTTTTGACATCTCCAACGGTGTGAACGTATCAATCGTAAACTGCGGGGCTACCATATCCTCATCACCGAACCCCACATCGGCACAGTCCTATGTGACTTTCACAAATCCGCGCGATGAGTATGCAACCCTCGAGGTCTACGACATGAGCGGACGCATGATAGCACGTATTTTTCAACAAGTAACCGCGGCAGATCATGCCTACCGCATCGAATTTGACGGCGCGCATTTGCCAAACGGCGTGTACCTCTACCGCCTTACCACAGCATCTGAAACGATTACCGAAAAATTCATGATCAGCAGATAATGCGCGGCAAACTGCCTGAAAAGTCCCCCGATTTTCGGGGGCTTTTTTTTGCGGTGAAGTTCGGTGCAGCGGACCATGAAAACCATCTGTCTATCGGTACAAGATTCGGTCGTTTCCCGAACCGGATCCGTCTCAAATCCGAAGCTGCAACTGCAAGATTTTCGTGCGCTCCGAAATAAAAATTGATGTATCCGAAAAGATTGCAATGCCGATAAATTGGACTGCTGTAAAATTTAAAATCGGTATTGCTGTAATCGCAGCATTACCGCCAACTTTAACCCAAACCTAAAAACTCCTAAACTTATGAAGAAGCTATACCCTATTGCAGCATTGGTTTTTGCCTGTACTTCGCTGCAGGGGCAAACCGTGTTCATGTCTGACAATTTTGACTATCCGGCCGGCGATCAAATCAGAGACCACGGCTGGACGCCGCACAGCGCCGGTAATACAAATCCCCTGCTTGTAACCGACTTCGGACTTTCATTGGAACAGACCCCCTACCTCGGCAGCGGAATCGGAAATGCTGTGGCCATCGACAATACGGGCAGTGATGAAAATAAGCCCTTTAGCGAAGACGTAACCTCGGGAAGCGTGTACGCCTCTTTCCTGATGATGGTGCCGGAAGAAGTAAACGAATCAAATGCCGGTTTTTTCTTCCACTTGGGACAATACAACAATGTCCAAGATCCCGATCTGACCAATATCAGCAACATGTTCAGAGGCCGTACATTCGTAGCGCCCGGGAGCAGCCCGGATACCTACAGGGTTGGGCTCAACTTTAATGCTGCGGCCGTGCCTACAGATCCTGCAAATTTGACGGCAGAATTAAACCTCAATGAAACGTACCTCGCCGTTTTGAAATATGAAGTGGTTGAAGGAGAAGACAATGATCTGGTGAGCATTTACATTTTTTCTGACGGGGATGATATCTCTTCGGAACCTGCCGTAGCAGATATCGGTCCTATCGGAGGAACTGCGGGCGACCTTGCTGCAGTTCAGCTTGTTGCCCTCAGGCAATACACTCCCGAGCAAAATATCGTGGTAGACGGTATCATTGCGCAAGATTCGTGGGTAATGACGGCGCCGCCGCTGACAGGTCCCGAGCTCATCGGGCCCGCTGACGGCACCCTTCTCGAAGTAGAAGGTGATCCCGACACCCAAGCTGAGATCACATGGACAGAGGCAGGAAATGCAACGGGGCCGGTCAATTACGAATGGCAGCTTGCACTGCGATCAGCCGGAAATTTTGACGACCCCTTGGTCGTTCTCCCGAGCGATGACGGCGGATCGGCCACAAGCCTCACCGTAACTTTCGGTGCGCTCTCAGATTTGCTCGCATCTCTGGGTGTCGAAATCGGCGAAACAGTAGAAGCCATCTGGAGGGTTGAGGCCTCTTCGGGCGGGCAAAGTGCCGTTTCAAATGTCTTTGACATCGACATCGCAAAAGGTGAGGTGCTGAGCCTGAACAACACCGAATTCAGTAACGAGCTTCAGCTCTTTCCTAATCCGGCCAAAGACGTGACTTACCTGCGCTTCGGCGAGGTTCCTTTCGGGAATGCAGCCGTTATGATTGTCAATCAAGCGGGGCAAACAGTGCGCTCGTTCACGCGTCCGGCCCAAAGCGGGCAGCAAATCGAAATCAACATTGCAGGGCTCCCGGCAGGGATGTACTTTACCGTAGTCACAGTAGATGATCGCCGCGGGGTGAAAAAACTCGTCGTGCGTTAACCTTATTGATTTCAACTATTTAGATCTGTCACTGCAGTCAAGCGAACAGTATGGACAGATACCGCTCAGGGAGGGCTGTCTTGAAATAGACAGCCCTTTTTTATTGCTGTAGTATCTGAGGATTTTCCGGGATACGCAGTGTGTATCCGCGCCGATCCGGTTTGTATTTTTTGAATTCTGAAAGTTGAGCAAGACGGTCTTGAAATCCCATGTGCATCTGCATTTTTCAGAAATGCTCCATGCAAAGGAAGCAAGGACAGCGTGTTGTAAAGGAAGGAAATGACAGGGGGTGCAACTCTTTCTATCCGGCCGTCTTTTACTTCCTGCCCCTCATTTTCTCCATGCCTTAATGTCAGAAAAAGCGGCGCCGAAGGCGTCCGTCCCTCTTCAGCACAGACCGCCCCCGCACGAAAATCCCGCAAAGTTTTACATTTACAGCCCACAGCCCGGCGGGCAGTTCTCGGAACCAAAGAGAAACCCGCCGCGACAAGCCCATGAGCGACCCCTACCAAATACTCGGAGTAGCCAGCGGATCGGGGCCGGAAGCCGTGAAAGCCGCCTACCGCCGGCTGGCGCTGCAGTACCATCCCGACCGCAATCCTTCTCCCGAAGCGGCACGGCAATTTCTCCGTATCCAAAGGGCCTATGAAGTACTGACCAAGCCCGGAAAGCACCGCGTGAAATACAGCCAACCGGGATACAGCAAAAGTGCTTCGCGCTCCCAAGGCCGAACTCCGCCGAAAGATGACCGCAAATACGGCACCCGCCACAAATTTACCAATCCGCCTCCTACCGCAGCCGAACAAAAACGACGCTACGAAAAATTCCTGCAAGAATATCGGATATTCACAATCAAAGGATTAAGAATCCCCCGAAAAATCTGGCGCGAGAGGTTTGCGGAACTCGCACGCGAAGGAAGACGCCGCCATCGGTGGGGTTTGGTGCTGAGCTTGGCCATGCTCATGCTCTGCATCATAATTGCCGCAACGGACGAAAGAAGCCTGTTTGCATTCAATGCATTTCTGCTCAGCTTTCTCTCAGCGTGGAGCGTGATGACCGACAAAGCCCCGAAAAGTCTGGCAGAGCGAAAAGCAAAGGAAGCGTATCAGGGGCGACCGAGATAATCGAACCCGAGGAAGCCGGGGGCCGGGCATCTGCAGCCTCGCGGCGACCGACCGCAAGGGCCTGTGTACCGAAACAAAATTGCCGTACTTTGACCTGATTTGTATGAACCCGACGGTTGATAGCATCCGTCGAAAAACCTGTGACCGATGAAATTTTCCGATCTGCATGAAGATGATAAGCCGGTATCGTCAAAATCACTTTTTACCGGCGGCGAAGGCACCGCCGTGAGCCTGCGCATCATGGCCGGCGAAACCTTGAAAGAACACGTGAGCAAGGTGCCCGCCATACTCATTTGCATCGAAGGCGAGTGCACCTACCGCGAAGGCGAGGACATCCACACCCCGATGAAATCGGGCGTTTACATAAAAATTGCGCCGATGCTCAAACACTCCGTAACGGC
The DNA here is from genome assembly GCA_003565555.1 of Cryomorphaceae bacterium. Classification (GTDB taxonomy): domain Bacteria; phylum Bacteroidota; class Bacteroidia; order Flavobacteriales_D; family Cryomorphaceae; genus T3Sed10-241. Next base: position 20,613 of record PXBH01000126.1, on the reverse strand, counting down.
GCAAACTGATACGAGGCTGCTCTTGGTGAAGTAGCGAGAGATTTCGGATCTGCCGCTCAGAAAGCAGCCGCATATTTGCGTCCCTCAGGTGTACGCGTTTCCGAAACCCGCAGAAGATATCAACAGGTTGTTCATTGCCAAACATGCGGATTTCTTTCTGCATCCCGCAATTGTTCAAATTGGTTTTTACAAAAAGTGCTCTGCAGGGTGCGGGTTTGCTTGCATCTCAGAGATTTTGCCGCCGCGACCTTACAACGATTTACGGCTTGCGGAATAATGCGGGTTAAGCGGGGCCCGAGCAGAACTGAATTTCTGTATTTTAGCAAAACAAGCGGAGCCCACCCGGACTGTGCCGGGCTTTATGAAATCACAATACACCGGATACGGGTCCGATATCGGTTTAGAAACCGATTCTTTCGGATCGACAACGGACCCTTCTACCTTTCTCAGGCTCAAATATCCTATTTCACAGCGTCATCAGCCTGCGAATTCAGCGCTCCGACCTGATTCCGCCCCTCACCCCCCGTCAGATTCTCTGCAAGAGCAAAACCCTTTTCCGGTTCACCCCGGAGACCTTCATCTGCGAAGCTGCCGGATATCTCGGTCTGTGAATCACATAATCATTTTGTTATGCCGCTGTAAAACACTATCCTTGTCCGCGACAATTGCAGATAACGTGACTTTCTCCAACCTGTTTTGCCGAAAGGCCTTCACTCCATCCACCTTATCTGCAGGCTTTTTACTGCTCATCCTTTCTTTCCTTTCGGGAAATACCTTCGGCCAAAATGAAGGAGAGCGGCCCAAATCGCCGGCCTATATCGTGGGGCCCGTATCGGGAGCTACACAGCAGGATGTCGATCCGATCCCAGCGGATACCGTTCCCCGTTTCTACAACTACGTGGCGGAGTTCGGTTTCGGCTTGGCCTTTCCGCTTCGTGATTTTCACGCGAGCGATCCGGGCAATGAATTTGCGGGATACGCGCTTCAGGGGTACTCCCTGAGTACAAGCTTGTTCATGGGTTTTACCGGGAGCAGCGAAGCGGGCTGGCATTTCGGTGCATCCTACACCACCTTCAGAAAGTCACCTGCATTCACTGACACGCTCCGTTCGATGCTTGACGCATTCGAACCGGATGAAGGCGAAAGCCAAGAGGGCACATTGTCTGTAGCCGACGATTTCCGGTCGCGCTATGACGTATTCAGCCTGCGAACCGGATTTGGCTTTGAGGGCAGCGATCAGCGGATATCGGCCTACGGTAGCTTCATGCTGAATTTGAATTTTATACATCTGAACCGCATCCTTTTGGAAACAGACGGCACGGCGCAGAGCTTGAGGGCACAGGGCGGAGAGTTTCATTCGGATGTGCAAATCACCTCGGGCATATCCGCATCTTTCGGGCTTCGGTTTCAGCAGCAACTCAGCGTAGGCCTTACTTGGCATTACCTCGGCACGGCTGACATGTCCTACGATCGCCGCCGAAGTAATCTACCCGCTGAAACTGTGCTCAACGACCTTCCGATGCAGCGGCGCTTCCACTTTTTGGAAGTGAAATTGGGCTACGGCTTGGCGAAGCGCGGCGGGGAGAGGGAACCGAAAGTGAAGTTGAGGTATTAAAGAGTGTACGCATGCAGCTCTGATGCTGCCCTTCGCCGAAAGTCAGCCGGCGCGGCCTTTCGATGCAAACGTTTTTATCATCTTTGTAGCATAACGGCGGCGCAAAACCGGCCTCAGTCCCTCGAACTGCCGCAAAAAATGCTCAGACCATGTACCCATTGACCCGCTGCCTCACTGCCGTAATTTTATTGATACTCATCCCTGCCCTGTCCGCGCAGGACTGCGAATGGACAACCTCCCGTGCGCTCGGCGGAAACCTCTCCGAAGATGCCTCCGCGAGCCGGGCCGTACACATGTTTGACCCCCAAACCGCCGCAGTGGCCGCCGGCGGAGGAATCACGCGATTGACTGCCGACGGCGGTGAATCTTGGGAAGACATCGAAGACCCGACCGGGGTTCAGATTAATGCGTACTCCTTCCTTTCGGAAAATTTAGGTTATGCGGCGGGCGCTCAAGGGCGGGTCCAAAAAACCACAGACGGGGGTATCTCGTGGGAAATTCTCGAAACAGGTACGAACAACTTCCTCAACGGAATTCACTTCATCAACGACACCGCAGGTTGGGCCGTGGGCAGCGGAGGACTCATACTGCGCACGGACAACGGCGGCGAATCTTGGGAAGCTCAGCCCTCGGGCTCTACGGCCATTCTCAACGGGGTTTTCTTCCTCGACAGCCTGAACGGCTATGTGGTAGGCAACGGCCTGACAAACCTCGTGACTGCCGACGGCGGAACCACGTGGACCACCGGGAATATGGAGGGCACGGGAAGCCTTCAGGCAATCGTTTTTGTGAACAGCACCACGGGTTTTGCCGTGGGCAGCGGCGGACGCGTGCGCCGCACCGTCGACGGCGGGACTACATGGACTGAAACCACCCTCGCCGGAATTTCCGTGGCCCTGTTGTCCGTTTACTTTCACGACGAAAACAAGGGCTGGATTACCTCCAACGACGGACGCATCTTTTACACCCTCAACGGCGGAGACGACTGGGAGGAGGCCGAAAATCCGACGGAAATGACACTAAGCGCCCTTCACTTTGCCGATGAACTGAACGGGACGGCCGCAGGCCAAAGCGGGGTAATCCTCAAATCGACCGACGGCGGGCTTACCTGGGAATACAGCCTGCTCGCCGCCGATAACTTTCGCGATGTGGCTTACCTCAGCGACAACAGCGTACTGGCGGTAGGAACCGACGGGACCATCTTCGCGAGTGATGACGGCGGCATTCACTGGACCGCCCGCGAAAGCGGCACCACCCGCGAGCTCACCGCAATCAAAGTCCTGTCGGAAAATGAAGCATGGGTGGTGGGCAATATCGGAACTGCACTGCACACCACCGACGGCGGCCTCACCTGGGAAAGCGCGACAACCGGCACCAACTCCTTCCTGCGCGCGGTAGACTTCTTCGGTCCGCTCAAAGGGTGGGCAGTAGGCAGCACGGGCATGATTCGCCACACCGACGACGGGGGCGAGACATGGACCCAACAGGCCTCGGGCACCACGCAGGAACTTCAGGCCGTGCGCTTCCTTTCGGAAAACATCGGCTACGCGGGAGGCTTCGGCAATGTAATGCTTCGCACCGCTGACGGAGGGCAGAATTGGACCCCGATATCACCGGGCTACCCGCAAAACGTCATGGCCATCCGTTTTGCCGATCAGGACATCGGATTTACCGCCGGCACCAACGGAGTGATGAGCAATACCGTGGACGGCGGCGAAACCTGGACAGAGCTGAGCATCAATACGACCTTATGGCTGTACGATCTCTACTTCATTACACCGCAGCAAGGGTGGGTCGTAGGAACCTCCGGCCTTATTCGCTCCACCGAAGACGGCGGGGCGTCCTGGGAGGTCATCCCTCCCGTTTCAAACCAACCGTACTACGGTGTCGACTTCCGCAATGCCGGCAAGGGCATCGCAGCGGGTGGGCTCGACATTCGCTTGTACAATTGCTGTGAACCCGCGTTCGGGGAAGAAGTGTACAACGGATGCACCGGCGACGGATACAGCGTAACCGTGGGGAGCACCGTCTTTGACGAAGCGAATCCGGAGGGAACCGTCATTTTACCGCAAAGTGCCAATGCGATCTGCGACAGCACCGTGACGGTCTCGCTAAATTTCGGACTGCCGCCGCCCCCGGGCATCGATGTGGTGGACGCCTGCAATGCGCACAGCTGGATTGACGGGCAAACCTATACGGAAAGCACCGACCAGCCCGAATTCGTCATCATCGGCGGGGCGGCAAACGGCTGCGACAGCACGGTGACCCTCGACCTGACCGTCACCCATATCACCGCTGAGTTTCACCCGGTCATCGACGGCGGCTTCACAGCCATCCAGGAAGATGCTGAATACCAATGGCTGGAATGTGACGGCGACGAAACCACACTGATTCCGGGAGCTACCGAAAACGAATTCATACCCGCCTCTGTAGGCTTCTACGCATTGCAGGTAAGCGTGAACGGATGTACGGAGACGAGCGAATGCACCTTTTTTTCGGGGGTAAATACCGAAAATGCAGCTGAACCCGGCTTTATTTGCTTTCCCAATCCGGCCCGCGAAGAGATCTACATCCGTACCGAAGGTCGGTCCGGAGCCCTCACTTTTGTACTGTACGACGCTGCGGGAAGGCCGATGAAAAGCATATTGCATACCGGTGCCGACACCGTACTCCCGATCTCGGAACTTGCAGCGGGCCTTTACATTTTGCACAGCACAGCGCTCGGCGGTCCCGGTGTGCGGGTGATCAAGGAGTAGGCCGCTCAGGCACGGCATCTCGACAATTTCGTTTAGCTTTGTCTTTACAGCAAAACTGTCCGTGTGCACCCCTATATTTCGGCCATATCCGGCTCCGCCTCCTCGCCGAGCAGCAATGCGCGGCTGCTTGAGGCTGTAGCCGCTTCCTTTCCGGAAAAAAACATTCGCCCCGATGTCCTGCTGCGCGAATTGCCCCTCTACCGCCCCGAGCTCGACAAGGCTCCCCTGCCCTCTTCGGCTGAGGCATGGCGCCGGCAAATGGCGGGCGCCCGGGCCGTCATCATCTCCACCCCCGAATACCTGCACAACATCCCCGCCGTACTCAAAAACGGGCTTGAATGGCTCAAAAGTTCGGGAGAATTGCGGGGCAAAGCGGTTCTCCCCATCACCTTCGCGCCCCACCCTCCGCGGGGCGAATACGCCATGAAAAGCCTCGTAAACAGTCTAAAAGCCCTCGATGCACGCATCGTTGTCGAGTTGCCGCTCTACCAAAACGCTGTTCCCGAAGGCGACGACGGCAGCCTGAAGCCCGAAGGCGAAACCTCGGAATGGCTCCGCGCCGGTATTGACATGCTGTGAACGCCGATACCGAAGTGCGCTGTGCAGTTTCGGGAGTGTCGCGGACAGTCTGCAGATCGGAATAAGCCCGGTGGGTCAGCACCGCCGAAGAATCTCCTGCCGGCATTTTTCAGTGCTTTTAGCCCAAAAAATCACCCCGCCTCACCCGCCTGCACAAGCATCCTCTCCTTTCGGCAAAACCGCTCCGGAACCCCGTCAAACTTCAGTGAAGTGCTGATCGAGAACTTCCCGCATCTCCGTGATCCCTCCTGCTCCGCCCTCCCGCGGCACAGATCCGTATTTTGCGGAAAGCCCTAACTTAGGCTGTTCAATTTTGGGGTAAGCCGCCCCGAACAAATACCCCGCAGAACCGTGAAAATAAGCCGCTCTTTAACTTCCCTCGCATTCATCCTCCTTCTTTCGGGGGCTTTTGCTCAAGGCCGGAAATCCGCAGAGATTACCGCCCGCGATGTGGTGATTTACGGAGGGACTTCGGCGGGTGTGGCCGCGGCGATACAGCTGGCGAGGCTCGGCAAATCGGTGGTCATCATCGAGCCGGGCAAACGTGTGGGCGGTATGACCACCCACGGACTCGGCCAAACCGATATCGGCAATAAGCAGGTGATCGGGGGCATATCGCGGGAGTTCTATCAGAACATCAAGAAGCACTACGCCTCCCCGGCCAATTGGACCCGGCAAGACCCTGCCGAATACCGCGACGGCGGACAAACACGCACGGCCGAGGGCGAGGACGCCATGTGGACCTTTGAGCCCTCGGCGGCGCAGCGCGTTTACGAGGCCATGCTCGAAGACCACAATGTGGAGGTGGTGTACGGCCGGCGCCTCGACCGCAGCCGAGGCGGGACGGCGATGAAAGGGACCCGCATACACACCATTGCCACGGAAAGCGGCGAGAAATACAGCGCAGAAGTGTTCATCGACGCCACCTACGAAGGCGACCTCATGGCGGCGGCCGGGGTGAGCTACACGGTGGGCCGCGAGCCGAATTCCCTTTACGGGGAAACCCTGAACGGCATACAGGCCGGGAAGCACGGCACCACCCTGCGCGGGGGTCGGTCGAACAACAGCGTCCACCACAACTTCGTCCGAGGCGTAGACCCCTACACCGTGAAAGGCGATTCCGCGAGCGGTCTCCTCCCCTTCATCGCCGAGGGCGGAGCGGGTACAGACGGCGAAGGCGACGACGGGGTGCAGGCGTACTGCTTCAGGATGACCCTCACCGACCATCCCGAAAATCGGATACCCTTTGCCAAGCCCGAAGGCTACCGCGACCTCGACTACGAGCTCCTTTTCAGAAATTACGAAGCCGCGGAAGGTCCGATTGAAAAAATGTATTGGTACGGCGACCCGCTGGTGCCTTGGATCAATTCCGAAATGCCCAACCGCAAGACAGATACCAACAACCAAAAGGGCTTTTCGACCGACTTCATCGGCCAAAACTATGCTTACCCCGACGGCTCTTATGCCGAGCGCGAGGCCATCGTTGACGCACATCGACGCTATCAGCAAGGACTCATGTGGACGCTGGCCTACCACCCCCGCACCCCGGAGAAGGTGCGCGACGCAGTCTCAAAATGGGGCATATGCAAGGACGAATTTACCGATAACGGCGGGTGGCCCGAAGCCCTCTACGTGCGCGAAGCGCGGCGCATGGTAAGCGATTACGTTATGACCCAGCACCACTGCGAGGGAAAAACCGTGGTGAGCGATCCCGTGGGCATGGCGGCCTACGGGATGGATTCCCACCACGTGAAGCGCTACGTCGATGAAAACGGCCACGTGCGCAATGAGGGCAACGTAGAAGCCTCCGTGCCCGGCCCCTATCCCGTAAGCTATCAGAGCATCGTACCCAAAGATGATGAGTGCACCAACCTGATCGTTCCCGTGTGCCTGAGCGCCTCCCACATCGCCTTCGGGAGCATTCGCATGGAGCCGGTTTTTATGATCTTGGGTCAGAGTGCCGCAATGATCGCCGCGATGGCCATCGATACCGAGCGTGATGTGCAGGCGCTTGACTACGCGGTATTAAAAAGGGAATTGACGGAAGTCGGGCAGATATTGGAGTGAGGTAAATCGGGTGTATTGCCCACAGCACGTGGCCGGATGAACGCAGTACTACTCTTCCGATGTCTTTACTCACATGCGTTAAAGGGTATGGGAATGGGCGGCAGACGAATCTGCGGGCCTCAAAATAGTAAATCGAAAAAGGCAGGCATCAGACCGGGAAATGACCGCAAACCCTACACCTCCAAGTACTTTCAACACCAAAAACCTGAGTTGCCCAATTAGGAGTGCGCACTTATTTTTAGTATCTTGCGGCTGTGCTATCCGAATATTGTGAAAGAGGACCGCGAAAACGTGTCGTTTTAATTGTAAAAGTTTGGCTATATCTGCTGCGGGCATCAACGTCGAAGACCGTGCCGTTACTTGCCGTGCTTGCTTATCTGTCGTCAGGTGCTGCACATGCCCAATGCAGCGGATTCAACGGAAAAGTCATTTTTGAAGGAGGAACGGGAACGGGTCATTCCATTATTTCCACTGCCGACGGAGGTTTCGCGACCATAAGTGTGAGCGGCGCTTTCGAAGGAAATGATGACGACTGGGTGCTCTTGCGCTTAGATGCAAATCTTGACGTAGTTTGGGCAAAGGCCGTAGGATTCCCCGGGACCAATGAAGGTGGCAGAGATGCGATCCTCAAGGAGCTGCCCAACGGTAATTTCATCCTCGGCGGGTTCAGGCTCAATCCCACGAGGAGAGCGGTGGTGGGGTTGTTCAATCCGGAAGGCGATCTGATCTGGGCCCGTCAGGTTCAACAGTTCTACTCCGTGCCCCGAGATTTTATGGCCTTGGCTGACGGTACTTTTATTGTGGTGGGCACCATCAATGTGCCTGAGGGAGCCTCGGAGGATGCCTATATCATGAAGCTCGATGAAACGGGCAGCATTCTTTGGTCTCACCGCTTTGATTCCGGTGTAGGCAATGACCATTTTTTCGGCATTACCGACGCCCCTGACGGAAATTTGGTGGTGGCGGGAGCCAGCGTCGGATTCGACGGCAACCACAGCGGAATGGTTGTGGAATTTACCCAGGACGGCACCGTAGTGGGTCAACACACGTACAATGAAGGATTGCTTACCCAGATTAAGGCCATCAATCGTACTTCCGACAGCCATTACCTCCTCGGTGCGCAGCAGCACTCCGGTGCGAATAGATTCGGTATTGTTATGAAACTGAGTCCGACTTTCGAAATTGTTTGGCAACAAAAGTTTCATCAGGGGCAGGTCAACAGGGTGACGGATGTACATCAGGCACCGTCAGGCGAGGCTTTGGCCTTTTACAGTATTTCGAATAATAATGCTGCCACAGATCGTTTCGGAATCGTTCGGTACGATTATGCCACAGGGGCGCTCATCGATGTGATAAACCCCGATTTGGATGCCGCTCATGCTACCGAAGTGACTTCCCAAAATATTGTGATGCAAACAGACGGATCTATCCTTTCCGTAGGTACAGATGCAGGCAATCTCTCATTGATCGGAATCGATACTTGCTTTGAGTATGATTGTGAAGGAAGTATGGACTTTGATGTCCTCAATTCCACATACAGTAAGGTGACATATTCGATGCCTTTTTTCTCATGTCCGGATATGGAGCCTGTCACACCTTTCTCGACAGAGGTAAGCACCATCGTACCGGATTTTGAATGCACAGAATGTCTCGGTGAAGTGTCTGCCGCCGTTCCCGATTTCTGTGTAGGAACTGCAGGTGTGCTGGAAGCCGAACTAAACAACACGGGCGGGGAGCCGACAGCTGTGGTTTGGAACTTTTTTGACCTCGGAGAATTTGAGGGAGAGGAATTGGATATCACTTTTGATTCTGAAGGCTTTTACTCTTTTACCTTGGAAGTGATTTTCGCCAATGGTTGTGAGTACTTCTATGAGGGTGAATTGTTTGTGGCCTCCTCAGCTCTCCCGCCCGATTTGCCCGAACAGTTGGGCTACTGCGAGGGCGAGGAAGTCAGCCTAGATCTGGAGCCCTATACCAACATCTTCGATATCAGTGTAAACGGAGGAACTGTGGCGGATAACCCGCAATATGTCTTTCCCGGAGCGGGCACCTACACCTTCACGTTCGAAAGTGAATGTGCGAGCTACACCTATTCCGTAGAGGTGGAAGAATTTATCACAGAAGTCGGTGTGATCTCTGAGGAAGCGGCCTGCACAGATACGCCTGTGTCCGTGAGCGTACCCCAATGGACTGCCGCCGCAGAAGGTACGCCGTGGACAGTGGATTTCGGCAACGGCAGCACGGAAGAGTATACGGGAGGTGCGCTGAGTACCGAATACACTTCCCCGGGATCATATACCATCGAAGTAAGCGGCCTCGCCGGGGACTGCGAGGTCTTCGGATCGGCCGAGATACTCATCGAGGAGGGCCTTCCCGACTTCAGTTTGGAACCCGCAGCCCAAATATGCTCGGGAGAAACCTTTGCCCTTGATTTTGTCGCATTTGATTTTCAGATTTTTGATGCACAGGGCGGTACCCTTTCATCGTTTGAAACAGGCAACCCCGGTATTTACACCTTCACAGCACAGGGAGTGTGCGGTGTCGTGGAGCAAATGGTGGTACTCTCGGTTACGGAATTCAATCCGCTGCCCAACGGATTAATGCGCAGTCTTTGTCCCGGAAAGGATACGCTCACACTTGCTTTCAGCAGCGATCACTATATGTTTCAATGGAGCACGGGTAGCACTTCACCAGACATCACGGTAAGCACGGAGGGCACCTTTGCGGTAAATGTCAGTGACAGCACGGGCTTGTGCAGCCACGATTTCAGCTTTTCGGTAGAAGCTATTGCGCCCAATGACCAAATTGTTTTCCCCGATGAGCGATTGGTGATATGCGAAGAAGGCCCCCGAACCCTCAATCCGAGATTTGTCGGACACCCCTACACCTTTCCCGATGGCAGTGTAGGCTTTAACTACACGGTAGAGAACTCGGGCTTGGTCTCGGTGACCTACAGCGATCAATGCTACACCTACGAACATGAGGTGTTTGTGGAACTCAACAATTGTCTTTGCCCCATGTGGGTGCCCAATGCCTTCACCCCCGATGACGACGGGCTCAATGAGATTTTCAAACCCGTGGTCGACTGTCCTGTGGTCAACTTCAGGATGCAGTTATTCAACCGCTGGGGTAAGCTCATCTTTGAATCAAATGATGTGAATGAGGGCTGGAACGGCGCTGTGACAAACAGTGATTACTACGGCGAAAACGAGCTTTACATCTACCTCATTCGCTACGGGCAAGTGCTCAACGGCCTCGTCGAAAATAAGGAGATCAAAGGGCATGTCTCGGTGCTGCGGTGAGCGGCTCCGAGTAAGCGTGTTTTTTTCGCAATAAAACCACCGCTGAGCATCACCTTTTTCGCCGCAGCCGAGACGACGGGCTCTCGGATACCGCAGGATACCGCCGGAGACATATTTGGGGTCTGCCATAAAGCGATGAGGTCGTTGATTAAAAATTATTTACAACCAGCTGCGAAAACACCGTGGCCGATTTGCGAAAAATTCATCAGGCCCCTCATTGCCTGTCAAAGTTGAACGGCCCATGCATTAAAACAAAGTACCCGCCTCCCGGATACCCGGGATCTGTCCATACTGACTACTGTTTTACCTTCGGTCATGCCCCGGGCTTGATCTGAGCACTTGATCTGAGGACATGAACAGTAACTTTCTGCCTACCGCCATGATATGCCCGCTTGACTGTATGGACAGACACCGATGGAGAAGAAATACCTTGCATTGACACCATCGGGACGCGACATGTGGTATATCTGAGCCGCTGCCACACTGACTGCACGGCAGCAGAACGGCTTATTTCCCGGCGCGAATGAAGGAGGCACCGCCGCACCTCCTCCGTTGAATTCCCTGTCTTCGCACTTACAAGAGCTTCTGAACCCCACGTAAAACCAACTGATGCACACCGAACCCCATACCTCTGAAAGCGATATCAACGGACGGGAGGACGTGGAACTTCTCGTCAATGCTTTTTACGAGAAGGTGCTCAAGGACCCGCTGTTGGCTCCGATTTTTACATAAGTGGTCAAAGTGGATTGGGAAGCCCACCTGCCCGTGATGCATGAATTTTGGTCGGGAATCTTGCTCGGCCCTTCGGATTACCGCGGCAATCCCATGCGGAAGCACTTCCTGCTCAGCGAGAAAACGGATATGGGCGAGCGCGAATTTGCGCGGTGGCTTGACCTGTTCAACGCCACGGTCGATGCGCATTTTTCGGGAAATAAGGCGGAAGAAGCTAAAGTACGAGCCGGGAATCTCGCTCAGCTAATGCTGCACAAAATACGTGCTGAAGGAGAACAGACCCGTCGGGTACCCAAATAAGTGACGCCGTCCGCAGCGGGAAATACCGGTTCGGTATTCCGCAAATCACTATAAGTACGTGGGGTCTGCTGAAAAAATCAGATGTGGGCCGGTTGTGGGCCGTCAAAACGCAGCTTTATTGACATACGGCAAGTTGCAGGCGGCGAAGAAGGCGGTGCGCAGATGATCCGGAAACCCACCGGAATGCTCCTTTCCTTTGCCGAAGCTCAGACCTTACCCTTCAGCTCGCCCGGGCGCGGAGGCCGGGGCCCTGAAGCAGCACGCAAACAGCCCGCATGAGCCCTCAGCGCCGCAAGGCCCCCTGACATTCGCAAATGCCCGACCTTACAGGTCTTCGAGACCTGTAAGGTCTAATATTTCAAACGTGTAAAAGGCCATCGCACCTGCCAAGGCTTAGACCTTACAGGTTTTGGAAACCAGTCAGCTCACCGGGGCGCCAACGTCTCTTGTTCTTATCAATCATTTGCCGGGTCTCAGCCCTTTCAGCAACTGTCATCGCCCTACCGGGCAGGGCGTACAACCGAAAAAAAACCAAGGCCAAACGGCGCATGTGGTGCTCCCTGATGCAGCACAAGCCCGGATGAGATATCTCGCTTCGCTCAATATGACAGGGTACGCGGGGTGTTTTTGGGCGGTTCAGGGGAAGGCTTCACGCCCTCCCGACCGTTTCAACGGTTTTAAAACGACACGCATTTTGTGCAGGATGGACGGAGCCGTCAAAAGCTTCTGAGAAAACTTCGCCCACCCCCTATTCCTACCACCCGTGTAGTAATTTGCCTCCGTTGTTCGTCAAAGGGCTATATTGCACGTCATTTAAACCTATCAACCATGGCAACACTGCGCATCGAAAACCTCTCCAAGACCTACCCCAACGGGGTGAAAGCCCTTGACAATGTAAGTCTTGAAATAAGCAACGGCATGTTTGGCCTGCTGGGCCCCAACGGCGCCGGCAAGTCCAGCCTCATGCGCACCCTGGCTACCTTGCAGGAAGCCGACAATGGCTCCGCTCACCTCGACGACATTGACATACTCAATCAGCCTGCCGAGCTCCGAAAGACTTTGGGCTACCTCCCGCAGGAATTCGGCGTGTACCCCCGCATCACGGCGGAGCAATTGCTCGACCACATCGCCATACTCAAAGGCATCGCCAACGGCAAAGAGCGCAAGGAGCTGGTGCACTACCTCCTCCAAAAGGTGAACCTCTTCGACAAGCGCACCAAAAGCGTGAAAGGCTTCTCAGGAGGTATGAAGCAAAGGGTAGGCATCGCCCAGGCCTTGATCGGCAATCCCCGCCTGATCATTGTGGATGAGCCCACGGCCGGCCTCGACCCCGGTGAGCGCAACCGCTTTCACAACCTCCTGGCCGATGTGGGCCGTGAGGTGATCGTGATCCTCAGCACACACATTGTGGACGATGTGCGCGAGCTGTGCTCGGCCATGGCCATCATGAACCTGGGACGCATTGTGTACAGCGGCAGTCCTGTGACCGTGCTCGAAGAGTTGAAAGGCAAGGTGTGGATGAAGGCCATAGAGCGCGACGAGGTGGACAGCTACCGCAGCACCCACCACGTGATCAGCGACAAGATGGTGGCAGGCCGCCCACAGATACACGTGCTCAGCGATACCGACCCCGGCGATGGCTTTGTGGCCGTGGCACCCAACCTGGAGGATGTATTCTTTGTGAAAATCAACCCCGCCGTAACGGCTTAAATCTACAGGAAGCGATGTTTGGCGAGTTTTTCAAATTAGAGCTGCGCACGGCCTTCAAGAGCCCCATGCTCTACATCTTTTTCGGCCTGGTGGCGCTGTTCGCATTTGCCGCAGTAGCGAGCGACAATGTGCAAATAGGCGGTGCCATAGGCAATGTGTACCGCAATGCACCGGATGTGCTCACACAGTTTACACTTATCCTGGGCATTTTCGGATTGCTCTTCGCGGCCGCTTTTTACAACAATGCCGCCCTCAGGGACCACAACAACCGGTTTAACGAAATCATGTACCACCTGCCCATCCGCAAGACGGGCTACTTTTGGGGGCGCTTCCTTGGGGCATGGCTGCTGGCCACCATCCCACTCCTGGGGGTGTTTTTCGGAGCATGGCTGGGTGCCGTCATAGGACCGCCGGCGGGTTGGATAGACGGGGACCGCATAGGCCCATTTTACGCAAGCACCCTGCTGAGCAATTACTTCATCTTCGTGCTGCCCAACATGTTCTTTGCCGGGAGCATCATCTTCTTCCTGGCCCATAAGTTCAAAAATACCATCATCAGCTTCGTGGGGGCACTGGCCATCATCGTGGCCTACTTCGCCTCAGGAACTTTTCTCAGCGATATTGAAAATGAGACCATTGCGGCCATCACCGACGTATTCGGCATACGCACCTACAGCGTGTATTCGCGCTACTGGACGCCGATGGAGCGCAATACCCTGAGCCCTGTACTCGAAGACATTATCCTCTACAACCGCCTGCTGTGGGTGGGTGTGGGATTAGTCCTTTCCTTCCTGAGTTATTGGACTTTCTCTTTTCAGGAAAAATTGAGGTTCAAGAAGAAGCGCCGTGGCGAACAGGCAGATGATGCGCCTATTGCGGCTCCGGATGCACAGAGACCCATTGCTACCACCTATTTTGGCGGAAGCCTGAGCCGGCTACAATTCAAGAGCTTCTTTATGGCCAACCTGCGCAGCATCACCAAGAATGTGGTGTTCAAAATCGTTGCGCTTTTCGGCATTCTGTTGCTCGGCATCAGCCTCATCGAAGGCTATGAATATTACGGTCTGCAGAGCTATCCAGTGACCTACAAAATCATCGATGATATCGCCGGTTCCACGGGTCTGTTCGTGCTCATCGTGGTGATTTTCTTCAGCGGCGAGCTCGTTTGGCGCGACCGTGTGAGCCACATCCACGAGGTGATCAATGCCACCCCACACGGCAGCTTTGTGAGCATTTTTGCAAAAGTGGCCAGCCTGGTGAGCGTGGCCGTCCTGCTCCAATTTGTATTTATCGCCATGGGGATCATTTCTCAACTCTTGCGCGGCTATACCACTATTGAGCTCGATGTATATCTCATCGACTTTTTCGTGGATACCCTTCCCGGCTACATTGTGCTCTCAGCCCTCTTCGTGCTGGTGCAAACGCTGGTGAGCAACCGCTACGTAGGTTACTTCATTGGTATACTTTTTATTACCGTTTGGAGCATCTTGCTCAGCGTGGTCTATTGGCAGAGCAATATGCTCAACCCGGGCGCCTCACCGGGCATATTCTATTCCGACATGAACGGCTTCGGGCCGGGAATGCTCGGCACGCTGTGGTTTGACGCCTATTGGCTGGCATTTGCGGTATTGCTCATTTTCATCGCCGGCTTTTTCTGGCCCCGCAGTGTGGTGAGCAGCTTTCGCGAAAAATGGCAGGTGGCACGCGCTAATTTTGCGGGAAGCGCCAAAAGAGGCTTCACCATTACAGCCGTGGTGTGGGTGCTCATCGGCGGGTGGGTCTATTACAACACCATCATCCTCAACCCGTACAAATCGTCCAAGCAGTATGAACTCGAGGCGGTGGATTACGAGAAAAAGTACAAACAGCACGAAGGCAAGCCCCTGCCCGTGCTCACGGATATTCATTATGACATTGACATATTTCCCGAGCAGCGGGATGTCTATGTGAAGGCTTCCGCCAAATTTGCCAACAAAAGCGGCAAGGCCATCGATACGCTGTATTTCAACTACAACCAAAGCTGGGAGAATGAAATCAACATCGCCAATTCCTCCCTCGTGCTCGACGATGAAGACCTCGGCTTCCGCATTTACGCCCTCGGCAGCACCCTGCAGCCCGGCGACAGCATTGAGATGGAGATCAAAACGGCCTACATCACCAAGGGATTCCAGAACGGCTTGGGCAATACCAACATCGTGCGCAACGGGACATTCCTCAACAATTTTGAGATCCTCCCTACCCTCGGCTACAGCGCGAATGCCGAGCTCAGCGATAAGAACGACCGCAAGAAGTACGACCTTCCGGAAAAGCAGCGCATGCCCAAACTGGAGTACCCCTGCGGACACACCTGCATGGCCAACTACCTCACCGAGGGCCTTGCCGATTGGGTGAATGTGTCCTCAGAAGTTTCCACCAGCCCTGACCAAATCGCAGTGGCACCGGGCTCACTCATCAGGGAATGGACGGAAGGCGACCGCCGCTACTTCCGCTACGAACTCGACCAGCCTTCGCAAAATTTCTACAACTTCATGAGCGCCCGCTACGAAGTGGCCCGCGAGAAATACGGCGATATCGACATCGAAATATACCATCACCCGGCGCACCACAAGAATGTGGACATGATGATCGATGCCGTGCGCCGCAGCTTTGCCTATTACGAAAAGCATTTCGGGCCTTACTACCACAAGCAGGCACGCATATTGGAGTTTCCACGGTACGCCAATTTTGCGCAAGCATTCCCGGGCACCATGCCTTATTCTGAGAGTTTTGGTTTCATCATCAACCTGGAAGATGAAAACGAAAACAATGTGATCGACGCCGTGATCGCCCACGAAATGGCGCACCAGTGGTGGGCCCACCAGGAAATCCCGGCGCTTATGCAAGGCGGCACCATGCTCACAGAGAGTTTTGCAGAATACAGCAGCCTCATGGTGATGAAGGAGGACCTGAAAGGTGACGACATGAAAATGAAGAACTTCCTAAAGTACGATTACGACCGCTACCTGCGCGGCCGCAGCGGAGAGCGCGAGAAGGAATTGCCGCTTTACAAAGTTGAAAATCAGCAGTACATCCACTATGGCAAAGGCTCAGTGATACTTTATGCCCTGCAAGACTACATCAGCGCCGACAGCGTGAATGCCTCACTGCGCAGCTTCCTCGAAGAGTACGCCTACGCCGAGCCCCCTTACCCCACTTCTCTCGACTACCTGCGCCACCTCGAGCCCCGCGTACCCGATAGCCTGGCCTACCTCGTAGAAGACTGGATCAAGCAAATCACCCTCTACGACCTCCGCCTCAAGGAAGCCACCGCCACCCGGCTGCCCGACGGCATGTACGAGGTGAGCTTCGAACTCGAAGCCCGCAAGCTCTACGCCGACAGCCTCGGCAATGAAACCGAGCAGCCCCTCCACGAGTGGATCGACATAGGCGTTTACAACGACAAGGACGAAAAACGCCTCAGCGCTTGGAAGCGCGTGCACCTCACCGAGAGCCCCGCCCGCTTCACCATGACTGTGGACAGCCTTCCGGCGAAAGCCGCTCTCGACCCCCGCAGGATGCTGATCGAAAGGGTGATTAGCGACAATGTGAAAAGTGTGAAGGTGGAGGGGTAAAGAACTGAAAACCCTTACTTCCCTGAATGGAACATGGGACTCTTAGGCACATGCGAATTATGGAATTACATCTTCCTGACGCGATATCTATGTTGACAAGTTCTTCTTAGAGTTTGTACATTAGGTCAAGTGGCTGGATCATAATGTTCGATAGCAAGGCGCACGCAGGTTTGAAAAGCAAGCCCGCCCGACCGGTACGGCGGGGAGTCCCGTACCTACGGATGACAGCCTGCCCGACTTCCGCAGGCGGGTTTTCAGACCAAGTGCAACGCAGATAGCGGACATTATGGACAGACACTTCTTAGAGTTCACCTGCCTCGCGTAAGATAGTTTCAATTAGTTTGGTACTGAATCTGAAATCGGTTCGTTCAATCTTTTCGATAAGGGGTCGAATAGACTTCAACGCGCCGCTCTGCTTAGCTTTCAAGATAAGGCCAAAAGTACCCGAGTAATCCAAGCGGAGCCGTTCTGCTACTCGTCTGCCTTTCAGGTCATCTATGATGAGTACGGAATTTGGTTTTTCAAGTGCCAAGGCAATTGCACTGGCTTCACCTTCATCCAATTCCATTTCTAATATGAGTTGATAGTAAACATCAGCCGCCTTAGCAACCGAAATCCAATGAGGCAAAACATGACCGAACTCATTTGCAATAATATCGGTCACAACTGCTTGTCGACCCAAAACGTTAAGCAAATCCAATTGGTCAATCTTGCTTAACAAAATAAGACAACTTGTGTCAGCAATGACAATTTCAGAGCTTGGCAGCATCCCTTGAAATATCTGAATCGGGATAGTTGATTAAAGACACGCCGTAATCAGCCAGAATTTCAGAAAAAGCAATTTTACTCAGACCGGCAAGTACCGCGGCCTGACCCAATGACAGTCTTCCTGTCTCGTACAATTTGGCGGCAAGAAAACGCTTAGCTTCATGCTCGCTCAAATCCAAAGCCTCAGGAATATTCAGGGTCAATTGCTTCATGAATCAAATTTAGTAAATATTTCCGATCACTTTTACGAGCGTATACCAAATACGTGCGTTGAATAGTCTCCTCATGCACCTGCTCATCGGCAAGAACCGCTCTCGACCCCCGCAGGATGCTGATTGAAAGGGTGATTAACGACAATGTGAAAAGTGTGAAGGTGGAGGGATGAGAGTGAAGCTCAAACCTTCGGCTTGTGAATAGTGTCAGTCGAAAAATCGTATCTTTGAGTAAACATCGCTTCAAATGAACACGGTAGATCTGCTCAGGGATAGGCTTATAGACAAGTTGCTCACCATTCATGACAAGGAATTGCCGGAAGCCCTGGATAAAATCCCGGTATCCAAAGCAGATACACTCGAGAAGGTGAAAATAAGCCCGGCTCAGCGGCGCATGCTCGAGATGAGTGAGGATGACATTAAGTACGGCAGGATAATCTCGCAGGAAGAGATGGATTCAGAAGACATGAAGTGGCTGTAATATCCATGAATGCAAAAGCCATTTGAAACAGCTCCTTTTCAAAATTTACGTTAGAAATAATGTTGCCTTGCTTTCATTTGCAGGGCTTTTTGCTGTTTTGTTCATTGTGAGCTCTGTGCTGTTTTACAATCTATTCCTATTAGTTTTCTCCGTTTTCGCTCTTCTCACTTACGTCTTTGCTTTCAAAAAACAGCTTTACGACAATTGGCTTTTACTGAAAAATGCCGGCGAAACGATTTCGGAGCTGGTGCCTGCAATACCTCAGCCTGTCCATTCAGATATTTTCACCGATTTAGGTATTCGTATCAGCACCGACTCAAAAGCAATAGATGTGATTCAAAACCGACAAATAATCAAATCAATCCGTAGGAGTGATATTTCAGGTGATACCACTGTGCTGTGCTACAAAATCGGCTTGTCCTATTTCAATCCGATATTCATGAAACGGCCTTTTCACAAGGATGGAGTAAAAGAACATTATGGGATTGTGCTTATGATGAATGACAGGACTGAAGAAGTATTGAGCATTCGAAACCTCGATTTAAGGGCAATGCATATTCACTTAGAACAGGATAATTTTCAATCAGTACACCAAGTGGCCCAAAATATTGCAGCTCATTTGGGCTTGAAGATTAGAACGTTTTGTGGTGAACAATGTCGAAGATGAAACCTTATTGCATTTAATTCTCGCAATGTATCCGGTTGGATACTTTCATCGAATCCATGACCAATAGAACAACTAAAAAATTCGACCTCAGTGCATCCCTCGATAGCGACGCCATGATGGCAAGCTATCTCAACGCAGTACTTGAGGATGGCAGTGCTGAGGATTTGGTTGTGGATTTGGGACACATTGCCAAAGCCGGAGGCATGTCAAAAATCGCCGAAGAAACCGTAATGAGCCGCCCAAGACTCTATAAAGCCCTTGCGCAAGATGCTCAACCGCTCCCGGATACGATTTTAAACGTACTCCGCGCCATTGGCGGCCGGCTATCAGGTAGAAATACCGTTGTCGCAGCGGTGATTGCAGTGGACGGAATTTGCGCTTACCTCCATCCCTTATTCAGATCTAACTAAGCACAGCAATAGGCCTGAATCCCACCTCAGGTGATGCAGATTCACAGCGCATCAGGCTTTCATTGCGGATGTCATAACCGAGGTGAGGGCCGCGAGAGGTGAAATCCTGAAGAATATTTTTCATTACGGGCGCTTCGGAAATTCCGCAGGCGGGTGAATCAACCGGACCCTTCCCGTTTAATTTCGGTGCGCCCCCCCTTGTCGTGCGAAAAATATATTAATTTCGATCCGCGGCCGGGTTCAGGTGCAGTACATCTCCCCCGCTGATTGCAGAAATGGCATTGACCGACGAAAACAGTAACCCCGAGAAGGACCGTGCCCTTAACTTTCTCAAAGAGAAGTTTAAGGCTGTGGGCTATATGCGCCGACAAAATCCGAGTAAATTCCGTGCGAAGGGCCCCGATGTGTACAAAAAAGGTTGGGAAGTGCGCTTTGTCGCGCGGAGTGATGAAGAGCTTCAGGCCATTCGACACGCCATTTATATCCTCGGGTATACGGTGAGCAAGACCTTTAAACGCCAAGGACGAGACGTACAGCCGCTCTACGGAAAGGAAATCGTAGGTGAGTTTAAAGCCCTGCACGCTGCCAAGACGAAAGAGCGCGAAAAGGAGCAAAAGAAATCGGATGAGCTGCGCAAAGCCCGAGAAGCACTGCGCGAAGAACGGCGTGCGGCGCGGAAGGCCAAAACGGAAGCCATCAACGCCGAACGCGAACGCAAGAAAGCCCTGCGGGAGGCGAAACGCGCCGAAAAGGCGGCGCGAAGCAAATCGGGAAAGCCGAAGGCAGGCTATCCTGCCGGGGGTGCGGACGTACACGAAACAAACCGAACCGAAGGCGACACCCGACAAGCCAAAGGACGTCCGGGTGAATTGACGCCCCTGCAACTCGAGAGGCGCGCGCAAAAAAAAGCCCGTGAGGAGGCCAAAATAGCCAAGCGCGAAGCCCGGGAAGCCCTCCGCGCCGAAAAACGTGCGGCCCGCGAGGCCAAAAAAGCCGCAAAAGCCCAAGCGCACAAAGGAAAAAAAGACAAAAAGAATGCAGCCGAAACCAAAAGCGGCGGCAAGGAATAAGTCGCGCACTTTGTTTTCCCTGTTCACATCGTGTCTCAATGCCCGAGGAAGCCTGCGCCGAAAGTTGCATATCCTGCTTCAGCCCCGGCACCTCACCCGTCCGTTGCGAAAAAAACATGAAGAAATTAGGGACGTAAAAGGTGTGACTCAACGATGGCGCCTTTTCACGCCCTTCTCATCATTCCCTTAATGCCTCAATGTTAGGAAAAAGGAGGCGCCGAAGGCGCTTTACGTGAAGGGCGTAAAAAAGAAACATTAAGGCATTAAGGAACATTAAGCCTGTGACTCACCCACCGCGCCCTGTCACGCCCTTCTCTTAATCCTCTTAATGCC
>PXBH01000138.1 GCA_003565555.1 Cryomorphaceae bacterium | reverse complement strand
TATGCGCTACACACCTGTGAGGATTCAATCACCTTCGCCCGCATTTGATTTGGTTACCACAAAGTCCCAAAGCACACAAAGACAAGAATCTGCGAGCTCTCTTTGTGAACTTTGTGACTTTGTGGTGAAAATAAAAAGTGGCGCGCCCCCGCCGAGGAACGCTGAAAGATATTCTTCATCCGCTTACCTCGTGGGTTTCGCATCGGTTTGGTTTGCTGCTGCGGGGCGGTGCAGCGCCGCTCCTCCGCGGTATTTGCCGCAAGGCCGAAAACCGATACGGATATCGCCGGAAGACCCTACCTTCGTCGTTGATGAGATCGGCTCTGGAATACCTCAATTACAGGCTTCGCGCCAAAACCCGACACGGTGTGCATTCTCCATTCGTTTATCGAATTGTGGAGGAGGTGATTCAGGGCACAGGGGCTGCCCGCACTTCAGATATTGAAAAGCTGCGCACGGAATTGCGTAATTCGACAGAAAGCCTGACGATCGACGACCGAGGCGCCGGAATGCGCCGCGGAGGCCGGAAGTCTGTGCGAAAGATATCGGAAATAGCCCGCCGCAGCGCGACACCCGCCCCTCAGGCGGCCTTCCTGCAGCGGCTGGTGAGCCACCTCGGCTCGGAGTGCGTGCTCGAATTGGGCACCAACCTCGGCCTCACCACCGCCTATCTGGCCGCTGCTCCGCATGCCCCCCGCACGCTGAGCATCGAGGCCGCGCCCGAACTCGCGAAGTGCGCAGCCGATCATCTTGCTCGGCTCGGCCTGAAGGCGGAAATCGTCGTCGGTACATTTGAGGAGAAATTGCCCGCCCTGCTCAACGGCGGTTTTGTACCCGACTTTGCCTACATCGACGGCAACCACCGAAAAGACCCCACGCTGCGGTATTTTGACCTGCTCGCGCAATGCATGGATGCGGAGGGCGTTGTAGTCATCGGCGACATATACTGGAGCGCTGAGATGCGGGAAGCCTGGCAAGCCGTGAAGGAAGACCCGCGGGTGAACGTGACCGCCGACCTTTACTACTTCGGGATTGCCTTTTTCCGGAAAGGACAGGCCCGCGAACACTTTACACTAAAACACCCCTGAAGATGTCACTGATTGAAGTAAGAGAACTCGCAAAAATATACCAAGTCGGCACCCAAGAGGTGAAGGCCCTGCAAACGGTGGACCTCGACATTGAAAAGAATGAATTCGTGGCCCTGATGGGGCCTTCGGGAAGCGGGAAGAGTACGCTGATGAACATTCTGGGCTGTCTCGACACCCCCACCCGCGGCCGGTACATGCTGAACGGCAGCGATGTGAGCAAGATGGAAGATGATGACCTCGCCGAGGTGCGTAACCGTGAAATCGGGTTTATTTTTCAAACGTTTAACCTCTTGCCCCGCTACTCTGCCTTGGAAAATGTGGCCCTTCCGCTCATCTACAAGGGCACACCCAAAAAGGAGCGCACCGATCGCGCCCTCGAAGTCCTCAATCAGGTGGGCCTCGGTGACCGCACAGACCACAAGCCCAATGAACTCTCCGGCGGGCAGCGTCAGCGGGTGGCGGTGGCCCGCGCCCTGGTGAACAGCCCCTCCATCATCCTCGCGGATGAACCTACGGGAAACCTCGACAGCAAGACCTCTTATGAGATTATGGCCTTGCTCGATGAGATTCACCGTTCGGGAAATACCATCATACTCGTAACCCACGAAGAAGACATTGCCATGCACGCGCAGCGCGTGGTAAGGCTGCGCGACGGACTCATTGAGTCTGATCGGCCTACCTCTGAGGCCGAGCTCGTGAAGCCGGCCCGCTGAACAACCGGCACCGCAAGCCGTTAAAACTGCATCAACCTACACACCATGAAAATTTACACCAAAACCGGTGATACCGGAAAGACCTCCCTCTTGGGAGGGTCACGCGTGGCTAAGTACCACCTGCGCATCGAAGCCTACGGAACGGTCGACGAACTCAATTCCCACATCGGTATGCTTCGTTCTTATGACTTGGAAGAATCCGTGCGCGCGCTGCTGATCGAAATCCAAGATCACCTCTTTACCCTCGGGGCTCAACTCGCTACCGAGCCGGGAGAGCGGAAGGTCAAAATCCCCAAGCTGCGCGATGATCAAGTGACCTTTCTCGAAAAGGCCATAGACGTGATGGATGAAGTATTGCCCCCCATGCGCAACTTCGTCTTGCCGGGCGGGCACCTCGCCGTGGCCCAAGCCCACGTGGCGCGCTGCGTATGCCGTCGTGCGGAGCGTATCGTATTGCACCTCAATGATGAAAGTGATGTGCCCGCCCCGATTCCGGTTTATTTGAACCGATTGTCAGATTTTTTGTTCGTACTGAGCAGAAAACTCGGACAAGATATGCAGGCCGAGGAGATACCCTGGAAGCCGAATAAAGATTAACAGGCTAAGCATAAGTATGTTAATTCTCATGCAATTGGACTTGCACGGGTAAACAAAAAAACTACTTTTGCGTAACGAAAACAGAACGATTAAAACAGCAACACTATGTACTGGACACTCGAATTGGCATCTTACCTTGAAGACGCTCCCTGGCCCGCGACGAAAGACGAGTTGATCGACTTTGCCATACGTACCGGAGCTCCTCTTGAGGTGGTGGAAAACCTTCAGGAAATCGAGGAAGTCGGTGAGTTGTACGAGACCATTGAGGATATTTGGCCGGATTATCCGACCAAGGAGGACTTCTTCTTTAACGAAGACGAATATTAGCAAACGCATTCGACCGTAAAACAAAGCGCCTCAGGCGCTTTTTTTATGCCCGGTCTTTGCCGTGTTGCCGGCCGGCTTGTCCTTTTTGCTTTCGGCCAATTTGGCGCATTCCGGAGTCCGGGCATTGTTTCTGCTGTCCTCCATCGCGCATCGCATCAATCGGGCTGTGTATATCGCCGTGAAATAGGTACCTTTGCACTCCCTGTGCCGAGCGCATAAAATCAAATCACAACATGCTGGGATCTTTTACAAAAACCCTCAAGAAAATATTCGGCGATAAGTCCGAACGAGATATTAAAGTCATTGCTCCGATGGTAGATCGGATCAACACACTGGGCGAGGAGATGAAGGCCCTCAGCCACGACGACCTTCGCGCCAAAACGACCGCACTCAAGGCCCGTATCGCCGATGCGGTAAGGGAGAATGAGGAGGAAATTGCCGCCCTCAAGAAGCAAGTCGAAGACAACCCGGAAATGTCCATCGCCGACAAGGAAGCCGTCTTTGACCGCGTCGATGCCGCCGAGGCCCAAATCAACGACATCCTCGAAGGCGTGCTCAAGGAGATCCTGCCGGACGCCTTTGCCGTGGTGAGGGAAACGGCGCGAAGATTTCGCGAGAATGAGGTGATCGAGGTGACCGCGACCGATTTCGATCGCAATGTGGCGGCCCGACGGTCAGGTGTCGATATTAAAGGTGACAAAGCACTGTGGCACAACAGGTGGATGGCTGCAGGAGCGGAGATTGTCTGGGACATGGTCCACTACGATGTGCAGCTCATCGGCGGTATAGCCCTCCACGAAGGCAAAGTGGCAGAGATGCAGACGGGAGAGGGAAAAACACTCGTTGCTACCTTGCCCGTTTACCTCAATGCCCTTGCGGGAAAAGGCGTACACCTCGTGACCGTCAACGATTACCTGGCGCGCAGGGACTCCGAATGGATGGGCCCGATCTACGAATTTCACGGAATGTCGGTCGACTGTATCGATAAGCATCAACCCAACAGCGATGAGCGGCGAAAAGCCTACCTCGCTGATGTGACCTTCGGAACCAACAACGAATTCGGATTCGATTACCTCCGCGACAATATGTCTACCGCGCCGGAGCGCCTCGTGCAGCGAAAGCACCACTACGCGATCGTCGATGAGGTCGACTCAGTACTGATCGATGATGCACGTACTCCCCTGATTATCTCCGGACCCACCCCCAAAGGCGACCAGCAGCTCTTCGACGAAATGAAGCCGCGGGTAGAAAAGCTCTACAACGTACAGCGTCAATTGGTCACGGGTCTTGTGGCCGAAGCCAAAAAGAAGCTCTCCGCAGGCGAAGACGGAAAAATAGGAAAGGACAATATCACCGAAGGCGGTTTGGCACTGTTCCGCGCATACCGAGGTCTGCCCAAACTCAAGCCGCTCATTAAGTTCCTCAGTGAGCCCGGCATGAAGCAGCAGATGCTCAAGACGGAAGCCTACTATCTCCAAGATCAGGAAAAGGAGATGCACAAGGCCGATGAGGTCCTCTACTTTACCATTGAAGAGAAAAACAATTCCGTGGAGCTCACCGAAAAAGGGATTGAGCTGCTTTCGCAAAATACGGAGGATGCAGACTTCTTCATCCTGCCCGATATGGGGACCTCGATTGCCGAGATTGAGAAGAGTGACAAATCGGCCGAAGAAAAAATCAAGGAGAAAGACGAACTGCTCCGCAATTACAGCATCAAAGCAGAGCGCATCCACACCATCAATCAGCTGCTGAAAGCCTACGCCCTTTTTGAGAAGGACGTAGACTACGTAGTGATGGACAATAAGGTGAAAATTGTGGATGAGCAGACCGGCCGAATCATGGAGGGGCGCCGCTACAGCGACGGACTTCACCAAGCCATCGAATCCAAAGAGCGCGTCAAGGTAGAGGCTGCCACGCAGACTTATGCCACCGTCACCTTGCAGAATTACTTCAGGATGTACCACAAACTCGCGGGGATGACCGGTACGGCCGAGACAGAAGCGGGAGAGCTCTGGGACATCTACAAGCTGGATGTCATGATCATCCCGACCAATAAACCCATATTGCGCGACGACCGCGAGGACAAGGTTTACAAAACGAAAAGAGAAAAATTCAACGCGGCCATCGAGGAGATCGTCGAACTGTCAAAGGCGGGACGCCCCGTGCTTGTGGGTACCACCAATGTAGAGGTATCAGAGTTGCTCAGTAGAATGCTCAAGCTGCGCAACATCAAGCACAATGTGCTCAATGCCAAGCTTCACGCCAAAGAGGCCGACATCGTGGCAGAAGCCGGACGGCCCGGCGCGGTAACCATCGCCACAAATATGGCGGGTCGCGGTACCGACATTAAGCTGGGAGAAGGTGTAAAGGAAGCCGGCGGACTCGCCATCGTGGGTACGGAGAAGCACGACTCCCGACGGGTAGACAGGCAGCTCAGGGGTCGGTCGGGACGTCAAGGTGATCCGGGGTCTTCGCAATTCTATATTTCCCTTGAGGACAACCTCATGCGTCTCTTCGGTTCCGATCGCATCGCCAAGATGATGGACCGACTCGGTCTGGAAGAAGGAGAAGTGATTCAGCACTCTATGATCACCAAGTCCATCGAGCGGGCACAGCGCAAGGTGGAGGAAAACAACTTCGGGATCCGAAAGAAATTGCTGGAATACGACGACGTGATGAACGCACAGCGCGAAGTGATTTACAAGCGCCGACGCCATGCGCTTCACGGAGACCGCCTGAGCCTCGACATTGAGAACATGTTTAAGGATGTAGCGGAAGCCGTGGTGAACAACCACCACGAAGTGAAGGATTTTGAAAACTTCAACCTGGATCTGATCCAATTCCTCGGCATCGAATCGCCGGTAAGTGAGGAGGAGTTTACTTCCGTAAAAACCCCTGAATTGGCAGCGCGCGTTTTCGAAGCTGCCCGTGACCGCTACGATCGCCGTATGCGGGAAGTGGCAAAAACCGCTCTGCCCATTATCAACAATGTGCATCAGAATCAGGCGAGATTTGACAACATTGCGGTTCCCTTCTCTGACGGGAAGCGCGCACTGCAGGTTGTGGTAAATATTGAGGAGGCCCTCGAGCGCGAAGCTGCCAATCTCAAAGAAGGAATCGAGAAGACTTCAACCCTTGCCATCATTGACAATGAGTGGAAGGAACATCTCAGGGAAATGGATGACCTGCGTCAGTCTGTGCAGAACGCCCGGTTTGAGCAGAAAGATCCCCTGTTGATTTACAAGTTTGAATCTTTCGAGCTCTTCAAGAAAATGATTGAGCGGGTGAGTTTTGAAGTGGTGTCTTTCCTGAGTAAGGCCGGTCTCCCCGGCAGCGACGGGCAGGTGCGTACCACGGCAGCCGTGCCCAAAGCGGATGACATGAAGCACCTTCAAACCAGCCGACCCGGTTCGGAAGGGGGCGCTCCTTCCGGAAATTCTGCGGGTCCCGGAGGTGCAGTACCCCCGCCGCGCCGCAAACCCGAGCCCGTGCGCGTCGAGAAAAAAGTGGGCCGCAACGATCCCTGTCCCTGCGGCAGCGGTAAGAAATACAAAAACTGCCACGGAAAAATGGTGAACCAGAGCGCTTAGCCTCAGTTTTTTCAGGACCTGTCCGTCCCGCAGCATCTCGGTATGTTGCGGGATTTTTTACGCCCCGACAAAGCGCACGGTAAACAATATGGTAACATAGAGGTAATGCAGGGTGAATAAAATTAACGCCGGGTTACCATACTTTCGCCGTGCGAATTTCAGGTTAATTCATTGTAAAGTATTTTTCCCTGTGTTTCATCCTGCTCGGGCAGTCCGTATCCTACTTATTTTGACCTCCGTTCTTGTTGCGGGCCCGGCTTTTAGTCAGGATTTCGCCCCCGTGGCCGCACCTCCCGGCGACTCCCTGCTCAACGGAAAACACTGGTACGACAATTTTCAAATCCGCGGATATGCCCAGGTGCGCTACAACCGCCTTTTTGAAACGAATCCCGATTTGCGTTGCGAGCAGTGCGATCGGTCTTGGGGCAGAGACGGCGGTATTTTTATGCGCCGCGTTCGTATCATCTTTTTCGGGCAGGTGCACAAGCGGGTGTACTTTTACATTCAGCCTGATTTCGCCAGCTCAGCCGGCAATTCCGGTAATTACGGGCAGCTTCGCGACATGTATTTCGATGTGGGCTTGGACAATAAGAATGAATTTCGCTTTCGCATCGGGCAGAGCAAGGTGCCTTTCGGTTTTGAAAACCTCCAGTCCAGCCAAAACCGCTTGCCCCTCGACCGGAATGACGGTCTGAACAGCGCCCTGTCCAACGAGCGCGATATCGGCGTATTCTTCTATTGGGCGCCGGAAGAGGTGCGCAAGCGATTCGCCATGCTTGTGAATCAGGGGTACAAGGGCAGCGGTGATTACGGGGTGTTCGGCTTCGGGGCTTTCAACGGGCAAACGGCCAATCAATCAGAAAGAAATGACGATCTGCACTATGTGGCACGTGTTACCTATCCCTTCGTCATCGGCAATCAGATTATCGAGCCATCGCTACAGGCCTATTCCGGAAATTTTGTGCTTGCGCCGTGGCAGCTCAGCGAAGGTGTGCAGAGTGAATCGGAGGATTTTTCATTCAGAGACCAACGCGCTGCGGCCACCTTTGTGCTTTACCCCCGTCCGTTCGGTATTCAGGCGGAGTACAACATAGGGAGGGGTCCCGAATTCAATCCCGAAACGGGAACCATCGAAACACGCGATTTGCACGGAGGCTATGTCACGCTGAACGGCAGGGCCAAGTGGAGGGAGCAGTTCATCTTTCCGTTCGTGCGGTATCATTACTACGAAGGCGGCAAGAAGCACGAGCGAGATGCGAGGAGCTATACCGTCAATGAGCTTGAAATCGGCGTGGAGTGGCTTCCCGTTCCCAATTTCGAATTGGTGGGGATGTACACCTTTTCCGACCGCCGGTTCGAGGACTTTCAGCTCCCGGTAAATCACCAAGCGGGAAGCCTTCTGAGGTTGCAGGCACAGATGAATTTCTGACGCTCTGCGCATCCCGGACGTTTCCCGACAGGTCGGAGACTGCCAAAAAAAGCCCGACACTTACGCATCGGGCAGGATCAATTCGTATAAATCCGTTCAGTCTACAGATACTTCAATGGCGCGCAGCATGGGCTGTACGGCATATATCTTTTCAGATTTTGCAGACCCGTTCGGGTGGTAGCGTTGCCAGATCCCGTATTTATGGCCGTCCTTGTATTGCCCGGTCGATTCCGTTTGTCCGCTGCGGTAATAGAAGGTAAAGGGGCCGTGGGCCGTTTTCATCTCGGGATCTGCATAGACTCCTTCCATTTTGATTTCTCCGGAAAGGAAGTAGGCTTTGATATGGTATCCGTCCTCCAGTTTTTCCGCGGGGTCACAATAGTAAACGGCTTTTTTCTTGTGGACCGGTTCCATGCGGTCGTTGAGGTAGAGGGCGCCGTCATCGCCCGAAAATATCCCCGCGCCGCAAAAGGCTGCGAAGATCACAATGGTAAATAGTTTCATAGCACGCGTTGTTCTGTTTCCGCAATGCGATACGTCGAAACGGGTGCAGATGTTTCGCCGAGTCAGGCGAGCCAGCCTTCGCGGTCCAGGGCACGGTACTGCACGGCCTCGGCGAGATGAGCGGATGAGATGTCGTTCGCTCCTTCCAGATCGGCGATGGTTCGGGCCACTTTGAGAATTCGGGCATAAGAGCGCGCCGAAAACCCGAGGCGCTCCACGGCATTCTTCAGCAGGGCTTCGCCGGCAGTATCGATTTCGCAGTGCTTTTTCATCAGTTTGGGCGTGAGCATGGCGTTGGCATAAATCCCCGGCTCATCCGCAAAACGATCGATTTGAAGTTCCCGGGCTCGCACCACCCGCTCGCGGATGGATGCCGATGCTTCACCCTGCTCCCTGTTGCGCAGCTCCTCGAAAGCCACGGGATTCACTTCGATGTGCAGATCGATGCGGTCCATGAGGGGGCCCGAGATTTTGGCGAGATAGCGCCTTACCGCAAATTCACTGTCGGGCGATTCGCCGGGCTGAAAGAAGTCACCGCTCGGCGAAGGGTTCATCGACGCCACCAGCATAAAGGAGGAGGGGTAGTCCACCGAAATTTTTGCACGCGAAATGGTGACCACCCGGTCTTCCAGGGGCTGGCGGAGGACTTCCAAAACGGAACGCTTGAATTCGGGAAGCTCATCCAAAAATAAGATGCCGTTGTGCGCAAGAGAGATTTCGCCGGGCTTCGGGTTGCTGCCCCCGCCCACGAGGGCCACATCGCTCACGGTGTGGTGGGGATTGCGGAAGGGCCGCTCGGTAATCAGGGACACATTGTTGCCCAAAATTCCCGCTACGGAATGGATTTTTGTGGTTTCGAGGGCCTCCTCAATACTGAGCGGCGGAAGGATGGTGGGGATCCGCTTGGCGAGCATGGTTTTTCCCACACCCGGCGGGCCGATGAGGATGATGTTGTGTCCGCCGGCAGCGGCTATTTCCAGGGCCCGCTTCACATTCTCCTGACCCTTTACATCGGCAAAGTCGAGGGCGTGCAAGGTGTTTTTACCGTCGAAGGTGGCGCGGATGTCCACCTTTACCGGTTCTGCCGTTTCGGGAGAGGTGATCACCCCGATGGCCTCGCCGATGTTCTCCACCCCGTACACATTGATTCCCTCCACAATGCCCGCTTCGAGGGCGTTCGCGGCAGGGAGGATGAACCCTTTGAAGCCGTCTTCGCGGGCTTTGATCGCCATGGGCAGGGAGCCCTTGATCGGCTGCAGACTCCCGTCGAGGGATAGCTCACCCATAATCAGGAAGTCCTCGATCCCGGGTGCTTGAATTTGCTCACTCGCCGCGAGTATGCCCAGAGCCAGGGGAAGGTCGTAAGCGGAGCCCTCCTTGCGGATGTCGGCCGGCGCCATGTTGATGGTGATCTTTTTGCCGGGCAGGCGGTAGCCCGTATTTTTCAGCGAAGCTTCTATGCGCTGTTGGCTTTCCTTTACGGCACTGTCGGGCAGGCCGACGAGGAAAAAGTTCACGCCCTGATCTACATTGACTTCTACGGTGATGGTGATGGCATCGACGCCGTAGACTGCACTTCCGAATGTTTTTACAAGCATGAGGAGTGGTTATTTCGGGTTTGGAAGAGCAGACCTGCGAAAAGGTGTTCAGCCGATCGGCAAACAGTATCTTTCGCGGTCACGCTTCGTAATCAAAAGTAGCAATTTGCTGAAATATACCTCGTTTAATACGCATAAAAAGCTTTTTTGCCTAAACTTGCGGGGGCGGTGTCAGCCGCAATGCCGAGGACGTGTGAGATTGCCAAACACAGATCAATGTTGAGATGAAGATTTTCGGGATGACGGTTCCTTCGATT
Source organism: Cryomorphaceae bacterium (assembly GCA_003565555.1). Lineage (GTDB taxonomy): Bacteria > Bacteroidota > Bacteroidia > Flavobacteriales_D > Cryomorphaceae > T3Sed10-241. The sequence goes on along the minus strand of PXBH01000138.1, from coordinate 578 downwards.
TCGAGCGCCTGCAGCGCTGCTGCTTTGATGGGCCTGCAATGTGTCGGTCTTATCTCGTGCTCAAGCCCCGCAGGAGAAATCGAGCCTGCCGTGATGCTGACTTTCGACGATGCCTACGTTTCGGATTGGGTCGGTGCGGATTCCCTGTTCGAGAAGTACGGTGCGAAGGCCACTTTTTTTGTGACCCACCTTCACCATTTGGACAGCAGCGACTATGCGGGTCTTGCTTTTTTACAGGGCCGGGGACATGAGATTGGCTGCCACGGGTTGACGCACGCCGATCCGATTGCATACATGGACAGTGCCGGAATACGGGCCTACCTTGTGAATGAAGTGGATGCCGCCCTTTCCATCATGCGTGAAAAAGGTTTTGAGATGAGGAGTTTTGCGTTTCCGTTTGGAAACTATACCGATGAGCTATGCGATAGTATTCATGCCCGGGGTCTTTTCATGCGCGGAGCGGATTACAACAAGACCGACATATTTCACCGAAAGCTGCGACCGTTCGACGAATTGGATATTTTTTTGACGAAAAAGGATCAGTCACTCGCCACTGCTATGGGCATAGACTCGGTGTA
>PXBH01000008.1 GCA_003565555.1 Cryomorphaceae bacterium | reverse complement strand
GGTGGAATGAAATGTACTTCGGGTTGATCCGAAAGTTGCTACACTGATCGACAAATGACGTTTGTTCTGCCCCCCGGTATACCAATTTGGAACTGAGAGTCAACTTCCGCACTCCTCTCCAACCGTTCCCGAAGCCAAGCGCAGCAACCGAGAGCATAAAGCAGAGCTGAACTCGGATGCGAAACCCTAAGTCCTTCATATTAGTCACGAACCACGGCATGAACACCTGCTGAGCGCGCGCAGTGGCCGATTTCAACCCACACTCCACACACCTCGTTTTATCCCGAATAGATACATTTGACCGCCCTTGCAGAAACGGCATGGAATGAACCGCATCCGCATCGACCCCTTCGTCATCACCCTCATCGGCGCTGTGCTGCTGGCTTACTTTTTCCCGAAGTGGGGCAGCCGGCAGAGCGAACTCCCTGTGGACGAGGTGGCGAGTGTGGGCATTGCGCTGATTTTCTTCTTTTACGGACTCAAGCTCAGCCCCGACAAGATCCGAATGGGACTGCGCAACACCAAGCTCCACGTGCTGATACAGCTCAGTACATTTCTGCTTTTTCCGCTCATCGTCATTGCATTTTATCCGCTTGCGCAAAACGGAGAGTCGCGCAGCATTTGGCTGGCGTTCTTGTTCCTGGCGGCCCTGCCGAGTACGGTGTCGGCATCGGTGGTGATGGTGTCCATCACGCGGGGCAACATCCCGGGCGCCATTTGAGCCCGGTCGACGAGCCTTCGGAGAATTGAAGCTTTAAAACGTGATTTTTGGCTTTAAGAACCCCGCTGAGTGATCGACGGGGTTTTTTATACCTATGCTCGCGTCTTGACTTTACCCGAAAGGAAAGTTTTGCTTTGACCGTTCAGAATATCATCGGGCAATCGTTACCTACATGTACGGAACTATCGGTGAGGTAGGAATCCGTCTCCCCGAAAGACAATACCATCAGCACAGTGGTATTGTAAATGAAGAAAGGGTTTTTGACGGATTTGACACTGAGATGAGCGGCATTTTTCCGAACGAAATGCAATCGATGATTCACTGTTAGGCTTCTAATCTATAGCAAATTTTAAACGCTAAGGAGGCCGAAAATTCCTTGAGCCTTCTTCAGGTTTCAATACATTTGTTTTAAAGAATAGCAGTGCGTGGTTCTGAAATCATAACGACCTTATTCATTTTTGTCAGCACCGTTTGCTTGAGTCAACCAAGCACCACTAATAACTGGGTTGTCGGAATAGGCGGATTGATAGATTTTAATACAGATCCCCCGCAAGTCGGGGAGTCTGCGCTGGAATCCTTTGAAGGCTTCTCTGTCATTTCGGATTCCGACGGAACTTTGCTGTTCTACAGCAATGGTATCAAAGTCTGGAATGCCAACCATGAAGTAATGCAGAATGGCTTTGGATTAAATTCACACTTGTCGACAACCAATGCAGCATTAATTGTCCCAAAACCGTTAAGCGAAAATATCTATTATATTTTTACAGTTGGTGTATATGGAGGCAATCAAGGTGGGTTTGGCGGTACTGCCTACACCGTTGTGGATATGAGCCTTGATGGAGGGTTAGGCGGTGTAACCCATAAAAATATACTGCTTCACGAGAAAAGTACAGAAAAACTGTGTGCTACATTACATAAAAATGAGACTGATTATTGGATCATGACCCATGATTTTGGAAATAATCAGTTCCGAGCTTTTTTGCTTACTCAGGAAGGAATTGCACATCCCCCAGTAATTTCAGCAATTGGTTCGGTACACAAAGAATTGCCTGTAGGTGACTGGGGTTCACGCGCAACAGGTAGTATGCGTTTTTCACCATCCGGCTGCAGATTGGGCCTTGTTGTGGCTGGTTCGCAATTAGATACGGTTCAGGTTTTCAATTTTGATAGACTTAGCGGCTTTATCTTCGATGCTGTAACCTTGAAGGCGGGTTGTAGCTCAAGTAATCCTTATGCGCTTTGCTTCTCGCCAGACAACCAATTACTCTATGTTTCAGGACATAACTGCATCTATCAATTCGACTTATCTCATGAAGTGCAATCCACAATTCAAGAACAGAGAAAAACCATTGCCTTTAATACGCTGCAAGAAACAGGTAGTCCTAAATATCAATTTATGGATTTACAAATTGCACCTAATGGGAAAATATACGTAGCCAGAATACTCACCAATTATTTAAGTAGCATCGACGAGCCAAATAGTGTAGGAGATGCATGCAATTTCGTTGATGTTTCCATCACTTTTGAATCTGAGCTCTTGAGGTATGGATTGCCGAATTTTGTCTCGAATTATCTTACACCAAATTTGACCGAACCTTCGACCTGTAAGGAATTTTGCCCGCCGTTCAACCTTGAAGACGAGGTTACAATCTGCCGGGGAGATACCCTTACAATTACAGTTGATTCACCCGAAGGCAGTTTGCTTTGGGACAACGGGAATAAAGGTTTTGAATTACAGGTGTTTGAAGAAGGAGTCTACCGGGCGAATTACAGCTTCTTCAATTGCCCTACCCTTACAGATTCGATTCAGGTAAGCTTGATTTCCAATAATTTACCCGAACTGCAAGATACGGTTGCCTGCCCGGACCACACCTTTACGCTGGAGCTTCCTTTTGCCGCAGGACAGGACCTACTCTGGAGCAATGGCATGACGGGGCCCGTGTTTGAGACAGAGGAATCGGGATTATTTGAGCTGGTCATCATCAACGATGATTGTATTTTTAATGATTCATTTTTTATTGACCATTTTTGCGGGCCGGAAACCGCGCAGCCTCCGCTCGTTATTCCAAATATTTTTACGCCCAACAACGACGGAATGAACGATTTTTTTCGACCGTTTAATTATGAGGGCATAAAAAATATGGAAATTTCAATTTACAACCGGTGGGGAAATTTAGTTTACCATGAAAATGGACCTGTTTTCTCGTGGGACGGATATCAAAACGGAGTGAAGAGTTCATCAGGGACTTACTTCTACATCCTTCACTATACGAACCTCACAAACGAACTGAGTACAATTCAGGGAACAATTACACTGGTCGAGTAATTAACAGGCAATCCCACCCGTCACATATAATTTAAATTCCTCCGGGGCGCTTATCCGAAATGTTTGCCGGGCCCGCGTTTACGTCAAAATTTATTCCTCCGGAAAGCTCCGCAGGATTTGCAATCCTGCGCATATCACTTTCCGATCCGTTAGCGCTAAAGAAGCATTTACCCATGATCCGCTCTTCTCACACCCCGTTCTATCCCGAATAGATACATTTGACCGCCCGAAAAAACACGGCAAAAATCAAATGACCCGCCTCCGCATAGATCCCTTTGTGCTCACACTTGCGGCTGCCGTGGCACTGGCATACTTCTTTCCGGAGTGGGGCGGCAGAGCGGGCCCCCTTCCCCTCGATCGAATTGCGGGTGTCGGGATCTCCTTCATCTTCTTTTTTTACGGACTCAAGCTCGGTCCGGAAAAACTCAGGGCCGGTATGCGAAATGTGAAGCTCCATGTGCTCATTCAACTCAGCACTTTCCTGCTTTTCCCGCTCATTGTGCTCGCCTTTTATCCCTTTGTGAAGGGGGGCGAATCCGAAAACCTCTGGCTGGCCTTTCTCTTTCTCGCGGCCTTGCCGAGCACGGTATCGGCTTCAGTAGTGATGGTGGCCATCGCCCGGGGCAACCTGCCCGGGGCCATATTCAATGCCAGCATTTCGGGACTGATCGGTGTTGTGGTCACCCCGCTGTGGATGGGCTTTTTCCTCAAGCAGGGCGAGGCCGACTTCCGCTTGGGTGAAGTGTACGTCAAGCTCGTGACTGAAATACTGCTTCCCGTGATCGTCGGGCTTGTACTCCAAAAGTACCTCGGCAAATACGTCACCAAGCACGGAACCAAACTCGCATACTTCGACAAGGCCGTGATCCTGCTCATCATCTACAAAAGCTTCGCCCGCTCCTTCGAAGACGGGGTTTTCAGCACGGTGGCTCTGACGGAATTGGCTTGGCTCCTGCTCGCCGTCGTCGCGCTCTTCTTCTTTGTGTTTTGGCTCACCGGCCGCCTTTCAAAGCATTTCGGGTTCAGCATTGAGGACCGCATCACTGCACAGTTTTGCGGCACCAAGAAATCGCTGGTCCACGGTACGGTCTTCGCCAAAATTCTTTTGCCGGCAGGTTTTCCCGTGGGCATTATCTTCCTGCCGCTGATGCTCTTTCACGCATTTCAGATCCTTGCGGTGAGCATCATCGCCGCAAGACTGGGACGGAGAAATAGCTGAATACGGCCTACGGGCCGGGCACCGAGCGCAACTGACCGTCTCTCGAGGCACTGCTTGAAGATGTTTATTACTTCTGTCTAATACTTTACCGTCGTCTTATAGCTTCCGTCAATGCCCTCATTGAAGGATTCATTAGAAAGGACCGCGAACGATATGTACTTTTGAATTCGGAAATCATTTGAAAGAAACCCAAATTTCAACCCCCATGAAAAGTATACTCACCTTTAGCCTTCTCCTCGCGGGAGCCTCGCTCTTCGCCCAGGATATGGCGCAATGCCCCTTTATGTCGGGGAAGGCCGAAGCAGAAAAATCAACAGCCCAAGCAAGTGCCCGCGGAATGTCGCCTCACGGCAATCCGCATGCAGCACCTGCCGCCGATCCCGAAAGAGATCCCCGCGAAGCCAATGTGATCGGAATCGGAAAAAGCAACCGCGACTGGTGGCCTAACAGGCTCAACCTTGATGTACTCCGCACCAACTCAGCGCTGTCTGACCCGATGGGCGAGGATTTCGATTACGCCGAAGCCTTCAAAAGCCTCGACTACGAAGCCCTCAAGAAAGACCTCACCGAGCTCATGACAGCATCTGAGGATTGGTGGCCTGCGGATTACGGACACTACGGCCCCCTCTTCATCCGCATGGCTTGGCACAGCGCCGGAACATACCGCACGGGCGACGGCCGCGGCGGTTCTCGCTCCGGACAGCAGCGCTTTGCACCCATCAACAGCTGGCCCGACAATGCCAACCTCGACAAAGCACGCCGCCTCCTCTGGCCCATTAAGCAGAAGTACGGCAGCGCCATCTCATGGGCCGACCTGATGATCCTGACGGGAAATGTGGCCCTGGAGTCCATGGGCTTCGAGACCTACGGATTTGCCGGCGGGCGCGTCGATGTATATGAGCCCGAAGACAATGTGTACTGGGGTCCCGAATCAGAATGGCTGGAAGATGAGCGCTACTCCGGCGACCGCGAATTGGAAAATCCCCTCGCCGCGGTCCAGATGGGACTCATCTATGTGAATCCGGAAGGACCGAACGGCAATCCTGACCCCGTAGCTGCTGCACATGACATTCGCGAAACTTTCGCGCGCATGGGCATGAACGACGAGGAAACGGTAGCCCTCATTGCGGGCGGACACTCTTTCGGCAAAACCCACGGTGCCGCATCGCCTTCTCACCTGGGCCCCTCCCCTGAAGCGGAAGACATCGAAGCACAGGGATTCGGCTGGGAAAGCGGCTACGGCTCGGGAAAAGGTGCAGACGCCATTACCTCAGGCCCCGAGGTGATCTGGACTACCACGCCTACAGAGTGGAGTCACGGCTTCTTCAAAGCGCTTTTTGCCCATGAATGGGAACTCGAAAAAAGCCCTGCCGGTGCACACCAGTGGGTGGCCGCTGATGCGGACCCCATGGTACCCGACGCTTTTGACCCGGACAAAAAGCACCGTCCCACCATGCTCACCACCGACCTCTCGATGAAAGAGGATCCCGCATACGAGAAGATTTCGCGAAGATTCCTGGAAAATCCGAAAGAATTTGAAGAGGCATTTGCAAAAGCGTGGTTCAAGCTCACCCACCGGGATATGGGTCCGCGGTCTGCGTACATCGGCCCGGAAGTACCCGGAGAAGACCTCATCTGGCAAGACCCTGTTCCCGCCGTTGACCACACGCTGATCGACGATAAAGACACGGAGAAGCTGAAAGATGCCATCCGTAACTCCGGCCTTTCCGTAAGTGAAACCGTAACCACAGCCTGGGCCTCGGCCTCTACTTACCGAGACTCCGACCGTCGCGGAGGGGCCAACGGCGCGCGCATCCGCCTCGAGCCTATGCGCAACTGGGAAGTGAACAACCCGCAGCAGCTCACCAAGGTGCTTACTGTATTGGAAGAAATTCAAAAAGACTTCAATTCAAAAGCCAAGGGCAATAAAAAAGTGAGCATGGCTGACCTCATCGTACTGGCCGGCAATACCGGAGTAGAAACCGCAGCAAAAAATGCGGGGCACGAGGTAAAACTACCCTTCCGCCCCGGACGCACCGACGCCCTGCAGGAGCAGACCGATATCGAGTCGATGAACCTGCTGGAGCCCATGGCCGACGGATTCCGCAATTACCTCAAAACGCGGTACACCGTATCCACGGAAGCCCTTTTGATAGACAAGGCACAACTGCTCACCCTTACGCCACCCGAAATGACGGTACTGATCGGAGGTATGCGTGCCATGAATGCGAACTACGACGGGTCGGCACACGGAATTTTTACCGAAAGGAAAGAGGCCCTGACCAACGATTTCTTCGTGAATCTGCTCGACATGCGTACCGAGTGGAAAGCAAAAGACGATACCAAGGAGACCTTCGAAGGCCGTGACCGCAAAACAGGCGAAGTGAAATACACCGCCACACGCGCAGACCTGATCTTCGGCAGCAACTCGGAGCTCCGTGCGCTCGCGGAAGTGTACGCCGGTTCGGATGCAAGCGAGAAATTCGTAAAGGATTTCGCAGCCGCATGGACCAAAGTGATGAACCTCGACCGCTTCGATCTGAACATGTAATCTTTCCTTTGCGGGAAATATTGGCGAAAGCAAAAGCCGCCCCCCAATGAATTGGGAGGGCGGCTTTTTAATTGCGCTTCGTCAGTTCCGGAAAATCACTGCACCACCACAGTTCCGGTGTAGGCAGCTTCACTGCGGTCGGTGTAGTACAGGAGGAGTTTGTACATCCCCTTTGCGGGAAAATCCAACTCCACCGGATTTCCGCCGTTGACATAGGCCTGTCGGTCGACGATCAGCCGTCCCTGCACGTCGAATGCCTGCACCCTCGCCTGTCCGTCTGCGGGCGGCACCAATTGTACCTGCCCCGAGGTGGGGTTGGGGAAAATCTTGAGTGTTTCGGGTGCGGAATCGTGCACGGTAAGAATCTCGGAGCACACTTCGCAGGTGCCGAAGCACACCGGCGGCACCGCAAGCGGTCCTTCAGGCATGGTGAGGTGGCGGCTGCCGTCGGGCATAAGCCCGCTCACAGAGCAATCTTCGGGTACGAGCTCGGCCGCATCCGGGCCGTTTCCGTTAAAAAATTTGTAGGTCACATTAACGTGGGGCGGAACGGGTGCCGAAAATCTGTAGAGGTTTGCGGCAACTTGCTCCATCGGCTCGGGCACAAAGTAGTTGAAAGTCCCCGCGATATAAATGCCCTCGGGTGCTTCCTGAATGCCCTCGGTGTTCACGTCGATTTGAAGTCCGCTCGTGACCAGTCCGCTGCTCACGCTTCCTTTGCGCATCACCACCGCCGACTGCAGGGCTTGGTCCGAAGCATTGGCAATGGCAAATTTAAAGTGGTAAGTTTCTCCGGGCACCAGGGTAGCAACGGCAGTGAACATGTGGGTATGGCCGGGGTAAGCAATGCTGTTTTCAAGCTGGGGCTGATTGTTGAAGAAGTAGATGCTGTCTTCCACGAAATTCGGGTTGGCTGCCAAACAATTGGCCTCAGTACCTGCGCCTGTAGGTGCACCTCCGTTCACCGAATTGATGGAAACGGGTATATCGGTCTGGGGAATCAGGGCAATGTTCTCCGCATTGTTCGTAAAAGGCCCGCTGATGCCCGGACCGGAAAGGAAAATTCCGAAGGCGTCATTGAATGCCGTGCAGGTAAAATTGGGGTACTCCGTACTTGCAAAAATGTAATCGATCAGAAATGAATCCGTATCAGCGGTAAAGTCAAATTCCAGAATGGCGCAGTTGTTCATGGTGAAGCCTCCGCTGATGGCCACAAGATCCGCATCGTCTTGAAAGTTAGGTTCAGTGTGGGTGACGTCTGATCCGCCCGCAAGGCCCGTAGCCTGACCGGTTCCCATGACCACACCCTCCGCAACGGGAAAGGCTGTACTGTCGGCGGTGAAGCTACCGAGTTTGGATGTAAACAGGCCCTCGGCGGGTTCACCGTTGTAGGTAATGTTCTCAGCCGTGATTCCGCTGCCGAGGAGCATCTCATTAACGAGGGTCGCTACTTCGACGGAATCAATGACGGTGACCTGTGCGCGAATATGAGCCGGGTTGAGCAAGCATACAGCCGCTGCAATCAGGCCGTAAAGTCCGAGTTGAGTAAATCTTTTTTTCATGATAAGGTGGTTAGTGATCCATAAATGTAAAAATTTAGCGGAAATGAAGAAAAATGACTCGGGCTCCGAATTTTTCTCACCTTTGAAAAAAACTTATTCGTTTGAACTCGATTGCCCTCCTCTGCTCGCTAGCGTTTTTCACTGCGGTGACCGTCTCGGCGCAGCCCACAGACTACTATGTTCCCGCCCAAGGCTTAGCCGACGGTGCGCTGCGGACAGCGCTTCACGAGATCATCGGAGGGCACACCACCTACCCTTACTCCTCCGGCTCGGCCACAGACACTTGGGAAATGCTCACAGAGGCCGACCGCGACCCTGAGAACCCCGATAATGTCATTCTGGTGTACAGCGGCTTTTCGGTAAACGGACCTCAACAATTCAATGAAGGAAACGGCTGGAACCGCTAGCATGCATGGCCGCGTTCAAGAGGCAGTTTCAGCACTGCAGCCGGGATCGGCACCGATATGCACAACCTGAAGCCGTGCAATATTGAAGTAAACAATATCCGGGGCAACCGTTTTTTCGCCGATTGCCAAAACTGCACCCCCGTATTTACCGACGGCGTGAATACGGAGTGCTTTCTGGACAACAGCAACGGAACCTTCGAACCGCGCGATGCCGTGAAAGGCGATGTGGCCCGGATGATCCTCTACATGGCCGTGCGCTACGAAGGCGGTGGGGAGCTTGATATGCAGCTCACTGACCAAATTTTGCCGGAAGGCGACAACGCACCGCTCATGGGCCGCCTTTCCGACATGCTGGCATGGCACCTCGCCGACCCGCCCGACGATTTCGAACTCAACCGCCATGAAGTGATTTTCGGCTACCAGGGCAACCGCAACCCCTTTATCGACCATCCCGAACTGGCCGAACACCTTTGGGGCGATTTGCAGGGAGAAACCTGGCCCGTAAATCTTCACACCACCGCCCCCCGCTCAGAAAAACCAAAACCGCGCGCCTACCCGAATCCCGCCGTGACGGAAGTATTTTTGCCCGAAGAAGCCGCAGACGCCGTGATGCGAAGTGTAACGGGCTCTGTCGTTTTTCGCGCGACACAAACCAAGCGCATCTCCTTGGAAAGCCTCCCGGCGGGAGTATATCTCCTCGAGTGGCACGGCACCGAATCGGGACGGGAAGTGCAGCGCCTCATCAAGCTTTGAGCGCCGCTGTAATACGCAGGAAGCGCTGACACCTCCGCCGGAGTTTTTACGATGTGTCCGGGGTATGTTCCTTTCCGGAAAAACCGGTGCAGCTCCCGCCGAACCTGATTTTCATCGCGCTGCCATACTGAAGAACGCGCGCTCAGGTATGCTTCAAAATGTTTATATCAGGGTATCATCGGGAAACGGGTTAACCCGAGTATTACGTGCTTTTCCGCAGACGGAAAATAACAGGAAGCACAAAAAATAAGGGCCGGCAGATATTGAAATCAAAAGTGCCGTTAAAGCGCCTATCAGAGCCATGTAAACCAAAACCGGTGTTTACGCCTTCTTCCCGTGACTTAACAAAATGATCGCAAAATGCTAACCTCGAAAAATGGCACGCCCCCTCCAAAGCTTTGACCTTTGTTGCCGACCCCCAAATCGGACTAAAACATGGTCAGCTTCTTTCCCAAATCTCAAAGCCATGGCTTACTTGCTGTCTTATGGATAGCGATGTCCCCTTTTCTGTCAGCGGTGTACGCTCAGGATCTAATTTTTGACGAAGAGCTGCGAGACGGAGACTTGCCGGAAGGATGGTTTCAAAATGAAATCGATTTTCAAACAGCCGCAGAAGGATATGCGCGATTCGAAGAACTTAACTCAACATTGACCACGCCTGTTTTTGACGGAAGCGCCTATCAGGTTATCGACGTTATTTTTGATGTGGCCAAATGGGGCTCGGGAGGTGACGGCCCGATCACCGTGGAGTACTCGCTCAACGGCGGTGGTATTTGGGAAACGGCAGGAGATTCCCCGATTCCGGATAATGCAGACTACCTCCCCGCCCTGGTGAAAGTACCCTTCACCTCGGACAATATGCAGGTGCGCTTCACCCGCCCGAACAGCCCCTCTAGGAAACGCTTGAGGGATGTCATTATTCAGGAAGGCGTTTACATCATCGATTTCGAAGGGCCGGGAGAAACGAAAGGGAGTTATGCTGAGGCAACGGTAACCTTGTCGGGATTGGATTGGAGCTTGGATAACGTACTGATCGGCACTTTGGCCAATGACTTCAAAAACGGAAACCGTTCTGTCAGATTCCTCGGACAGGATGGCACCAACATGACTTTGATTCAGGACAAGCCGGGCGGGATCGGAAGCATTTCATTCCAATACCGAAGATTTGGTTCGGACGGTACG
>PXBH01000149.1 GCA_003565555.1 Cryomorphaceae bacterium | reverse complement strand
GCTTAATGCGCAAAACGCCGGGGCAGCGGGCGTCGTGGTGGTGAACAATACACCCGATCCGATCATCGAAATGAACGGCGGAAACAACGGCCTCAATGTGACCATACCGACGGTCATGATCTCTGACACAGACGGCGCGTGGCTCAATGCAGCCCTGCAATCAGGTGAGGCCTCAGGCGTGCTCGGGCGCTTCAACGGCAGCACCGCCATCTGCCCTGACGGCAGCGCCCGGCTGGCCGGTCCGGCGGGATACACCGAATACATTTGGAGCAACGGAAGCAATACGGGTGTCACGGAAATTGAAGGGCCGGGCACCTTCAGCCTTGCCTTTGACAACGGCATTTGCGATGCAGAATCGGAGACCTTCGAATTTGACATTTCAGACGGAAACATACCCGTCATCGAGTGGAACGGAACCGCGCTGTTTGTGGCCAACATGACGGGAACCGACTGGCAGTGGTTCCTCAACGGCGATCCCATCGACGGAGCCAATATCGCCGGGCTGATTACCGACCTCTCCGGTACCTTCACCGTAGAAGTCACCAACAGTGACGGGTGCCGCGTCACTTCCGAGCCCTTTGAGCTTCTGCTTTCCGCAGATAACGAGCGCGCCCCGGAGGGCACCATGGACATCTTCCCCGTCCCCACGCGCGACATGGGGACCGTGGCTGTACCGGACTACCTCGGCGAAGCCGTTTTGACGGTCTTCTCCGCCGACGGCCGCACGGTCAGCAACCTTCGCATCAACAGCGGCAGTGCGGAACGCATCGAAATCAATACCGGGCACTGGTCCACAGGCACCTACATCGTGCGCTTTGTGACGGACGGTTTTGTGAAGACGGGACGTATTGTAAAAGTAAATTAGGCCTTTGCGGGAAATAATGAGCATGGCGCCGTGTGAAACGCACAATACCGAAGGTGCCGACCGTGCGGGATTTCACTCTTGGGTGCTTTTGAACATTCCCGCTCCGAATGATGAATCTTAGGGAGTATCTGATTTTGATTGAAAATAACGTCCTTACGAAAATAAAGTCTTCGATTCGGTGATGAACGCGTCTACTGCATTTTGAAAGAATTCGCATTTACAGGCAGTTTGATAGGCTCGGAGAATAAACTTTCGAAAACTCGATTTGTCTCCGACACATATACAAAAGTTAGATTTCGTATATTTGATTAGTGGAAAACTCCGGAAACATAGAGATAAGAATTACAGGCAGCCGAGGAAATATTGAACTAACCCCGGACAATTATGATATCCGAGAAATCATCACAATTCTTCACACGGCAGAAATTCTTCTTTTTCCGACAAGCAAAAAAGAGCGGCCCACCATCAGTTATTCGATAGAAGCCGGGTCTGTCAGGCATGTTATCAGAACAAGTCTTCAGGCAGTTATCGGTTTTAATGCCGTCATCGGACAGGTTGGATCATCAAATTCTGTTGATTTCCTTGAAGTGCAATCTGCGAAGGCCATCGAGACATTACAAGAGAACGCCGTCAAAAACAATTTTGAATTGAGCATAAAAACGTCTCTGGACAAAAGCAATGAACTTAAAATAACCAAAAGCACTCATTTTACAAGAACGAAGAATTTTTGGGTTGACGCTGAATTCTATTTTTACGGAATACTGACAAACGCCGGAGGTAAAAACAAAGCCAATATTCACTTGGATACTGAGGATTACGGATCTTTAACCATACAAACCGATAAGGTGTTTCTTGGTGGGAAGGAAGAAAACTTGCTCTACAAAAACTATGGTGTTCGGGCGATCGGCAAACAGAACCTTCACACCGCCGAAATAGATAAATCCGGCTTAAAGTTGATCGAGTTGATAGATTACAGCCCGAAATACGATCATGACTATTTATCCGGCCTGATGAAGAAGGCGGGCGCGAAGTGGTCTGATATAGATGATGCCGATGAATGGCTCAATTCCATAAGAGGAAATGAAGAAGCGTAGTGTGCTTTTAGATACCAGCTTCTTTATTCGACTACTGAATGAGAAAGACAGTCTTCACACCAATGCACTCGGGTATTTTTAATATTTTCTTCAAGAAGATCTCGTAACCTGAGTTCGATTCTAATTCGGCAATTCAGATGTTCATAAAATGAGATATGCAAGGCGCATTTTCAAAGCTTTAGCGGGCTAAAGCGCGAAAGTGCAACGCAGCAGATCTCATTTTATGGACAAGACCTTGACCGGACATGGTTCTAAGTCGGATTTATTTTTGAGCACCTTGCTGCATTTGTCGACCCTGCACTTTTCATTCTACTTTTAATTGACTTAATTACAGTCGGTCTGAATCCGAAGAAGAATCGAACTCAGGTTCGTACTAAAATGCTCAACCATATCAATAGCTGAGTATTGCGTTAGGGGAAGTTTCGATGAACTGCCATGGAGAACCTTACAGGTTGTTCCGTTCAATTTTAATCACGGAGTAAAGGCAGGAGAATTTGCAAAAATTATTTTTTCTGAAAAGAACAACCTTGACCTGAACAATAGAAATATCATTCCCAACGATTCTAAGCTGTTTGCACAGGCGGATGTAGAGAAGTCTGTAAGTCACTTTGTAACTTCGGATGAAGCCTGCCTGAAAATTCACAAAATTCTCAAATCCCGGGCAAGCGTCGAGTTTGACATCATAAGTATTCGAATCCCGTACAATGAAGCCTACGGATTATTAGATTTTGATTGAAAATAAAGTCCTTACGAAAATAAGGGCTTCGATCCGGTGCCTTGAGCGCTCTGCGGGATTTCGCGCCCGGGCTCACCAAAGCCGCATCCCGGCACCGAATGCCTGAGCACCGCCTCACCTGACATCCGCGAGCATGGCAAATGGGTCATCGTAGCGAAATGCCGCCCCCGTTGCTTGTTTCGATTTTTCCGCAGAGATGTACTTTCCTTCCGAGTCGTCGGCGGGGTCAAAAACAGGAGGCGCTAATCCGAGTGCGAGAGCCGCGCGTGTGTAGAATTCTTCCTTATTCGGGTGCTCGCGGGCCACGGCGTGAAAAATTCGGCGGTCAAACTCCCCTTCCGCTACGGCTCGGGTAAGAGCAATCAAATCAGTGCGGTGCACCAAATTGACGGGATGGAGCCTTCCCGCCACATCCCGGCGACCGGCGAGAAACCGGCCGGGAAATCGGTCTTCACCGCAAAGCCCGCCCGGCCGAATCACGGAAACACGGCCGGCAAAATGTGCCGAAAAATACCGCTCCGCATCGAGCAGAATCCTCCCCGCACCGCGCGATGGGGCGGGAACGGTATCCTCATCGCAGCGGAGCTGATTTGCTCCGAAAACTCCGGTAGAAGAGATGAAAACTACGTGCTTCGCATTACCCGCATTAAGGCGGCGGCAAATCGCCTCAGATTGTCGGGCATAAAATGCCGGCGCATCCGCTGTGCCGCGCGGCGGGGGAATATTGATTACCGCAACATCCGCGGAAGTCAGCTTCTCGGTAACCGACGCGCTCGCAGACCATTCCGGATTGAGGGAGAGGTGAACGGCATCGATGCCTTCCGCGCACAGGGCCGATGCACCCTCCGCGGTGGTTTTTGTCCCGGTGATTTCGTGTACGTCGCGCAATTGCCGCGCAAATTCGGCACCGAACCAACCCAATCCGATCACAGTGATTTTCATTTGTTGTCGAAGTTATAGATGAGGTTTCCGTTTTCCACACGCACCTTGTCGGTACGCAGAAAGCTGCACATAAGGTGGTGCTCAGACAACTGCTCGGGGGTGCCTGAGGCGTAATTTCCGCGTCCGTCGAGGAGGATGATCTTCCGCACCAGCTTAAAGACCGGAGCGATATTGTGCGTACTGAAGATGACGGTTTTTCCGTGATCGGCGGAGAGTCGGTTGAGCAGGCGCAGGAGATCCACCGCCGCGGGCAGGTCAAGGTGGGTGGCCGGCTCATCGAGAATCATGAGGGGGGCATCTTGGGCAAGAAGCTTAGCCAGCATAGCTTTTTGAAATTCTCCGTCACTGAGGGTAGCCGCCTGACGGGCCCTGAAATCGGAAATGCCGGTCAGGGTCATAGCGTGCTCTACCGCCTCCCGGTCTTCGTCGCGCAGCCTTCCGAACATCCCAGTGTACGGGTGCCGCCCCAGGGCAACAAGGTCGTACACGCTCATACCGTCCGCTTTCGCAAAATTTCTGAAGAGCGAAGCGGCGTAGCGGGGTCGTTGGTTCACCGGAATTTTCGGCAGGGACTTCCCGAACCATTCCGCAGCGCCCGAGCGGGGTTCCTGCAGCCCGGCAAGAACGCGCAAGAGTGTGGATTTTCCCGCTCCGTTTGCACCGATCAATGCGATGAGCTCGCCCTCTTCTGCTGTGAGATTGAAGTTTTCGAGAAGAACATTTTCCGCCCCCCCTTTAGGCCTGTAGCCCGTTTTGAGTCCCCGCACTTCAAGCACCTTCATATCAACCATTTTTTACGCCTTCCGGCAAAAATCAGGTAAATGACCACCGGTGCGCCCATGAAAGCACAGACCGTATTGAGCGGTATGCCCGTATCCGCAAAGGGGCGGCGGGCGATCAAGTCGCAAAGCAGGCCCAAAACGGCACCGATTCCCAAAGACGCGGGCAATATGATTCCGTGGTTCACAGACCCGAAGGTCATGCGCGCAAAGTGAGGTGCAGCCAAGCCGATAAAGGCTACGGGACCGCAAAAGGCGGTGACCACACCCGTCACCATACCGGTGATTCCCATGACCGCCAAGCGGAGACGGCCCGTATTCACTCCCATGGACTTGGCGTGCATTTCGCCCGGGAGGAGGGCGTTTAGCGGCTTTATGAGCAAGGCTGAAAGCAGGATTCCTGCGATTACCGGCCCCGCAAAGACGGGCATTTGGGCCGTACCCACACCCGCAAAGCTCCCGAAGCCCCAATAGACAAAAGCCTTCAGCGAAGATTCGTCGGCTACAGACTGGAGCAGACCCACCACGGCAGAAGTGAAAAAACTGAGCATTAACCCTACGATGAGCACCACGGTCACATCAGCAAATCGTCGAGCTACGGCAAGGATGATGAGCAAAACCGCCGTGGATCCGATCACCGCAGCGATGGTTTGGGTGTAATATCCGAATACGAGACCCGTACCGCCCATGGCCGTGACCGCAACCGCCAAGGATGCACCCGAGCTGAGCCCGAGCACAGACGGACCTGCAAGGGGGTTGCGAAATAAGGTTTGCATGAGCAGGCCCGCTACGGCCAGTCCTCCACCCCCTAAGGCTGCGGTCAGGGCCCGGGGCAGGCGAACGGCCGTCACAATTTTTTGCGAAAGCAAGGGTGCCTCACCGCCCGTGAGGCTTTGCCACACCTCTGCGGGCGACACGTAAACGGAACCCAGGAAGATACTGAGAAAGAAAAGCAAACCGGCAAGCAAGGCGATGGCCGCGAAACGAATGCGCATGGTGACAAATGTACGGCGATTGCCCTTAGCAACGAAACCCGTCAGGACGTCACATCCACCACTACCGGCCTGAAGTAAGTGAAGTCGTGCCCGGGCAGCAGATCGGGATGCAAAATGCCGATGAGGTCGGAAAGCACTATATGAGGTTCGAGTACGGCATCGCCGAAATAATCAGATTTGGCCGTATTGCAGACGAAGACTTGGCCCTTCTTGAACGAATTAAACAGCGCGTACTGCGGTTCCATTCGGATGAGGGAAGAAAGCTTGAACTCATTGTTATCAGAGACAATCAGGCCCCAGAAGTCTGCTTTGACCAGCGTGGAAAGAACGCTTTCAAAATCCAGCTCTACATTGCTCTGCCCATCCACATGCTGAAAGGCGTAGCGCGCGCCGGCGTCTCGGATGTATTGTGCTACGAAGCTCCGATTGCCCGGGGTGAACCATTTCGACTCGTATTTGCTCCCGCTGAACACCACGGGATAGTAGTCAGCCTCGCGGGCCAGGTCGTGCAAGTTGCCGTATGTGCGTGAGATCACTTCGAACAGCTCCTCGGCATCATCATACCGATCAATCAGACAGCCCGCAAGCTTCACCCATTCCGCCCTTCCGAGGGGAGTGGATTCGGCGTACTCCATGTTCATAATCACGGGAATGCCGAGGTCCTCAATCTTTGAAAAATCGGAAGCGTTGTACATATAGGCCATCAGCACATCCGGTGCCGACATGAGGAGACGCTCCGTATCAATTCCGTCTCCTCCCGCTATTTCAAGCGTTTCACCGGCATCGATCTGCGCCTTCACCCGTTCGTTGGTCACCCGCGAGGCATAGCTCACACCTGTAATGACCCCGTGCGCATCAATTTTTTCAAAAAAGGGAACGAAGGTGGTGCTGTTCAGGGCTGCTCGTTGCACAGGAATGCGAATCACGGTTTCATCCCCGCCTGCCGAAGATTTCTTCGTGCGCGAGAGCCGATAAGTGCCGTAAATTTCAGCCGTATCTCGCGGATTGCGCACCTCCACAAGGAATCCGTCGCGGGTCTTTTCGATGCGCAGCCCCTCAGAATGGTGCACGGGCATTGCCTCGGCTTTGCCCTCGGCCCTGAATGCGGGGTCGGCGCCGGGCTCACCGCAGGAAGCGAATATCAACACAAGTCCGAAAAAGAGAAAAGCTGAAACGAACCGCATCGACAGCAAGCGGTCAACATACAGTGTAAGGTAGCTCAACATGGGCATCTCATTCAGGTTTTTATGGCTTAGGGACAGTCTGTTTTACAAATGAATTTCATTTTCACGCCTGCCGTTGATTGCGTCTCGACGGCCGGGCCTTGCCGCGAGCAACGCCTGCAGCAACGGCTTTCATTCATCCTCCCCGTCTCGCGTTTAGGCAAAGGTAAAGGAAACCTGCGCATATCTCACCTGAAAAGGGTCTGCGCATGTATCGAATGGTTTTGTCCACAGAACCGCAAGGCGGAGATTTGTCCGAAGGGGAGTGAATCGGTGGTTTTTCATTCGATCAAAAAAAGGCCGAGGCGGTATGTTACCGGTCGGCCTTTGCACTTTACAGAAGTTTTCTCACCGTGATCAGGGACAGCCCAAGTTGAGCGGAGAAGATATGCTGAACACCCCGGGAGGAGCAGAAACCGAGGTAACCCTGACCGTCATCTGCGTAATGCTTTGTCCGGGTTCAATCCCGAAGTAATCGCGCGGAATCATATCCAAAGCGAAAAAACCGTCGCCCTCGAAGTCCATCAAGAATTTATCTTGGTTGCTGCCGTCGGAGGCAAGGGTTTGCAGGGGGCCTCCGTCTACCCTGAAACGGAAAGAGACCAAGGCGTCGCCGGGCCCCATGTTTTGGAGCAGCGGGTTGGTTTCGATGGCATTGTTGTAGGTCACGGCGAAATATTCGTCATCAAAAAATGTGACGGGAAACGGGCAAATGATTTCGAAACAGCCTACGGGTTCGGGAATGATGTTGAGGTCTTCGGATTTGGGTTCGGGGTCACCGCTGCCGTCCTTTTTCTTCACCAGAAAACTGATCCCTGTTTCGTAGAAAACCGCAGGATCCGCAGCATAAAACTGGGCGGGAGAAGCGCCGAGAAAGTCAAAGTACCAGAGATTGGGATCGCTCTCGTCCTGTTTCATCCGCATATTGTCGTTGGAATTGGTCCAATCACCGTTGGTCACATCCTCACTGCCGAGCATGGGACGGGCTTCATTGGGCTCCCAAGTCCAAATGTAGAGCGGATCATCTTCAGAGACCTCACCGATATTGGGGCATTGGCACTCATCTGAGGTAATGTCTACGTAGAGGCGTACGGCCCCTGTAACATCCGTGGGGTCGGGATCGAGAAAAACGCCCTGGGCGCGCAATCCGTCGGCAAGGAGGAGTGTAAAAGCGGTGACTAAAAATGTAGAAAATATTTTCATGGCTTTCTCAGTTCTGTCTTACAAAAGTGAATCGATATCCGAGCGCGGCCCGCACTTCCCCATCGACGATACAAGACTTCTTCACCAGTTCAAGCCGCAATTCAGGATCGATGATACGCACGGGTCTCCCGAGGTTGGCAACAATGGTTTCATCATCACCGACAAAGGTAACCCTGCGCGGAGCTTCGTCAAGATCGAAGCTCCAAGTCCCGTCAAGCGGAAATACCTGTCCTCCGTCGCCGGGAACGGACTCAAAGTGGCCGTCTTCCGTCAGGTTCAGGGTCATTTGGCTTTCTCCTTCGGTGAAAAAACGGGAAATAGAACGACGCGGCCGTGAGGGGTTGCCCTCATCGATCAAGTCCACTTCGGTGAGAATCCAAGGGGTTGCGGTAATTCCCTCAATGTGGCTCCAGGGATCACCGATCTCAGGTGCATCTTCCCGACACCCTTGGGTGAGAACAACTACCGCAAGCGCGGCAAGCCAAGTGAATACGGAAAATCTCTTTTTCATGTTTTTCTCATTAATTTTTTGTGTCAGCATCCTCCGGACGGATTAAGCGGAAAGAGGTCGGTCTCCTCCGTTGCGGGAAACTGCAACACCATACCCGGGCAATCCCAGGGAGCGCCGCGCACGATGATGTCCTCGCCTTGCGCACCCCTGCGCTTCAGGTCGTGAAATCTTTGTCCTGTGAAAGCCATCTCAAACCTGCTTTCAAAACGCGCCGCTTCGATGACTTGTTGTGCGGTAGCACTGTTTGAAAGGTTATTGATGATTCCTCCGTAGGCCCGCTCGCGGATGCGGTTGATATCTTCAATCGCTTCGGAAAGTCCCGTACCGATCACACCCGCACATTCAGCGCGCACCAGCATAAGCTGGGTGTAAGAAATCACGGGAATGTGGAAAAACTCCGCGTCAAATTTGTTGGTCACGTAGAACACATTTTCGTCCACAACCCGCTCCTCGAAGAGATCGGCACGCGGGCCGCCGGTGGAGGTCACTTCATCCCAAAACTCCTGCGACATGCGCAAGGTCACGTTGGCACCCTCACTGAGATAATTTCCGCGGAAAGCACCGTTTCTGCTGTCTACGTTTCCGGGCTCAAACTCGAAACTATATATATAAAAAACAGCCTCCGAGCTGACCTGAGGAAAAGAGAACATGTTGACATTGTTCGGATCAAAAGAAGCCGCCCCCGAATTGAGCACCTCATTACAGAGGCTGTATGCCAGATCGTACTCGTGGCGCTGAAACCGCACGAGGGCCTCCAGTCCTAATGCGGCCTGTCGGGAGGCGTACACATCCGTGATATCGGGGAGATGCTGTTTGGCAAATTCCAGATCTGAAAGAACAAAGTTGTACACCTCGGCCACTGTATTTCGCGGGGCATTTTCCACGTCAGTGGTGGTACGCAGGGCAACTCCGGGGTGGCTGTTGTCGGGTGTGAATCCCCAAGGCTGGGCGAAAAGGCGCACCAAATCAAAATGGCAGAGCGCACGAATAAAACGCGCCTCAGCCTCTACCCGCAACTTCTCAGAGGGCTCACCGCCCTCCACATTGTCGAGATTTTGCATTACGGTATTCGCGCGGAGTATGGCGATGTAGGCATTGCCGAATGCGCCTCCTACGGCACCGTTGAAAATGTTGGTGGAACGAAGCCAAATTTCATTGTAATTGTCTTGGTTAAACGGCCTGTCCAGGTCGTCGATGATGACCGAAGGGAGGTTCTGCACGGATCCGTTGTAGGTATTGGCAAGAACGTCGTAGGCCGAAATCAAAACCTGCTCAAGGTCCCGAAAGGTCCGAACCGCATCTTCGGGAAGAATATTGTCACCGGTGTCGGGGGGCTCCTGTTCCAGAAGTCCTTCGCAAGAGACCGTGGCAACAGCGATGAACAATATCGGCAGAAGGGTGAGTTTTGCAGCTAATTTTTTCATCGATCTCAGAATCTTAAGTTAAAGGCAATGGTGTAAGACTGCTCTTGGGGCGGCGTAAGGAATGTGATGTTCGGACTCATATTTCGGTCCGTGGGATTCTCAAAGTCGCGTGCAATCTCCGGGTCAAGTCCGGGAAAATTGGTGATGGTGAAAAAGTTCATGGCAGCGAAAGTAATGGTGGCACCTTCAATGTCCATGGCACCCACTTTGAAGCGGGGAATGTTGTAGGCTACACTGAGGCGACGCAGCCGCAGGTAGTCGCCCGGGAAGAGCCACTGGGTTGTGTTGAGTTGAAAAGGATCGCCGACGCCGTAGTTTTCCGGGCGAAGGGAAAGTTGTGCGAATTCGGCTTGGTCACCGGGCTGTCTCCAGCGGTCGAAGACCTCATCGCGCATATTCCAGTCTGTCACCACACCGAGTTGCCGCTTAGATGAAGAGTCGTAGATATTGCTGCCGAGGCTGAATACGGCAACGAGGCCCACCTCCCAACGTCCGAACATAAACGTATTGGTGATACCACCGATGGCTCTGGGCAGGACACGTCCTACAGGCACACGGTTCATCGGATCCCATTGGTTGGTTTCATTCCCGTCCCTATCGAGGTAGATGTTTCGTCCCGTTTCCGGATCTACGCCGACGTGTTCCACCAAAAAGTTGGTCCCTACGGGCTTTCCGACCACAACACGGGTGTCGTTGGTTCCGCCGCTCACCGCATCGGGGGTGTAGTTCCCAATGCTGGTAATCTCATTATAGTTGTAGGCAGCATTGAAATCTACGCGCCACATAAAGCGTTCGCGGTCCATGGCGATGGCTGAAACCTCCCATTCTACCCCGCGGTTGATGATTTGCCCTACGTTGTCCCAAAAGTTTTGGAAACCGGTGGAGGGCTGGGGGGTCAGGTTGAGGAGAACGTCCTGCGTATTCTTGTTGTAGAATGACAGGGTGGTGGTAATGCGGTCATTGAAGAAGCCTGCTTCCAGCGAGATGTCAAAGATTTCAGCTTGCTCCCATCTTAAGTTCGGATTCGGCCGCACGGCAAGAAACCGAAAGTCCTGTCCGTTGTAACCGTTGCGCTG
>PXBH01000054.1 GCA_003565555.1 Cryomorphaceae bacterium | reverse complement strand
GAGGGTGACGCACCCGAGAAAGGTGAGGCCTGAGAAGTCGGCACCCTGACTACCTTCAAAGGATGTTCACTTCCCGCTCGAGTTCCACGCCGAACATATCGTACACGTCTTTTTTCACTGCAGCGGACAGGTCGTAAATTTCTTTTCCCTTAGCGCCGCCGTAATTTACCAGTACGAGCGCCTGCATTTTGTGCATTCCGCAGTTGCCCGTGCGTTTTCCCTTTCGGCCGGTTTTTTCGATGAGCCAGCCTGCCGCGAGCTTTACCCTTCCTTCTCCTGCGGGATAGTTGGGAATTTCCGGCCATTCTTTTTGCAGGCGCTTAAAGACCTCCTCGGGCACCACGGGATTTTTGAAAAAACTGCCGGCATTTCCCAGCTCTGCGGGATCGGGAAGTTTGCTTTGTCGTATGCGAATCACGGCTTCACTTACATCTTTCGGCGTGGGATCGGTGATGCCGGCTTTCTCAAGCTCGGCGGTGATGGCGCCGTACCGCGTATTCACCCGAGGCGTTTTGCTCAGTGCGAAGGTCACGTTCAGAATAATGTACCTGCCTTTGAGCGCCCGCTTGAAAACGCTTTCTCTGTATCCGAACCGGCAGGCCTCTGCATCGAAGATTTTTACTGCCCCGCCCGAGATTTCATAGGCTTCGAGGCTGTGGAAGATGTCTTTGATCTCCGTACCGTAGGCGCCGATGTTTTGCATCGGGCTTGCCCCGACGTTCCCCGGAATGAGGGAGAGGTTTTCCAGGCCGTACCATCCGTGATTTAAGGTGTACGAGACAAATTCATGCCAATTCTCGCCTGCTCCGGCCTTCACGAGTACTACATCTCCCTCTTCCCGGACCGCTTCGATGCCTTTTACCTCATTTTTCAGGATGAGACCGGGGTAGTCTTCGGTGAAGAGCACATTGCTACCCCCGCCCAAAATCATTTTCGGCAGGCCTTCGAAGCGCGGATCGGCGAGAAGCTTTCCGAGCGATTCGGGTCCTGTGAAATGAGCGAGAAACCGCGCCTTAGCTTCGATTCCGAAGGTGTTGAGGTGTTTGATTGAAGTGTTTTCGAGGACAGTCATGCGGCCCGGATTTTGTCCGCAAAGCTAATCGAAAATGCGGGAGAGGCGTCCCGCGTAAACTTCCCTATTTTTGCCGGGCATGAAAAAACGCATCGCAGTATCGGTCAGCAATGACCTGGTCACAGACCGAAGGGTGCAAAAGCAATGTGACGCCCTTCGGGGCGGGGGCTTTGACCTTCTTCTGCTCGGGAGGCAACTGCCTGACAGCGGTGCGGTAGACAGGCCTTACGCTGTGAAGAGGTTTCGTTTGATTTTTAACAGGAAGGCACTCTTTTACGCCGAGCTGAACCTGCGCATTTTTTTCTTCCTCCTTTTCCGAAAGGCAGACCTGTTTTATGCCAACGACCTTGATACCCTGCCCGCAAATACCCTTCTTGCGGCGCTGCGCCGAAAGCCTCTGGTTTATGACAGCCATGAATTTTTTACGGAAGTGCCCGATGTGAAGGCCAGACCCGCAGTGCAAAAAGTCTGGAAGATGCTCGAGCGCCTCTGTATTCCGCGGGCGGATCACGTGCTGACCGTCAACGGCAGCCTCGCGCGGCTTTTTGAGCAAACTTACGGCATTGATCAGGTCGGAGTGGTGCGCAACGTGCCCGATCGATCGGCGGAAATAACCGCGACGTCCCGTGCAGAACTCGGATTGCCGGAGCATCTTAAAATACTGATACTTCAGGGCAGCGGCATCAACCGCAACAGGGGCGCCGAGGAATTGCTTTCCGCAGTAGCCCTCACGCGCGGTATTCTGCTGCTGATCGTGGGCAGCGGTGATGCCCTTCCGGACCTGAAAAAACGCGCCGCTCGGCCCGATCTCTCCGAAAAAGTGAAGTTTTTGCCGCGGATGCCCTATCCGGAAATGATGCGCTATACGGCCTGCGCCGACCTCGGGGTGAGCTTCGATAAAGATACGGGGCTCAATCAGCGCTACAGCTTACCCAACAAGGTCTTCGATTACGCCGCGGTCGGGGTTCCCATGCTGGTGAGTGACCTTCCGGAAGTACGCGCTTTTGTGACCGAAAGCGGAGCCGGGGTCGTGGCTGAGCGCCTTGACGCGAAGTATCTGGCCGAGCTGATTGCTCGGGTGCTCGGCGACGAAGCCGGCCAAAAGCGCAGAAGGCAGGCCGCAAAGAAAGCGGCCGAAAAACTCAATTGGTCGGAAGAGTACGCGCCTACGCTCTCGGCAGTGCGCGCACTTTTGGGGATGAACTAAGGGGTGCCGTCCGGCACTTCATTTTCCAAATCCCGAAGCCAAGCCAACTTGAGAAAGTCCAAGCTGCTGATACGCGGATTGGGCCGCAGGAGCTGTTCTTTCAAAAAGGCTTCACTCGGGATGAGCCAATCCAAAACCGCGCGTCCCCCCGCAGACTTTTTCAGTCGGTAGTAAGTCTCTGTGGCGCGTATTTCCTCGGGTGCGATTTTCCCTGTTTTGACCAGATAGAGCGCATTTCGAAGGGCTTGTTTTGATTTTTCCAAAAAAGCCTCATCGCGATCGAGCGCTACGTGAATCACCGGATTGTCCACATGGCAGAGGTTGGCTCCACGCTCTCTGAGCTCCACTCCGAAGAGGGTGTCCTCGTGCCCGTAGCCCTTGATGGTTTCGTCAAATTTGACTTGATCGAACAAGGACTTTCTGATGAAAAAATTACCCGACATAAAGCTGCGAAACGGCTGCTCTTTGCGCTGTTCGGCCGTGGTACACTCACGCTTTAATCCGTAAATGTGGTGAAGACGTCGCGAAGCGGGCGCTTGCTCGGGATAGATATGGCCTCCGCAAATGACATCGCACCCGTCCGCTGCTTTCACATATCGGTCAATGAGGTTACTGTCCGGAAGGAGCACATCACAATCTAAAAAAAGCAACCAAGGGTGCTTCGCTTTTTCGGCCAAAGCATTGCGAATGGCCGACCTTCCCGAGTTTTCATTTTGCACGATGTAAGTAAGGTCGGGATGAGCGGTGATGCTTTTGTTTTGGTTGAGGTATTCTGTGCTGCCGTCCTCGATGAAAATAAATTCGCAAGGCACGCCGGCTATACGGGCCGCTTCGGAGAGCTCCCTTGCCAGTGAAATCACCGGTCTGTTAAAAATCGGTACGAGTACTGAAATCAAGCCTCTGTGGTGGTTACCGTTCCGTTTTCGCAACGGATCACGTGCGATGAAAATTTCTTTAAATGGACGTAGTCATGGGTGGCCATGAGTACTGCCCTTCCGTTTTTGCTGATGTTGTGCAGAAGGGTCAAAATTTCTTCCGTGGTGGCGGGATCCAGGTTGCCGGTCGGCTCATCGGCGAGGATGAGGTCGGGGTCGTTGAGTAATGCGCGGGCTACGGCCACCCGCTGCTGTTCGCCCCCCGAGAGCTCATGGGGCATCTTGTAGCCCTTTGTACCCAAGCCTGTTTTGTCCAGTACTTCCTGCATGCGTTCGGCCATTTCACGCTTGTTTTTCCAACCCGTGGCGCGCAGCACAAAGAGCAGGTTATCATTTACATTCCTGTCGCCCAAGAGTTCAAAATCTTGAAAAACGATGCCGAGCTTTCTGCGCAAGAAGGGGATTTGCTTGCGTTTGAGCCCGTCCAGTTTAAAGTCGCCCACTTTTCCTTCGCCCTCTTTAAGCGGAAGCTCACCGTAAAGGGTCTTAAGCAGGCTGCTCTTTCCGCTCCCGGTCTTTCCGATCAGGTAGATAAAGTCCCCCTTGGAGATGTGGACATTTACCGCGGACAGGACGAGGTGGTCGTCCTGATAGATGGTGGCGTCCTTCAGTTCGACGATGGTATCAAGCGCCATGTGAAAATTTTGCGTAAAGCTAAGATAATTTTTATGTGCAAAAGGGCGTTTTCACAGGGGTTGAAACCCTGAATTCCCGCATTATTCTCCACAAAATCGCGTTTAAAACTTTTGTGCCGTAAGCCCTGATACGGGCGGCTCCGCTCACTACTTTTACCTGATTAAACAAACAGCCTGCAACCCATGCCCGAAAGCCGACTGCGCGCGCTTCTTCTTCTGCTTACCCTCGCCGTTTGCGGCCTTGTGAATGCCCAGCAACCCGAGGTGTTTCGCAGCGAGGACAGAACCTATCACCGCGCGAGACAATTTGCCGATAACGGCCAATATGAGTCCGCCCGACGGCTCTTCGGGGAGTATATCGATGCTTCACGCGCCTACCCGGATGAGCGGTTCATCAGCGCTTCCTTTCACCGCGCAAGCTGTGCCATGAAGCTCTTTCACAAGGATGCCGAATTCCTGATGCGGGAATTTACTTTGGAATTTCCGGGCAGCATTTACTACCGCCCCGCCTTGCTGGAGCTGGCGCGGTATAACTTCAACCGCCGCGATTATAAGGACGCCCTCCACTACTTCGGCCGGCTCGACCTTTACGATTACGACGAGGAGACCGTTGATGAAATCCGTTTTAAAACCGGTTTTTCTGCCTTTGAAACGGAGGACTACGAAAAGGCAAGGGAGGCATTCTTTCCTCTGCTGGAGAAAGACGGGGGGTACAGGGGCCCCGTGAATTATTATTACGGCCACATCGCCTACGAGAACGAAAATTGGCAAACTGCCCTGCAGGCCCTGACGCGCGCAGGAGAAGACCCGAATTTCTCAGATGTGGTGCCGTACTATATCACGCAAATCTACCACCACCAGGAAAAGTACGATGAACTCATCGACTACGCCGTGCCCTTTCTCGACAGCGCTGCTACCAAGCGGAAAGAGGAGATAGCTCACCTGGCCGGTAATGCCTACTACCAAAAGCAAGACTACGAGAGCGCTGTCCCTTTTCTGGAGATATTTATGGAGCGGAATTACAATCCCGAGCCCGAAGATGCTTATCAAATGGCTTATGCCTATTACCGTACGGGAAATTACAAGGCTTCAATCGATTACTTTGTGAAAGCTGCCGCTTCGGATGATCCCGCACTCGCCCAGACAGCCACCTACCAGATGGCCGACGCATACCTGAAGTCGGGTGAGAAGAAGTTTGCCCAAAATGCGTTTCGGTCCGCATCCCGCATGGACGCTGACCGCGAAATCACCGAAGATGCACTTTTCAATTATGCCAAGCTGGCTTACGAATTGAGTTACGACCCTTTTCACGAGGCCATTCAGGCTTTTGACCGTTACCTTGAGGCTTATCCCGACTCTCCGAGGAAAGACGATGCCTATGCTTTCCTGCTCAAAGTGCACATGGCCACCAAGAATTATCCCGCGGCAATGCGGGCCTTGGACAACATGAAGGACATCGGAATTTCCGGAAGGGAAGACTACCAAAGGGCCGCCTACAACCACGGCGTGCAGCTCATGCGCGGGGGCAAAAATGACGAGGCACTCAAGTATTTCAAAATCTCGCAAAAGTACCGTGAGCTACCCGAGCTCAATGCGCTCGCGAGTTACCGAATCGGTGATCTGTATTACAGAAAAGGCGACTATGCCGAAGCGGCGCAAGCTTACCGAAACTTTGCTTCGAATCCCTCCGCCGTCGGTACCGAGGCGTTCAAAAATGCCGAGTATAACTTGGGCTACTGCTTCTTCAAATTGGACAATCGGGATGCGTCCCTGACTGCTTTTCGCAAATTTACCGCTACTCCCGGTGTCGATAAGCGCAGGAAGTACGACGCCCTTTTGCGCATCGGTGATCTCCATCTGGTAGCCAAGGACTACGAGTCTGCCGTCAAAAGCTATGAGGAGGCCCTTGCACTCAACGGAGCTGAGGGCGACTATGCGCGCTTTCAGATCGCAATGGCATACGGATACAAGGAAGATCACGCGCGAAAGATTGAAGAGCTCAACAAGCTCTTTTCAAATTACCCCGCTACTTCATTGGCAGCCGTGGGATATTATCAATTGGGCGACAGTTATTTTCTCAATGAAAACCTGAGCAAGGCCCTGGAGTCGTTCAATACCGTAATCGACCGGCACGGCGATTCCCCTTACCGGAAAAAAGCCCTGCTCAAACGCGGCCTCGTTCAGTATCGACTCAGCGCTTATGATGACGCCATCGCAAGCTATAAAAAGGTGGTCAAAGACTACGGTGTAGACTCGGAATCGCGGGAGGCCATTGCTGTATTGCGAAATATTTACCTCGATCTGGGCCGCATCGATGATTATTCCGACTGGCTTTCGTCCCTTCCCGACTATCAGGTTTCTGCGGGAGAAATTGACAGCCTCAGTTACCGGGCTGCAGAGAATCTCGTGGCCGACGGCAAATGCACGGAGGCCATCGCGGCCCTCAGTGATTACCTCGATAAATTTCCGAACGGTCTCTTTGCCGTGAATGCCCACTACTACCGCGCTGACTGTGCGCTGCGCGCAAACGATTTTGACACGGCCCTCGAAGGCTTCGAGTATGTGGCAGATCGACCGGTCAATATGTTTACCGAAACCTCGCTGGCCGGCGCAGCAAAAATCCGGTACCGGCGTAAGCAGTACGAAGAAGCGCTCAAGCACTACCTTCGGCTTCGTTCGGCGGCATCTTTCAGTGCCAATGCCCTCGAGGCCGATCTGGGAGCCATGCGCGCCTATTTCCGACTGGAGCGGTATGAGGAAGCTGAGGCGGCAGCTACCGCGGTACTCGAACACAGCAGTGCCACCGAACGGATGAAGGAGGAGGCTCGGCTGGTGCGCGGCAAATCTGCTTATGCAAAAGGTGACGTTGATGCCGCCGAGAAGGACCTGCGCGCACTCGCCGATTCATCTCAAAATGCCGAAGGTGCCGAGGCGAAATTCCTCGTTGCCAAAATTACCTTTGAACGGGGCCTGTCCGAAGCGGCCGAGAAGGAAATTTTCGAGCTCATTCAGGGCTATGCTTCTTTCGATCGGTGGAAAGTCAAGGGCTTTCTGCTCCTCGCCGATGTCTATACAGAGCGGGGAGATTATTTCCAAGCCCGTGCCACCTTACAGAGTGTCACGGACAATGTGACAGATCCGGAATTATCGGCACGCGCACAGGCCATGCGTGAGGCGCTTGACAAGCGCGAGGAGGACGAGCGCCGTGAAAAAGAGGAGCGCAAGCGATCCGAAACTCCCGAGGAAGAGGATCCCTACCGCGATTTGATTGATCAACCGCAAAACAGCGAAGAGTAATGCGCTACCTGAAAAACTTTATTTTAGCCCTTGTGATGTCGACCGCAGTCGGCACCCTCTTCGCTCAGGAGCAGGAGGGCATCGACCGTACGCAGGTAATCACCGGCGACAGAACGCTGACCGTAGACAAGGCTTTTAAGATCACGGAATCGCCTACAGAGGTGCCCGTGCCCTCCCGCAGCGTAGATACGGTATACACCCTTCTTCCCAAGCGACCCGCCGTAACCGTAACTGCTGATCCCATCAGTCCCGCACGCATCAAAGTACGAGAGCCCCTTGATCCCATGTACCAAGGGTATGTGGCCGGGGGAGCGGGAACTTTCCAAGCACCCTTTTTGGAGGCCATGTACACCAGTACCCGGAAGCGCGATTTGTCCTACGGCGTGAAGTACCGCCACCTTTCCGCTAATCGCGGAATCCGCAACGTGGCCTTCAGCGGCTTCAGCCAAAATGAGTTGGCAGCCTGGGGCAAGAAGATTTTTCGAAAGCACAGCATCGAATCCAAAGCAAGTTTTAACAGGGACGTCTACCATTACTACGGATTCGACCCTCAGGATACCGACATTGCCAAAGGTGACATTCGGCAGCGTTTTGAGCTGTTCAGCCTCAACAATAAGTGGAAAAGCTATTACAGCGATTCCTCTAAGGTAAACCACGACATCGATCTGAACGTGTACAACCTCAATGACCGCCGCGGTGCCGGGGAGTTTGGAATTTTTGCGGGCGGGGAGCTACACGCTTTTCGCGGAGACCAATTTTACACGATGCGCACGGGGCTGGACATCATCAGCTACAGCTCTGACGGGGTGGCCCCTTTTGCATACATGCCTGCGAACGGCGAGGCCCTGCCCGCGGAAACGGATGCCCGCACGGCCAACGGAATCCTCTACGCCGTGCCGCAAATCCTGCTGCGCAAGGGCAACCTCAGTGCGGCGGTCGGTATGGGAATTTATCTTCAGGTAGAGAATACGGGGCGGTTCCATGCCTTTCCCGATGCCGAAGTAAGCTACAGCCTTTTTGACAATATCCTGGTTCCCTATGCGGGAATCACAGGTAGTGTGAACCGGGTGGGCTACCGCACGCTTACAACGGCCAACCCTTGGGTCTTGAATTCATTGGACGTGCAGAACAGCGTGACCAAGTACAATGTATTCGGTGGTATCAAGGGAACTGTAAGCGATGAGGTCAGCTTCAATGCGCGGGTGAGCTATATCCAAACGGACAATATGCCGCTCTTTGTCAATGATATCATTTTCAGTACGGAGAATAGGTTTAACGTTCTGTATGACAATATCGGCACCTTCAGTATGCTCGGTGAGATGACCTATGCACTCAACGAGAAATGGGGAGCCACCGCAAGTGTGGAGTTGCTCTCTTATGATACGGACCGTGAGGCTCAGGCCTGGCACCTTCCCTCGCACAGAATTTCGCTCGGAGGTACATACAACCTCTTCGATAAACTCACCGCCGGACTTACCCTGACTTGGATCGGAACGCGACAAGCCAAATCCCTCTTGCCTGTGCCCGGCACAGAGGTGCTGCCCGAGGCGGAATTTATTCCGGTGGAGCTCGATGCATACCTCGATCTGAGCCTCAGCGCGGAGTACCGATACACCGCCCGCCTTTCAGCATTTGTAGAAGCCCATAACCTGGCCGGAGCAAATTATGACATCTACTACCGTTTTCCCGCGCAGCGACTTTTTGTGTTAGGCGGTGCCCGTTACCTCTTCTGAGAGATTTTTTTGAGCCTTTTTCTTCCTTTTTTTCGGGCAGTTCTTTTACCCTTCGCGCAGCCGCTTCAAAATGTTAATTAAATGTTGAAAATAGTCAGTGTTTATGCGGGTTTTCAGTGGTTTCTGTCCCTTAAAATGCGTAAATTTGTAAGTAATGATTTTCTAACGATATCACATCCATATGACAGACGAACAAAAGCTTCAGCCCGCGAACTACTCGGCAGGTAATATCCAAGTACTCGAGGGCCTTGAAGCCGTGCGAAAACGCCCCTCGATGTACATCGGGGATACCGGTGTAAAAGGACTTCACCACCTTGTTTATGAGGTGGTAGACAACTCAATCGACGAAGCCCTTGCGGGATACTGTGACACCATTTCGGTGAACATTCACGAAGACAATTCGATTTCCGTGCGCGACAACGGCCGCGGTATTCCCGTCGATTTTCACGAAAAGGAAAACCGCTCCGCCCTGGAAGTGGTCATGACCGTACTTCACGCAGGCGGTAAATTCGACAAAGACACGTATAAAGTTTCGGGCGGTCTTCACGGAGTGGGGGTATCTTGTGTGAACGCGCTCTCCGAAAGTCTCGTCGCTACCGTATACCGCGACGGAAAAATATACGAACAAGAGTACAACATCGGAAAACCGCTCTACCCCGTTCGGGAAAAAGGTACCACAACCGATAACGGCACGGAGATTCGCTTCAAGCCGGATTCAAGCATTTTTGCAGAAAATGTCTACAGCTGGGAAACACTGGCGAACCGCATGAGGGAGCTTGCCTTTTTGAACAAGGGCATCCGCATTACACTCACAGATTATCGCCACCTTGACGAAGAGGGCAACCCCGTTTTCGAATCTTTTTTCTCCGAAAACGGGCTGCATGAGTTCGTGCAATTTCTCGATGCCAACCGCGAACCGCTCATCGGGGCGCCCATCTACATGGAAGGCGAAAAAAGCGGTATCCCCGTGGAAGTGGCCATGATTTACAATACGTCCTTCTCGGAGAATATCCACGCTTATGTGAACAATATCAACACCCACGAGGGAGGTACCCACCTTCAGGGTTTTCGTCGTGGCCTTACCGCTACCCTGAAGAAGTATGCCGAGGAGTCGGGAATGCTGAGCAAATTGAAATTCGAAATCGCGGGAGATGACTTTCGCGAAGGATTGACTGCTGTGATTTCGGTGAAAGTAGCCGAACCCCAGTTCGAAGGACAGACCAAGACGAAATTGGGTAACCGAGAGGTGAATGCGCCCGTGTCTCAGGCCGTATCTGAAATGCTTTCGCATTACCTCGAGGAGAATCCGGCTGATGCCAAAGCCATCGTGCAAAAAGTAATCCTGGCGGCCACGGCTCGTCACGCTGCGCGTAAAGCACGCGAGATGGTGCAGCGCAAGAATGTGCTCACCGGTACGGGACTTCCGGGAAAGCTCAGCGACTGCGCTGACAAAGACCCGCACAACTGTGAGATTTACTTGGTCGAGGGTGACTCGGCCGGCGGAACGGCCAAGCAGGGACGGGACCGAAATTTTCAGGCCATCCTTCCGCTTCGGGGTAAAATTCTCAATGTGGAGAAGGCGATGCAGCATAAGATATTCGACAATGAGGAGATTAAAAATATCTACACCGCCCTCGGTGTAAAGGTAGGGACGGAGGAAGATTCAAAGGCCCTTGACACGAGTAAGTTACGCTACCATAAAATCATCATCATGTGTGATGCCGATGTGGACGGAAGCCATATCGAAACGCTTATTCTCACCTTTTTCTTCAGGCATATGCGCGAGTTGATCGAAGGCGGAAACATTTACATTGCCACGCCGCCGCTTTACCTGCTGAAAAAAGGTAACCAACAGAGGTACGCTTGGAACGATAAAGAGCGCGATGAGATTATCGCTGAGCTCAAAGGGGGCAAAGACGTGAATGTGGGCCTTCAGCGCTACAAAGGTCTCGGGGAAATGAACGCTGAGCAGCTTTGGGACACTACCATGAACCCCGAATACCGCACGCTGAGGCAAGTGAGCATCGACAATGCCGCCGAGGCTGACCGTATTTTTTCTATGCTGATGGGTGACGATGTGCCCCCGCGCAGAGAGTTTATTGAGAAGAATGCGAAATATGCCAATATCGATGCCTGATTGAATATCAGCAGATCGCAAATACAAATTGAAACGGGCGGCCTCAGGGTCGCCCGTTTTGGTTTGCTCGGTTTCCCCATTGTCCGAAGGGGATAAGGTCAGACCGCTAATTGGCCGGCGGAGCGTTTCCGCGGTGATAATCCTTGAGGTGAATGTCGATGAAGGTGGGCAGGTGGTCGCTGTAGCCGCCTTTGTATGCCGGACCCATATAGGTGCGGTAGGTGGTGGTGTTTCCCGCTGCATTTCGCGTTATCAACCAAGGTGCATCAAAAACCCCCACATCCCCCGGGTAGATCGTCATGCTCCCGTCTTTGAAAAAACTTTGTGTTACAATGACCTGATCAAGCACCCCCCATTCTCCGCCGAAACTGTGGGTGCCGAATTTGTACATGATGCGCTTCGAGAGGTTCACCAGGTCGTCGTTTTTGGCTTCTTCTACAGAGCCCGAGGCACGCAGGTGTTCTGTGATGCTGATATCGTTCGGGTAGTCATTAAAGTCTCCGATAATCACAATGTACGGGTTATTGAAACGGGCATTGAGGCTGTCTACCTTGGAGCGCACCATTTGCGCAAGATGTATTCGCCCCGGCTCTGAAGCAAACTGTCCGCCGTATCTGGAGGGCCAGTGGTTCACGAATATGTGCAGGGTGTCACCGTTGGGAACAATGCCTTTGGCGTAGAGAAGATCGCGCGTTGTGCGCTCGGGGGCATGCGTAAACTTGACCCGGTAGTACTTGTAGTGAATCAGCTCAAATTTGTCGGGGCGGTATATCGCTGCTACATCAATACCGCGAAAGTCAGGGGAATTTTCGTGTATGAATTCATAGCCCACATCTTTCATCGGAGAGTGTTCTGTCAGTCCCCGCATTACCCAATCGTTTTCTACTTCGCAAAGGCCTATGAACTCTACAGGTTCCCAGCCGCCCATGGCCAGCATGGTCTTAGCCAAGCCGTTCGATTTCTTTTTGTATCGGCTGAAGGTGTATCGGTTTGAACCTTCGGGAGTGAAGTCATCATCGCGCTTGAGGCTGTCATTCTCCAGGTCGAAGAGGTTCTCCACATTGTAAAAGGCCACCCGAATGCGGTCGTCATACCGGCGGTCCATATTCATGGTGTTGTAGCGAACGAAACCCTCATCCTGGGCAAATGAGCCGAGGGCTGTGAGCAGAACAAGGATCGAGACGATGAGGGGCTTCAAGACTGATTTAATTTGGGTGCTTTGGCTTTAAAAAGGAGCAAAATTCCTGCCAGAATGAATGGAATACTCAGGATTTGTCCCATGTTGATGGGAAGGTCGTCCTCCCAGGGCTCTTGGTTTTCTTTGAGAAATTCATCCAGAAACCGCAAGGTGAAAAGCAGGAGCATGAACAGGCCGAAGAGAAATCCGTTTCTGAGCTCCTTTTGATGTTTTTTCCAAATGGGCCAAAGAATCGCAAGGATCACCAAGCAGTACAGCGCTTCATAAAGCTGCGCCGGATGCCTCGGGTCTGCCGCCATCTCGGGCGGATAGGCCCGCATAAATTGAAAGGCCCAAGGGAGTTCGCTTACCGTTCCTATGATTTCGTGGTTCATCAGGTTGCCGATGCGTATGCATGCTCCCGTAAAGCACACGGCCAGTACCAGTCGGTCCATCAGCCAAAGGAACCCGAATTTATACTTGCGACCGAACAGCCAAATGGCGGTGAGAATACCGATGGCACCTCCGTGGCTGGCCAGCCCTCCTTTCCACACCATGAGGATTTCCCCCGGGTGAGAAAGGTAGTAGGCCGCATCGTAAAAGAATACGTGGCCGAGCCGGGCGCCGAGCACGGTGCCCAGTACCACGTAAATTGTGAGGTTTTCGACGTGAGATTTGGCGTAGCCTTCGGTTTCAAATACGTGAAACATGATGTACTGCGCCCCGATCAGTCCCGTCACAAAGAGCAAGCCGTACCAGCGTACGGGCCAATCAATGAAAGGAATGGTAAACGCTTCGGGATTTACATCCCATACAATGGCCAAGAGATCTGTCAATCTGCACGTGTTTCGGGCGAAAATACATAAACCGTTTCAGCTGCGCGAAGGTGAGGTCAGGGATTCATATAAATTTAAAGCCGCTCAGCGTATCAGCATGATGAACCCGTTCAGTTCATAGGTTTCTTCGGTAGTGATGGAGCGCACCCTGATGATATAGTTGTAAATGCCGTTTTCGGCAAAATGCGTGGACCCGGCAATCGACCCGTTCCAACCTTGATCAAAATCTGTAGTCTCGAAAACGCGTCGGCCCCAACGGTCATAAACTTCTAACCTGTAATTTGTAAGATCAACGAAGCTCCCCTGCGGTTTCCACAATTCGTTGATCCCGTCCTGATCGGGTGTAAAGGCATTGGGAATGTACCAAAGCAAGTCATCATTGATCACCAAGGCGCGCGTGAGGGTGTCCGTGCAGCCGTTTTCGCTCGTTGTGATCAGGGTGATCGGGTAGGTACCCGAGGTATCCTGCGGAAATTTCATGTACGCCAAGCGGTCTGTGGAAGTGCCTACATTTCCGTTTTCGCCGAATATAAAGAGGGTTTCCGCGATCGGACCGGGAGTCGAGACGTTTTGAAACTGAATCGTAGTGTTTTTGATCGTGGTCGGGTTGGGATTGATATTGAAATTCGCTTCGAAACGCGGGGGGTCATTGAGGCTGATTTCGGTTTGGATTTCGCAACCGTTTTCATTTCGTGCGATGATGGTATGCACTCCCGCGCATACGTCGCCCACATTCGATTCACTCCAAGTTACCCCGCCGTCATAGCTGTAAGATACTGCGCCTTGAGACAATACGGTCACCCTTCCGTTGCAGGAGTCTGCGCAAAGGGGAGGGGAGGTAAGTGTATTGATCTGCTGTGCGGCGGGCTCACTGATGATGAAGTCCACGGAGTCGGTACACCCTAAGTTATCCGTAACAAGGATTCTGTGCTCACCCGCACAGAGTTCTTGGGCCACTTGTCCGGTCGGTCCGGCCTCTCCGCTCGACCAGATATAGTTGTAAATGCCTGCTGCGTCCGGGGTGCCTCCGCTCGGGATGGCAATGGCGGAACCGCTGCATTCTCCGTTGCACAGGGCATCAGTCGGTATAAGAATGATTTCGAGCGGATTTGCAAAATTAACGGTGATTTGGTCCTCTTCCTGACACAGGTTGTCCACGGTATCTGTCCACGTAAGGGTGACTGCACCTCCGGGAGCGGTTGCCGTAACTGTTGCACCGGGATCGTTCACATTACTGAAAGTCACGTTGTCGGGGCCGCTCCAGGTTCCCGTACCTATGGGTTCAAACGCTTGCAATTCGTAGGAAAGTCCGCAGGGTATTGCATCCTCTCCGGCCACGGCATTGGTGAAGCAGCACTGATCATTGGTCACCCCGAGCACAGTCAGGTTGAGGATGGAGGAATTTTGACAGAATCCGTTGTCCAAGGTGTATTCTAAAGTGAAGGAAACTCCGTTCGGGTGGTCTGTCGGGGTGAACTGGTTCGGAAAAGGCTCGCCGGTGGCTAAATTTACCCAATCACCACCGGGCGAAGGCGTTCCCTGCAGGTAATTGATCAATTGCGAGGGCGGACTGTTGTAGCAAAATACCGTATCAGTATCCAAACCGGGATCCACATCGGGGTCGGGCGCTACCGTGACCTGATCAGTAATCACGCAGCCCGGCAGGTCCGGTGGGAAGGCCGTGACCGTATAAGTTGTGGCCTGCGTCACGAATACATCGGGATTTTGCACATTCGGATTGGACAGCCCCTCTTCCGGCGACCACGACCAGATTAAATTTCCGCCGCCCAAGCAGCTGACGCTCATGATGATCGGGTCATAATTTCCCGCGCCGCAACTCACGCTTCCGTCGCTGGTGATTTGAAAGGTGATGCACCCCGAAGGATTGGTTGCAGTCCAGCTCAACCCGGCTAAGTCACCGCTGATTCCCGCCTCAATGACGGGTGAATCGATTCCGTCGCCGTCATAAATAGTCATGGCATCGAAAAAATTCTCCACAAACCCCTGCGAGATGCTGATCCCCATGAATGTAATTCCGTCTCCGGGCTCGTCCGGGCAAAAGGTCACAATCAGGTTGTCATTGTTTTCATAGCAGTATTCATAAGTTCCTCCGTCGCCGGTGCAGGAGGGGCTTTCCTCGGTATCCAGCCCGGCCTGAAGGGTGACAGGTTCGTCGCAGACGAAAACGTCAGGACCCGCAGTAATGGCCGGACCTTCCACGGCCTCTACCGTCACCGTTGTGTCGAAGGTGCAGCCGAAGTTGTTGGTCGCAAAAAAAGTGTAATCATACGAGCCCGTCTCATTCAGGACGACATCGATGATATTGTTGTCATCAGAGCTCGATACAATGCCGGGCCCTTCCCAAAAAGTGGAATCAGGCCCCATCCCGATCACCGGAGTGAAGGTGGTTACGTCCGGGAGTAGCTCGGGGTTAAAATCAATTCCCCAGAAAAAGATGTGACCGTCATCCAGGGCCAGGTTGTCCGTAACAAGAAATTGCCATTCTCCGTTGAGCGGACAGCCTTCCAATGCGCACAGGTCATTGTCGGCCTGATAGGTTCCCGGATTCACAATATTGCTTTGGTCGGAGGCCCCCGCATTGTTTATGAACTGGGTCATGGTCCAGTTCTCATTGTTGTTGATATTTCCGTTTGTGGCACCCGGTGCCCAGCCGTAGGTGTAGCCTACACCGGGAATAGGTCCGTCAGGTTCGAACGGATCGTTCACAGCCTCGCCGAGGTAAGTGCCTCCTCCTCCGTTCGGATACTCTAACAGCACTACCGAAGTCCCGTCCGGACAAGCTACCTCCAGTTCGAGGTCACCCATATAGGAATGCTCGATATTTACGAATACCTCCAAGAGGTCTTCGCAGTTTTCCAAGACGGCTCCTATAGGAAAGAAATCGAAAACCAAGCTCGACGTAAACTGAAACCCCGCCCCGTCGGCCAGATAGGTTTCACCCGCTACTACTTGCGGCGGGAGTGCCGTCCAGGTGACGCTTTGGATGGCACTTCCGTCAAGGCTGAAAGGGTTTCCGATACACACCGGACTTTCTATATCGAGATTGAATTCGGGAAGCGTACTCACCAAGACTTGAAGCGGAGACACGTTCAAGCTGTTGCACCCGTTATTGTCGATGACGGTTAAGTTGATGAGGTATTCTCCCGGTTCTTCATAGGCGTGTGTTACGGGCCCGGGATCGCCTGCTACGGTCTCTGTTCCGTCGCCCCAGCGCCATACGTACTCTTCGATTGCAAAACCTGCTGCCGCGAAAGAGCCGTCATCGACTACGGTCACCTCGTCACCGATACAGATTCCTACGGCAGCATCGGGTCCTTCCGGAAGCGGATTCTCGAAGGCTGATGCCATGGTGGGATTGTCGCAAGGTGTGGTGCACGATACAATGGCTGCCCAGCCCGGAAAATTTCCCGCTGTATTTCCGTTGGGGTTCGGATTGAAAACAAAAGTCAGACAGCCCGAAGGGTTGTTCACTGAGCCGGTGATAGAATTTCCCTGAATTGAAGTACCCGTATAGTCCCCAAGAGAACCGGCACTCGTATCCTCACCGTCAAAAACGCTGAGGTAGTCGCTGTTTGCCGGATTCGGGCTTGTGTAGAGGTTGAACGCGACAAAGTCTACTTGGATCACATCTCCGGGATTATCCGGACATATGGTAAAAACGTAGGAATTATTTGGCGAATAAGGCGTACCTCCCTCGCCTCCGTCATCCAGAAAAAATGCATCGCAGGTGGTGACGGTTCCGTTTTCGATGGGCAACGGAGGTTGGGTTGAGGCCTCTTGTGCGGAAAAAAGGAATAAGGTTAAAACCAATGCAATCGGGCCCGCCGCTCTGAAGATTTTCCGGAATCTCTCTTCTCTTTTTTTCACTCCGCGATCGTGTTTTCTTTGGTCATTTTCTTTCGCGCTAAATCTTCGGACAGAATGGTCAATACTTTCCCCGTATCACCTACCCTGTAGCGCAACAGTCGTGTTTTATCAGGTACAATGTGACAACCGTGCATATCCCAAGTACCGGCAGCCAGATTTTCTTCTGTCGGCGGCGATCCCCCCGGGTAGAGCACATCAATTTCCGATATGTCGGGAAATCCGCTTAAATCTTTTTCACCGGCTTCACTCAGGGCATATCCGTGGCGGTTCATGTAGACGAATAAAGCCACCTTGTCAGGGTCAGCATCCTGAAGTGCGGCATATTTTTCATCACCTACAAGGGCCCGGACGGCGTCGTAGTCAGCTTGAGATTGGCCCGCGACATTTTCGGAAATCCCCGTAAGGGAGATTCCGGTGAGCAGAAGCGGGAGCATGATTTTACATTTCAAATATCGCATCCGGTCGTTTCGTTTTTATCGAAGGAGGAATACATTGCCGCGCATTTCGAAATCATCGATAGCACCGATCTCCCTTCCTTCAATCACATAAATGTACATACCGGCTTCCTGATAATACCCGCCGTTCATTTTTCCGCCGTTCCATTTTTGGTTGATGTCCGTGGTCTCGAATACTACACTTCCCCAACGGTCATACACCGTCAATTTGTAATCTCTCGGGTCCAGATTCGTGGTCACCGGGCCCCAGAGGTCATTCTTACCGTCTCCGTCGGGCGTAAATGCATTGGGTACGTATACAAGCATTTGATTCCGCACACGCACATTGGCGGAGTAGGAATCCGAGCAGCCTGTCAGTTGGTCCGTGGCGTTGAGCGTTACTGCATAGTCTCCGGCCGTTCCTTCCGGAAATCTGAAATCCGGGTTGCGGCTCGTTGATGTGCCGAGGCCGCTGAAATCCCAGAAGAAAGTGGTGGTTTCTGAGGCGACGCTGGTATTGTTGAAGAAAATCCGCGGATCTTCCGACGATACAGGATCGGGAGAGAATCGGAAGCGGGCTTGAGGTCCCGGGTCTACGGTGATGTTTACGGTATCTGATGCCGAGCAGTTTTCATTGCTCGCCGTAAGCACGTAGGTGAATACGCGCGGAGAAATTCCGGTATGCGTCAGGGTCACCGTGGGGTTGGGCACCTTAGGGTCGCTGAGGCCCGTGGTGGGCGTCCACTCATAGGACAATCCCGGTCCCGATACCGTACCGATCGGTACAGGCCCCTGACCTGAGCAAATGGTGTCATCCGTCAGTACGGGGGCATTCGGAAGTTCGGTAACCTGCACAAAAATCGATTCATTTTGGGCCGCGGAGCAGGACGGATTCGAGCCGTCTTCGATAAAGACCAGTTCGGCCATCAAGGCTACTTCGGGATTGAGTGTTACCGTGTGGGAGGCAGTCAGTCCGTTGAGCTGAAAAGTGTCGGCATTAAGGGTGTAAGTCACGTCAAAGGGCGGTGTACCTTCCAGTGAAAACTGCAGTTCCAATTCTTCGCCGATGCACAAGAGCGATGAGGAAGTACTCAGTTCACCGACGGGAAGTTGATTTACTATCAGTGCCGCGTTGTTGTCATGGCTCAGGCCTTGACAAACGGCATCTGTTACAGAGGTCACGGTGTAGGTACCGCTCATACCCGATTGGAAGCTGAAATTGGGAACATCCGAGGTCAGGGCAGGCTGTGCCACACCGTCTACCGCGTACTGGACCGTCCACGGCCCCGTTCCCGTTACCTGCACGTTGAAAGTCGCTTCGTCCCCGGCACAAACGGAGCCACCCCCCGTGAGCGTAGCTGCCGGCAGGGGAATCAGTACCACGTTCAGTGTTCCGCTTACCGTACCCGCACAGTTTACATCGTTCAGCGAAGTGAGGGCATAAATTCCCGCATCGGTCGCTGCTATGGTGTAGGGATTTTGCGTTGTGGTGATTTGCTGGTCTTGTTCTTCACCGTTGATGCTGTAGGAGAAAGTCCAGGGCCCGTTTCCGGTAAAAGTAACCTCCGGTCCGTCGCCGCTGTTCTCACATACTTCGGGTTCGCCTCCGAGTACGGCCGTGGGTACGGCAAAATTGTTTACCTCAGCCGTGCTGCCGGAAACATCAGAGCAATTGGCATCGGAAATATTGGTAATGGCGTAGGTGCCCGGTTCGGTTACACTGATTACAACCGAGCTGCCCGCGCTTTCAACACCTGTTTCTGCTTCAGTTCCGTTCAGTTCGTAATCGAAAGTCCACGGACCTTGGCCCGTGAAGTTGACAATGAGTTCCGCTTCGCTGCCTTCGCATACGGTTACATCTGCTACAAATGTGGCGGTCGGGAGGTCATAGAATAGGATCGGGAGCCCGTTGCTCACCGAGAGGCAGGGATCGTTCGTGTCCACATTGCCTTGGGGGTTCTCATTTCCCGCAAGGGCGGAGATGAAATACACCGTTCCCGTCTCAAGGGCGGCGTCGTAGCCGAAGGTACCGTTGTCAGAAAGCAACAGAATATTTCCCAGGTTGTCTGCATCACCGTCGTGGAGGGCAAATTGGAAGGTGTCATTTCCGTCCAAAAATTCATTTCCGTCTCCGGTTACTGTTACAGTCTCGTTGGTGCAAACTTCGAAGCCGTCACCGATCAGGCTGCCCGCTTCGGTGGTGCAGGGACAGGTGAAAGGATCGCCCGTGAGTACCACATCAGGGCAGCTTCCCTGATCACTCACGGTAATGGAATAGCCCTGACCTGAATTGAAGGGGCCGCCGGTGTATACAGGGCCCGTTCCCGTGGCATTGGTCACCTCGAGT
Organism: Cryomorphaceae bacterium; assembly: GCA_003565555.1. Classification (GTDB taxonomy): domain Bacteria; phylum Bacteroidota; class Bacteroidia; order Flavobacteriales_D; family Cryomorphaceae; genus T3Sed10-241. Next base: position 61,930 of record PXBH01000054.1, on the reverse strand, counting down.
GTTCCTGTTCCTCCCGTTGCGGTGAAGACTACAGTGTAGGTATCGCCCGTCGAATCGCAGGTGATGGTCTCGTTGCCCGCATTGATGGGACTGTCGACGGTAATGTCCACAGCATCGCCCTCGACACTGCCTGTGCAGTTTGCGTCGGATACGCTCAGAAGCGTATAAGTGGCACTTGACCCGGGATTTACTGTGATGGTGTGTCCGTTGAAGATATTGTTCAGGGTAGTCGGATTGCCGGGATCATTGCTGTTTTCGTAGGTGATGCTGAATGGGGGCACACCGACCAAAGTGACCGTGATATCTGCACTTGATCCCGCGCAAATTGCGGTGCTGCCCGAGAGACTTCCCGTTGCGAGGCAGTCGCAGTCCGGATTGGCATCGGCTACGGTTACCTCCTCGCAAGGACCGTCATCTGAGATGATGATCTCGTAAGGGTCATCCCCGTCGATCAGGTCTGAAGTGAAGGTATTGCCGACCAAGGTTCCTTCCGTTTCTCCGGTCAGGGTATAATTCCCCGTACCCCCCGTGATAATAAAGCTGACCGTGTATTCGGTTTGCGCCAGATTACATTCTACCGAGAGGTTGGTCACCGCGATAGGATCGTATATGGTTATGTCGTAGGTTGCATCGTCTGCGGGACATGCGTTTGCCTGCGTGGTGTAGGTGTACACGCCCGTAGAAGCTGAGGTCAGCGGTACTGTGGTGACCACATTCCCTCCGATGCTGAAATCGCCGTTGCCGTCTGCGGCACCGTCAAGCAAAGTTTCCAAATCCAAATCGCCCGGACCTCCGCAAAGCGGGGGTACGGTTACATCCGGTCCGGCATTCGGCGGGCTGTCTACATTGACGGTAATGCTCCCCGAAACGGATCCGTCGCAGTTTTGATCGCTCACGGATGTAAGCGAATACGTGGTGGTCGCGGCCGGCGTCACATCAATGGTTTCCCCCGCGTTCAGGATGATGGGGCCTTCTGTAGTTCCGCCCGCATCGTAGGTGAGGGTCCAGGGCCCGTCGCCCGCGAGGGTTAAGGAAAGTGAAGCGGTTTCTCCCTGACAGATGGTTTGGTTGCTGCCGGTGAGGGTGGCACTTGCCGGGCAGGCGCAGTTCGGCGCGACTCCCATCACACCCGTTTCGTCGCAAGGTCCGTCATCCGCAACGGTAAAGCCATAGTTGGTTCCTACGGCAATGGGGTCGGAAGTGAAGGTATTTCCCGTCAGGGTGCCCTCACCTGTTACGTTATAGTTGCCCGTTCCGCCCTCAATGGTGAAAACTACCGTGTAATCCGTTTGCGCGGCATTACAAGTCGCCGAAACATCAAATACGTTGATTTCCTCGTAAATGGTGATATCATATTCCGCATCGTCGTTCGGGCAGGCATTTCCGGGTGGGGTATAGGTGTAAATTCCCGATGAAGCCGGTGTGTAAGGAACTGAGGTGACATTTCCGCCTCCCGGCCCCGCAAAAGTTCCTCCGCCGTCTGCGCCGCCGTCAAGAAGGGTGTTGAGATTGAGGTTTCCCCCTTGTTCGCAAAGGAATGCCTCAACATCGGGACCCGCATTCGGCGGCGTGTCTACGTTGACGGTAACATTGCCCGAAACGGATCCGTCACAATTCTGATCACTCACGGAAATCAGGGAGTACACCGTCGTCGCGGCAGGAGTCACATCGATGGTTTCGCCGGCGTTCAGGGTGATGGGGCCTTCGGTAGTTCCGCCCGCATCATAGGTGAGCGTCCAAGGGCCGTCGCCCGCAAGGTTTACCGAAAGGGATGCGGTCTCACCTGCACAAATGGTTTGCGAACCGCCCGTGAGAGCAGCCGTAGCCGGGCAGGCACAGTTCGGTGCGTCGCCGCTGACATTGGCATCCGGACAAGTCCCGCCGTCTGATACGGTGAACCCGTAAGTTAAATCAGCGGCAGGATCCAGTGGATCGGAGGTGAAGGTATTGCCCGTTATAGTTCCGTCAACGGTTCCTGTCACGGTGTAATTGCCGGTGCCCCCGTCGATGTCAAAAGTAACCGTGTACTGCGTTTGAGCGGGGTTACACTCGGAGGCAATGTTCGTTACGGAAAGCTCGGGCAGGATGGTAATATCGTAAGAGGCAACGTCGTCCGGACATACCGTTCCCGATACAGTGTAGGTGTATACAGCGGAAGAAGCCGGATTGTTCGGAACCGTGGTGACATCACCGCCCGGACCGCTGAAAACTCCCGGATCTGTTCCCGCGGGCACCAAAGTGCTCAGGTTCAGGTTTCCGCCTTGTGCGCAGAGTGTTTCCGTAACATCGGGGCCTGCATCGGGCAAGTCCTCAACACTCACGGTGACCGAACCGTCCGCCGTTCCCGCACAGTTGGCATCGCTTGCAGACACCAGTGTGTAGATTGTCGTCGCGGCCGGGGTAACGGCAACGGTTTCGCCGGGATTGTAACCGGAAAAAACAAGGTCGTCGGTTCCGTCATTGACGATGATTTCAAAGGGCGCAGCACCGGTCACATCAAATTCTAGCTGGGCAGGACTGCCCGCGCAGACGGTTTGGTCACCGTTGAGGAAGGTCACTGCAGCAGGGCATGCACAGGCAGGAGAAGTACCGTTTACGGTGAGGTCGGCACAGGTGCTGTTGTCGGTCACAGTGAAGCTGTAGTTCGTGCCGACGGGAACGGGGTTGGAGGTGTAGACGCCCGTTGTGGTTTCCGTCCCTGTGATTTCCGTCCCTGAGATTTCGTAGGGTCCCGCACCGCCGTTGATTTCAAAGCTGACCACGTAGGTCAGTTGGCTGGCTTCGCATACGGCGTCAACGTTGACTGCTGTCATGGACGGGGTCACATTGACCGTCACTTCTGCCTGATCTGCGTTGCAGCTCACTGCGTCTACCGTATAGGTGAAGGTATCGCCTGTGCCGAGTGTGTTCGGACATTGGTTGTCTCCGACGGTGTCCCCCGCGCTGTCGGTCCAAGTACCGCCCGCATCGAAGGGGCCCGTCAGTCCCGTTTCCAGATCAAAACAGGGGTCATTTGAACACAGATCAAGGGTTCCGTCGCCCCCCGCATTCGGCAAGCACTCTACCGTGAGTGTGAGTATGGCCACGTCCTGACAGGTTCCGTTGTCGACGGTGTATGAAATATTTTGGGTCGTTCCGCACTGCCCGGACAGGAAGTAGGGGTTGGGCACTGACCAGGTACCTCCCGGATCGGGCGTGCCGCCGAGAAAGCCGATGAGATCTACGGAGCCGAGCGATTCGCAGGCGGTTACCGTATTGTTATTGCCCGCATTTGCATCGGGTATCACGGTCACGGTGACTTCCGCAGTCAGGTTGGGACAGACACCGTCTCCCACCGTGTAGGTGTATACCCCGGCGTCATCAGTTCCCGGAACGAATTCCGCGTCCCAAGCACCGATCAAGTCACCGTTCGGATCTGTCCATCCACCGGTGTTTTCAGGCGTTCCCCCGAGCTCACCAAATAAAGGAAAGGAGGGGTCGCCTTCGCAAACGGTAATCGCTCCGTCCGTTCCGGGGTCGGGCAGTGCCGTGACATTTACGGTAACTGTTGCAAGGTCGGTGCATTGCCCCGAGGGTGATGCTGTGCTGTACACGTAGTCTCCCGCGGGATCTCCGGGTGAATAGATTCCCGTATCGGGGCCGCCCGGCGGTGCCGTCCATGTGCCTCCCGGAGTTCCGCCGAGGGCGGCCAGAAGGTCAATATCTGCAGTAGCATTGGGGCAGGCAGTCACTGTGGTGCTCGTTCCTGCATTCGGGGCAGATTCGATTAAAATATCGACTGTTTCCGTTGTAATTCCGCATTGAGCAGAAGTTACCGTCAGGCTGTAGGTGCCCGATTCTGCGGTGGCGGGATTCAGTGTTGATCCCGTGAATCCGCCGGGACCTGACCAAGTCTGGGTGCCGCCCGCAGGGGCATCGGTCCATAGGTTGATTAAATCGACGGCCGCGGCATCATCGCAAAAAATCACCTGACCTGCCGGAGCTTGCCCGGCGTAAGGTGACTCCTGCAGATCGATGGTGACGGTGGAAACGTCTTGACACGATCCGGTGCCCACCGTGTAGGTATACACCGCTCCGTCGGTTGCGCTGTTGCCGTTTACCGTATCTCCGACCGGAGTACCCCCGAGGGACCATTCTCCGCCCGTATCGGGCGTACCGCCGAGGCCGTTAATCAGGGGTACATCGGTATCATTCGTGCAAACGGTCAAAACACCGTCTGTCCCCGCATCGGCTTGGTCGATCACATTGACTTCGAGGGTTTGCGTATCCGTATCGCAGCTGGTGATCACTGTGTAGGTCCAAATACCCGGTTCCGAAGTACCGGGTATGAAAATACAGTTTTGCTCGACCCCTGACGGCGAGGTCCAAGACCCCGTAACTTGCGGATCTCCTCCCAAGAGGTCTGTCAAACAGATCACGTCATCTGTCTCACACACCTCAACGGAGGCAAATTCACCCGCATCCGCGTCATCAGGCAGGATGGTGATGACCATGTTGGTCAGGGAGAAACAGGAAGTGCCTTCCAGACCTCCGCTGTAGCTGAGCAGGAGTACTTCGTTCTCGTCGTAATCCGCGGGATCCAGTATTTCGGGAATTACACTTCCCGCAGTCACGTCTTCCCAAGTGAGTCCCGTGTCGGGTGTCCCTTCCAAAAGGTCCGTCAAATTTACCGGAGGATCCGAAATACAAAGATTCACTTCCGTAAAGGTTCCCGTATTTACCGGGTCAAATACGTCAATAAAGACGGTATCAATACTGAAACATCCTGCTGTCAAATCGACAAAGAAATACCACATAAATCCCGATTCCAGCGGTTGGGCCGGGGTCGCTCCCGAATAATTTGCCGGGTTGATCACGGCGTTGGCACCGCCGGGTATGTTGACTACCCCACCCGAAGCAGGTTCATAAATCCAGCTTGCAGAGGCCGAGGGTACGGGGCTGCCCGCCAAAAGGTCATAAGGGCTGAAGGGGTCGTCAGAAGTACAGATATCCGCACTCGCGGCGGGCTCGGAGTCTGTATCTGTGAGTACTATGTTGACATTGACGGTCGTCGTGGTAGGACAATTGTTTCCGTCCAGATATTCATAAGTGTAGATGCCGGGCGGATTGGTGCCCGGCACAATAGGTCCCGAGCCGTCGGGCAAAATCGTTCCTGCCGGGTCCGTCCACGTACCGTTCCATGTGGGGTCGGGAAAGGGGAGGCCCAGGCCTGTAAATTCACCTTGAATCGTGAACGGGGCAGAAGAACACCAGCTGATCAAACCGGCTTGCGGCAGCTCAATGAACTCCATGGTGATGATGCTCGTATTTAAGCAGCCGTCGTCACCTTCAACGGTATAGATATAGTCTCCGGGATCACTCGTAAGCGGATCGAAGATGTAGCTGTTGCCTGCAGTCAGTAGTTCGGTGCCGTCGGGCTCGGTCCAGAATCCGTCGTCATCCACGGGGGCGCCCAATTCGCCGAAAAGGTCGAAGGGGCCGTTGTTGCAAATCGGTAAGGTGCCGGGTGAGGTTCCCGCTTCGGCGTCACAGCAGTCGATGGTCACGGTGGGAATATTCACGGTGGCGTCGATGATCACACCGTCGCAGACAGCCGGAGGGCCGCTCCATCCGCCCGAGCCGGTGCTGTTGTTGTCGCCCGTGGTCGAGAAGCCGGGAAGGATGAGCTCGCCGTTGAGCGGGCTGCCGGGTCCGCCGCATTCGGGATCCACCGTCACATCGATGCAGATGGTGAAGGTACCGTTGGGGCAAGATTGCCCCCAATTGAGGGCGCCTCCCAAGTAGTAAAATCCGATACCGAAATTGTTCCCGTAAAAGGTGCCCGAACCTTGCCAAGTCCAGCTGCCTGCGCCGCCTGTGCAAGAGGTGCTGAAGCTGGCGGGATTGATTGAGCTCTCGTCCCATCCGTCCGGCAGGTGGATTTGAACTCCGTGGATCCAATTCCCCGCGGTTTGGACATACGTAAAAGTCACGCAGAGCTCAACATCTGTATCCGGTTCAAAAGCGCCGTCAACGGGCTCGGGATCAAATGCAAAGGTGATGTTGCTGTTGTAGCAGTTGGAAATATCACCGGGGTCGTTTTGCCCGTTAACGACTGAGGTAACTACCAGTAGGGAAAACAGGAAAAAGTTCGGTAAAAATCTTTTCATAGATGGGATGGAAATCAGCGTTGCTGCCTGAACTACAAAGATACAAAACCCGCGTCAGTTATCGGCAGGATGATGAGGCGATACTTGCTCAATTGACGCAGGTTTTTCGGGAAAGTTGTACCGTTGACGGCCTTATTTTTCAATCAACCGCGAACCGGGGAGAACAAATAAAAAAAGCGCACAGCTCGGCTGTGCGCTCGGAGAAATAATTTATTGCCGGGTAGGCGTTTTCAGGGTTTCCCCGTAAGGTCACCGCGAATCACGATCGGAGAGCCTTTTCCTTTGCTCACAGCCATGAAGACATATTTTTGACCGCGGGCCTCTTCAGGTGCATGCCAAACCGTACCTTCAATATCTGCGGCGTGCTCACCCGATACCGCGTCGAAGATGTGCACCCGCGAGGGTGTCTCTTCCAGGACTGCGGAGAAGTCCAGAGGCTTATCCGGAGTAAAAGTTACCGCCTTTTGGGTTTGGGCAAATCGAACTACTTTTGACAGGGTGTCTGCGCAGCCCGCTTTGTCGGATGCGGTGAGTCGGATTTTCTGAGAAGTTCCGGGGACAAAGTCCAGCACCACTGAGCCGTCTTTTTCTGCTGCAGTGCCGCTGATTAACCATTCGGTGCGGTTCTCACCCGAACTCAGGTTTTCAATTTCAACCGTGTTCGGGGAAGTCGGGTAGGCGCCCATGCGTGCACGCGGACCTTCCAGCACCCGGATCATGGCTTGGACCACATTGGAGGTAATTTGGCCCGAGGCGGGAGAGGTCACGGAAAGCGATACGTCAAAAGTTCCCGATTTATTGAAGGTGTGCGAGGGGCGGGCTTCATTGCTGAAGAAACCGTCCCCGAAATTCCAGAGGTACTTGGCATCCTCCCCGTAGTCTTGCGCTGCATCAAATTGAATGGTAGCACCGGTGCAACTCGTGCGCACGGTTTTACGGTTAAGTGATTCCGATCCGCGGATAACATCAGAAGAGGAGATCATGTCATTTTCCGAATCGCCTTCTACGGTCTCATTCGACTCGTCAGCAACACCGCGGACTGAAGGGTCTGTCGGTGATGCGCTGCCGGGGACGTCTTCTTTTTGAAGGGCCGTCGAAGATGTTTCGGAGGCAGCAGATGCTGCAGTATTTGCGTCGGCGTAATCAGCAGAAGTTTCGTCCGCACGGAAACCTTCTTTTCCTTCACCCTCGGGGGTGTCCGATGTAGTGCCGTCGGCTTCTTCGGCATATCCGGCGCTCTCTTCGGAGCTTGCGGTTATTTGTTCATGCGGCTGCTCACCTTTGACCTGCTCGGTTTCTTGAACAGTGTCTGCAGGGTCATTATTTCCGTAAAGGATAAAGAGCAGGGAAAGAAACACAAGTCCTACTGCGGCAACGCCTGCGGTAAGGGCTGCAAAATAGGAAGAAGAAGCGGGAGCCGCTTTATCGAGTTCGGAGGAAAGCTTATCCCACGAATCCGGGTCGTAGGGCAATTCATGGCCTTCGTAGGCTTGCTTTACCTGCTGATCAAAAGAGTTAAACCTTTGTTCCATCGCGTTTTTCAAGTTCTTCGGTCAGTATTTTCTTAAGGTTGGCCCTGGCCTTGGCCAAATTTGATTTACTCGTACCCACCGTCACATCGAGGGCATCTGCAATTTCTTGGTGCGAATAATTCTCAAAAACGTAGAGGTTAAACACGGTGCGGTACGCGGTGGACAGTTTCTCCATTCCCCTGCGCACATCACTTACTTCTAAGGTCAGCGCCACGGGCGTTTCGGGTTCTTCCTCGTCGTAGAGCGTATCGCGAAAAGCTTCCACGTCTTTGCTTTCATTCGCAAGCAAGAAATCTTTTTTCGACTTTCGAACGTGATCGATTGCCGTATTCACAACAATCCTGCGGACCCATCCTTCGAAAGATCCGTCAAAATTGAATTTTTCCATACTTTTAAACACCTTGATGAAGCCGTCTTGCAAAATGTCTTTTGCACGATCATCATTGTTGGTGTAGCGTCTGCAAACGGCCGCCATCTTGCCGAAAAACATCTTGTAGACTGTTTCCTGGCTCTTCCGATGGTTCTTTATGCATCCTTCTATCAACTGCTTGAGTTGATCTTCGGATAAACTGTTTACATCTGTCACTTTCAAGACGCTCTAATTAATGAGGGTTGCCCCGTCCGGCTTTATATTTGCAGCCGGCGTTTTTTGGGGACAGGAAGGGGGCGCGTAAAAGCGGCTAAATATACACTTATTCCCGAACAGCAGTTATGCCCGCCTGAGAACGCTTTAAGGAATATTCACAGCCGGGCATGGACCTTAATTGTTTACTTCCGCTTATATTTGTGGGACTTAATAAATGAATTTAACCCCTCCATGTCCATGAAAGTAACTGTAGTAGGTGCCGGCAACGTTGGTGCCACTTGCGCAAATGTCATTGCCCACAAAGAACTTGCTAACGAAGTAGTGCTCCTCGATATCAAGGAAGGTTTTGCGGAAGGCAAGGCGCTCGATATCTGGGAAACCTCTCCCATCAATCTCTACGACTCACGTGTGGTCGGTTCAACCAATGACTACGAGCGCACCAAAGATTCCGAAGTGGTGGTGATTACTTCGGGATTGCCCCGCAAGCCGGGTATGAGCCGCGACGACTTGATCGCCACCAATGCAGGCATTGTAAAAAGCGTAACTGAAAATGCGGTAAAGTATTCACCGAATGCGAAAATCATTATCGTGAGCAACCCGCTTGATGTGATGACCTACGCTGCTTACCTTACGGCAAATGTCGATTCGCGTCGGGTATTCGGAATGGCGGGCGTACTGGATACGGCCCGTTACCGCTCTTTCCTCGCCATGGAGCTCAACGTTTCACCAAAAGACATCCAAGCGGTGCTTATGGGCGGCCACGGCGATACTATGGTGCCTCTCCCCCGGTACACTACCGTAGCCGGTATTCCCGTGACGGAGATGATTGAAGAAGGCAAGCTCGATGCCATCATTGAGCGCACCAAGAAAGGCGGCGGAGAAATCGTAAACCTCCTCGGAACTTCTGCTTGGTATGCGCCGGGAGCCGCTGCCGCTCAAATGGTAGAAGCTGTGGTTCGCGACCAAAAACGCATTTTCCCTTCATGCGCTTGGCTGCAAGGTGAGTACGGCTTGAAAGACATTTATCTGGGTGTTCCGACCAAGCTCGGTAAAGCCGGTATCGAGGAAATCATCGAGCTCAAACTAAATGAGCAGGAGAAAGAGGCGCTGTACACCTCTGCCAATTCGGTGAAGGAGGTAATGGACGTACTCGACAATATGGGTGTGATCACCGCCTGACACCGGCGCACCCCGCATATTATTCTGAAGCCCGACGCACTTGTGTCGGGCTTTCTTGTGCAACGGGGACAGTGTTTACTGCCGGATCCAAAGTCCGCGGTGCATATTGCCGGAGAGGTCTGTCACGGACAGGATGTACGCTCCGCTCGGAAGATCGCTTACGGACAGCCCTGCGCCCCTGAGGCGGCCGTTTTTCACCGCCTTTCCGGAAAGGTCATATACGATGTAAGGGGCATCTTCGCCTAAGCGGTTCCCGTCTGTGTACAACATATCGCTTGCGGGATTCGGGTAGAGAAGCAGGGGAGGGCGGATATCTGAATTGCGAACCGATACCGAAGCGGCCCCCGCATAGCAGAGCACTCCGCCGCCTATGCTTCCGCAAAACAGGTCGGGCGCACCGTCGTGGTTGATATCGACAACAAAGGGACGCGCTTTTTGCCCCGCTTCAATGCCGAATGCATTGTCATCAATCAGCGTATAAGTCCCGTTCTCATTTCCGTCGATATCCCCGTAAAGTCTGACCCGACCCCGCTCTACCCCCACAAGGAGGTGGGTGATGCCCTGATGCCTGAAGAAGTGGGGGCTGCTGCTGCCGATAAAAAATCCGAATTCGACTGTTGAAATACCTCCGAGGGTGTCATTTTCAAGGGTGAAGGAGAAGCCTCCCGGGCCGCCTGTATTGCGAAAAAACTTGATACTGCCGTTGCGTTCACCGATGATAAGATCCTGCTTGCCGTCGCCGTCGAGGTCAAAGAGCTGGGGTGTTGCAATTTGGCCCACATCGATGGCGCTTCCGTCGGCCGTGAGTGCACCCGCCAGCTCGTAGGTCGGAGCTGCGCCGGGCCCCGCGGTATTGAGCAGAAGAAATACGCGTCCCGAAAAGTCACCGATCACCAAATCGACATCACCGTCTCCGTCGATGTCACCGAAACTCGGGTGTACGTATTGGCCGAAGCCTATTTCCGATACTTGAAGCCAATCGGGATCTTCTAAAGTGAAGGCCGGGTTCTCCAAAGTTCCCGTGTTGAGGTAAAGGGACAGCGCAGGCTTGAATTGGGCATCTTGCACAAAGGTACCGCGAGACCCGATGACCATATCGGGCAGGCCGTCACCGTTGATGTCGGCAAAGGCCGGTGCCGCCGTCTCTCCGTGATCGATCATGTCAGACTGGAGAAAGCTGTCGGTAGCCGGAGAAAAAATCGGTTCGTTGTCGGCGCCCAAGTTTTCATAGAGCCATACGGAACGTGTGTTTACAGCTGTATTGGGTTCGTTTACACCTACCACCAGGTCGCGGATGCCGTTGCCCGTAATGTCTTCGTAAAAAGTTGCGGCAAAATTGTCAATATTCACGGCCGGCGCGCCGAAACTTGTCGGGAAATCCGGTTGGTAATCAATGATGCTGTCCAATCCGGATACGCCCACACTGTTTTCCAAAAAGGTAATGTTGTTAAACCCCACTCCGCCCAGCAGGAGGTCGGGAAGTCCGTCGCCGGTAGCATCAAAAGATGTAACGGTGGTGCCCACATGTCGTGCACCGTCGGCATTTGCGCTTCTGGGATCTGTGACATTAAAGGAGCACGGCTGCCCGAGAAATACTTGGTTACTTTCGGAGCCTTCACGAAATTGTCCGTAGCAGAGATTGGCCGCACGGTAGAGCCCGGTACCGCATTCGCCCAGCGAGTCGACGGTGAGGTTCTCGTGGTACTCAAGCTGCACGCCCGTTACCGAAAAGGTAAAAATATCGAGATCGCCGTCTCCGTCGAAATCCGTCACGGCGGGTATGTCGAGCGAACTGACATATATATTGGTCTCAAATGAATTTGTCGGACTGAATTGAAAGCGACTCATGATAAATTCATTGTCCGATTCAAAAGCGAGTTCGCCCTCCGTGCCGGAAGTATTGACAAAAGATGCGAAGCCCCCGCCGATGGGGCTGTATGTGAATATGTCGCGCTGTCCGTCACAATTCAGATCGCGTAGCAAAGCCCAGCGCTCCATGTACGGAAAGGCCTCCGCGTATTCCGGCGCGTAGCGGTAGGTACGCAGCCCGTTTTCCTCTTCACCGATAAAGATCAGCACGCGGTTGCCGCTTCGGTCAAAAATAAAGATGTCGTCCTCATTTCCGTCCAGATCCGCATCAAGCATCGAGAGCTGCACGGCATTGAGTCCGCCTGCCCATGCGCTGCGCAGTGGTGTTCCGTCACCCGAAAAAACAGGAATATCGGTCGACTGCTCAAAAAATAATTGTGCATTTGCCGACAGGCCGAAAGAGAGAAACAGGAGGAATGCAACAGGCCTTACCATAAAATCTTATCTGCAGTGTGTCTTCAAAGGTAGGAAGTATTCTCCAAGGTGAAATCAACCCGATTTGAACATTCTTTGAATCCAAAAACGGGAAATTACGTATGGGGTATTCGTCGCATATTCAGTAAATTGGTTCTTAAGTTTCCATTCATTGGGAAATTACCTGTTTAGGTCTATATTTGCGGCTCGATAAAAAATTGCAATAACGCATGCAGAATAAAGGCGCTATCCGGCTATTCACCATTTTGTTGACCCTGGCCTGCTTGTTTCAAATCTCATTTTCTTTTGTTACCTCCTCTTTCGAGAAAAAAGCTGAGAACTTTGCACTGAATCAACTCGATTCGGTACGCGCCGCAGACGGTGAGCTCGACATGCTGGAAGAAGCTCTGCTTCTGGAAGAATTTAAAACGGAGTTCCTGACAAAGAACGCTTCCGAACCCATTTATCCGCTTTTCGGGTACACCTATCAGGAGTCTAAGGCCAAGCAGATTAACTTGGGACTCGACCTCGCGGGCGGGATGAGCGTGACCTTGGAAGTCTCTATACCCGATTTGATCGTCAACCTGAGCAACAATGCGCGAAATGAGGACCTCCTCAAAGTAGTGGCAGATGCCAAAGAAATGCGCAAAGCGAGTCAGGAAGATTTTGTTACCCTTTTCGCACGTGCTTGGGATCAGCGTATGCCGGAGACGAAGATGGCTACGGTTTTTCACAGCCGTGACAATAAAGACCGCTTTCCCCGCGAGGCGACCAATGCCGAAGTGATCGAAAAACTCAGGGAGGAATCTCGCGTTGCCATCAACAATACGGAGAAAATTCTGCGTACGCGAATCGATAAATTCGGCGTGACCCAACCCACCATTCAAAAGCAGCAGTTTACGGGGCGCATTTTGGTGGAGCTTCCCGGTGTGAAAGACAAAGAGCGCGTGCGCCGACAGCTTCGCAGTACGGCCAACCTTGAATTCTGGAATACATTTGAAAATTCCGAAATTCTCCCATACCTCGATCAGGCCAATACACTCCTGAGCGAAAAGTATTTTCCCGATTTTGACCCCGACGGAGAGGTTGAAGATGAGGTTGAGGTTGAGGACGAAGATGCGGAAATTACCGACGATGCCGGAGACCTTGACATAGATGATTTGTTGGCGGGAGAAGACACCTCGGATGTTGAGGACGATGATCTCTTGTCGCTCGACGATGATGAGTTTGACAGTGACTTGACCGAAGAGGAGCGCAATAAAAGGTTGCCCTTGTTCACAAAATTGGCTCCTTCCGTGGATCAATCCGGGCAGCCTTTCCAGGGCCCCGTGGTGGGGTATGCACTCCTCACTGACACCGCCGAAGTAAATAAGATGCTCAACGAAAAGGTGGTGCGGGATATCCTCCCCAAAGATCTTCGCCTGCTCTGGGCAGCTGAACCCGATGAGCGCAATGACAATGTCATGCGGCTGTATGCCATCAAAGTAGATACGAGAGACGGCCGAGCCCCGCTCGACGGTTCTGTAATTACCGATGCCTCTCAGCAGTACGATATCAACGGACAGGTGCAGGCCGCCATGTCGATGAACAGTGAAGGCGCCAGGAAGTGGAAGGAAATGACGGCCGCAGCGTCGAGCCAGACACCGAAGCGGGTTGTGGCCATTGTACTGGACAATTATGTATACTCCGCGCCGGTCGTGCAGAGTGAGATTGCCACAGGTCAATCTGTCATATCCATGGGGCAGGGCAACCGTAATGAGCAGATTCAGGAAGCCCTCGATTTGGCCAATCTTTTGAAAGCAGGGGCCCTTCCCGCACCGGCAAACATCGTTGACGAATCAGTAGTCGGGCCGTCACTCGGACAGCAAAACATCAATGACGGCTTGATGTCGTTCATTATTGCCTTGGTTGTTGTACTGTTTTACATGATATTCTACTACAAAGGCGCGGGTATCGTCTCTGACATTGCCCTTTTGGCAAACCTCTTTTTCCTGATCGGAGCGCTGGCGTCTATTCAGGCGGCGCTGACCCTGCCGGGTATTGCAGGTATCGTTCTTACCATCGGTATGGCTGTAGATGCCAATGTGCTGATCTTTGAACGCGTCCGGGAAGAGCTCCGGCGCGGAAAGGGAGTGAAAGCAGCCTTAAAGGAAGGTTATAATAAGGCCTATTCAGCCATTGTCGATGCCAACCTCACCACATTGCTGACGGCAATTGTACTCGTATCCTTCGGTTCGGGACCCATTAAAGGGTTTGCTACTACCTTGATAATCGGTATTTTTACTTCGCTTTTCTCGGCCATTTTCATTACACGGCTTATTTTCGAAGCGCGTCTCGACAAAGGAAAATCGATTTCCTTTTTCATGGAGTGGTCCAAAAACATCTTGGTCAATGCCAAGGTGCGTTTCATCCCCAGACGAAAAACATTTTACGGGGTTTCGACCGTGGTTATTCTTATCGGGGTTTCCGCACTTTTTATGCGCGGACTCAATTTCGGCGTAGACTTTACGGGGGGACGCACCTATACGGTAAAATTTGACCAACCCGCCGAGCTCGATGAGGTCAGGGGCACCCTCGGGAATACTTTTGTTTACGAGGACGGCACCTCGGCTCCCCCTGAAGTGAAAACCTTCGGGAGTGCAAACCAAGTAAAAATCACCACCAAATTTTTGGTGGACGATGACAGCCGCGATGCGGATAAGCGGGTGGAAGACGCACTGGCAGCAGGTTTGGACGGCTTGAATATGCCCTACGAAATCATGGAGTCCAGAAAGGTGGATCCTTCTATTTCCGACGACTTCAGGACATCTTCCACGTCTGCTGTAATTTTCTCTCTTCTCATCATCTTCGCCTACATTGTATTCCGATTCAAGAAGTGGCAGTACGGTGTGGGTGCCATCGCGGCCATGTTCCACGATGTGATTGTTGTGCTCGGTATCTACGCTTTGTTCCACGGGTTTTTACCCTTCTCCCTGGAGATCGATCAGGCATTTATCGCGGCCATCCTTACGGTGGTCGGTTACTCGATCAATGACACTGTGGTGGTCTTCGACCGTATACGGGAGTATGTTGCGGATCACCGAAAAGAAGGACACCCGAGCGTGATCAATAAGGCACTGAACAGCACCTTGAGCCGTACCGTGAATACCTCTATGACGACCTTCGTCGTATTGCTCATCATCTTTGTTTTCGGCGGTGAGTCGATCCGAGGTTTCATCTTCGCTTTGATGCTCGGTGTTATCGTGGGTACGTATTCTTCTCTTTTCATCGCCGCACCAATTGTTTCTGACCTTACGGCCCGCACGGGTACTTCTTTGGAAGAATCGGAAGACGACGAAATATAGCCTGCACGACACGCTAACCTTTGATAAAAGCCTTTCCGTTCGGAAAGGCTTTTTAACTTTGCATAAAATTCGTCGCCTTGACATTCCTGTTTTTCAGTATCAGCGGCGGGGAGATCGTAATCGTTGTTCTCTTCGTTCTTATTTTCTTCGGTGCCGATAAGATACCCGGCTTTGCACGCGGTCTGGGCCGCACCATAAGGCAAGTAAAAGAGGCCACCGGAGAGATTCAGCGCGATATTCAAAATTCGGTCGATGACGTCAAGCGGGATTTGGACAGTGAAAGGCACAAGGACGGGCCTCCCCGAGATTCCTGATTGATGGAATACCTTTATATTTTCGGTGGTTTTGCCCTGCTCGTGCTGGGCGGCAATTATCTGGTAAAAGGCGCTGCGGGCCTCGCGCTCAAATTCAATGTGTCTCCCATGTTGGTGGGCATTACCGTGGTCGCCCTCGGTACTTCCGCACCGGAATTGTTGGTCAGCATCAGCGCTGCCTTGCGTGGTATGCCTGATATTGTGGTGGGCAATGTGGTGGGCTCCAATATTGCCAACATCGGACTCATTCTGGGGGTAACGGCTATGATTTTTCCGATCGCCGTGAAAAAGCGCACCTTGGGTTTCGATTTCGCAGTAATGATGGGGGCAAGTATCCTCTTTTTTATCACGGGGCTCACCGGATTGATTTCCCGTACGGACGGGATAATATTTTTGGTCTTGCTCATCTCGTACATTGTATTCAGCTATGTGCGCGAGTACCGCTCAGATGCACCTGAATTTGCCGCAGGCGAAATTGATCCGACGGTCAGGCAAAAACCCTTGATCCTTCTCTTGATATTCGTGGCCATAGGCAGCGTAGGCCTGGTATTCGGTGCAGAGTGGTTGGTGAGCGGCGCAGAAATTGTCGCTGTCAATTTCGGTGTCTCCGACCGCGTTATTGCCATTACCCTCGTGGCCTTCGGCACGAGTGTGCCTGAGCTCGCAGCCTCCGTGATCGCCGCACTGAAGGGTGAGAAAGACCTTTCGTTGGGGAACCTGATCGGTTCTAATCTCTACAATATTCTGGCCGTACTGGGCATAACCGCGATCATTAAGCCGATTGCCGTTGCCGACAAGGTCATGCAAATCGATATGTGGTGGCTGCTCGGCACTTCTTTTGCCATTCTGCCCATCGGATTGATCGGGATGCGGATCGGAAGGGTGGGGGGCATCTTGCTTTTCGGGGCTTACCTCGCATATATTGCCGTTGTCTTGAAGTTGCCCCCGTTTTTTTAGGGGGTGAACGGCTAAAAAGCTGTACTTTTCGTTGAATGCCCCTAAATGTTGATAGGATGTTTGTAATTTTACGTTATTTTTTGGTGGTGTTGACCGTGTCTGCTGTACATTTGCAGCAAAATAAACCACCAAACAATGGCAACTTTTCGTTTCAGGGCTTTGGAAGAAGTATTGGGCAGGCAGCCGCTCAAGACTTCACCGCCCTCGTCCAGAATTTCCGATTATTTTTCCGACAACGTTTTTGACATGGGTCAAATGCGTGAATATCTTTCCGAGGAGGCTTTAAAATCAGTAACCGATGCCATGACCAACGGCACACGCATACCGAGAGGTGTGGCAGACCAAGTGGCATCATCGATGAAAGATTGGGCCGCCAGAAAGGGAGCAACCCACTATACCCACTGGTTCCAGCCTCTCACAGGAGCAACTGCAGAGAAGCACGATTCTTTCTTTACTCCCGTGGGCAACGGGCAGTCCATCGAGCGCTTTGAAGGTGCCAATCTGGTACAGCAGGAGCCGGATGCGTCCTCTTTTCCCAGCGGCGGACTGCGCAATACCTTCGAGGCCCGCGGATACACTGCTTGGGATCCCTCTTCTCCCGCTTTTGTCATCGGTAATACGCTCTGCATCCCGACCATTTTTATTTCCTACACGGGCGAGGCCCTCGACAATAAAATGCCTTTGCTCAAAGCACTCCACGCAGTGGATAAAGCAGCGACGCGCGTGTGCCGCTATTTTGATAAAAATGTGACCAAGGTGCATTCGACCTTGGGCTGGGAACAGGAGTACTTCCTTGTGGATTCCGCCCTTTTTAATGCCCGTCCCGATTTGCAATTTGCCGGAAGGGTACTCTTCGGGCACAATCCCTCGAAAGGACAGCAGCTTGATGACCACTATTTCGGATCTATCCCCGAGCGTGTTCACGCCTTTATGCGAGACTTCGAGTACGAATCTCACCTGCTCGGTATTCCCGTCACTACCCGTCACAATGAGGTGGCTCCTAACCAGTTTGAAGCTGCGCCCCTCTATGAAGAGGCCAACCTCAGCAATGACCATAACCTCCTTTTTATGGACTTGCTCGAAAAGACGGCGCGCAAGCATCATTTCCGCCTTCTGCTCCACGAAAAGCCTTTCGCGGGCCTGAACGGAAGCGGAAAACACAATAACTGGTCTCTGGCTACCGATACGGGAGTGAACCTGCTTTCACCGGGCAAGAATCCGAAGTCTAACCTTCAGTTTCTCACTTTTTTCATCAACACCATAAAGGCCATTCATGACAATGCCGACCTGCTGCGCGCAAGTATCGCATCTGCCGGCAACGACCACCGCCTCGGTGCCAATGAAGCGCCCCCGGCCATCATTTCCGTATTTATCGGCTCACAACTCAGTGCCATGCTCGACGACCTCGAGAAGAGCATCAAAGCGGGAAAGATGACCCCGGCCGACAAAACCAGACTGAAACTGAACATCGGTAAGATTCCGGAAATCTTGCTCGACAATACCGACCGAAACCGCACTTCTCCCTTTGCCTTTACGGGAAATAAATTTGAATTCCGCGCTGCGGGATCTGCGGCGAACTGCGCCGTGCCCATGACTGCCCTGAATACCATCATGGCGGAGCAGCTCGGTAAATTTGCAGATGCCGTTGATGCAGCCATCGCTAAGGGAATGAAGCGTGATGAGGCCATTCTCAAAGAACTTCAATCAGCCATAACTGCTTCCAAGGCAATACGTTTTGAAGGTAACGGTTACGGAGAAGCGTGGGTGAAAGAGGCGGCAAAGCGCGGATTGAGCAATGTGCGTGACACTCCGCGTGCCCTGGCACTGCTCCGTAAAAAGGAGGTTGTCGATATTTACGGGCGCCACAATGTACTGAGCGATAGAGAGCTGGAGGCCCGCGTGGAAATTGAACTCGAAAAGTACCGAATGCAGATACAAATCGAGTCCAGAAAATGCGGCGACCTGGCGATGAACCATATCATCCCCACCGCTCTGCGTTATCAAAATCTTTTGATTCAGAATGTGAAAGGACTACAGGATATCCTTCCGAAGACCAAGGCTGAAAAAGCTTCTGCCACCCAAGTCTCCATCATTGAGGAGATTTCAGAACGCACGGAAACGATCCGTACCAAGGTGTACGAGATGATCGAAGCCAGAAAAAAAGCAAATAAAACAGAAGATGCCTATGAAATGGCCGTCGCTTATTGTGACAAGGTTAAGCCTTTCATGGATGAGATCAGGTATCACGCAGATAAGCTCGAGCTCATTGTAGATGATGAACTCTGGCCTATGCCGAAACTCCGCGAACTTCTGTTCACAAGCTGAGGAGTACAAAAACGGTATCCGCTGATGAACCGACTGCGGCCCTCCGGTAAAGGGGGCCGCAGTTTTTTTGGCATAAAGATTGAACTTTCGGACCGGTTGAATCAAACCTTTGCGTACCGACCGGCATGAGTTTAGTCCTCTTTTTAAACGGGTATGGTCCGCCGTGTTTTTTATTTTCGACCAAGCGGAAAAGCTTTCGGGCCTCGCCTTTTTTGGCCGTTTCGGAAAGTATTGTTTATTTTCGGGCTTATTTTGCCCCTGCATTAACCTACAAGCTACCCATGCAATTTAAAAAAACCCTATTTCTTACGACGGCTGCCTTCATGGTATTTTCCGCAGTTTTCGCTCAACCTGAGAGGCTTGTAAAGGAGGCCGACAACGCTTTTCAAAACGAGGCGTACTTCGGTGCCATTGACAAGTACAAAAAAGCTTATGCCAAGGTATCTGCCCCTGATGAAAAGGCACGCCTGCTCTTTCAAATTGCCGAAAGCTACCGCATGGTGCTGGATTACAGGCAGCAGGTTATATGGTACAACAAGGCATTGAAAGCCCAGTACGACGGGCCCGAGGCATTTTTGTACCTGGCCGAGGCCTACCACAGAGAAGGTGATTTTAATCAAGCCATAGAGTTTTACGAAAAATACCAAGCTAAAAAGCCGGATGATACGCGTGCGGATATCGGTATCGCCAGAGCGGAATTCGCTCGAGATGCCCGTAAAAATCCCGGTCGGTACCAGGTTCAAAACGAGGTTTTGCTCAATTCTCCCGAATTCGACTTCGGTCCGGGGTGGTACCCGGATGAAGGGGAGTACAATACCATCCTGTTCGGATCTTCCCGTCAGGGTACCCAGGGCAGCGAAGTCGATGAGCGCACCGGGGAGAGTTTTCAGGACATCTTCATGGCTACCCGCGACAAAAAAGGAAAGTGGAGCGAGCCCGAAAGGCTCACATACCGCGTCAATACCATTCACAGTGAAGCCACCCCTTACGTGACACGGGACGGAAATCTTTTGTTCTTTACCCGTTGTGAACATACCAGTGATGAGAACAAGGGCTGTGACATCTTTATGGCCAGAAAAACGGAAAAGTCTTGGTCTACCGCGCAGCGTGTGCCCCTGAAGAATGACCGAAGCTCTGACAATACTACCGTAGGTCACCCTGCTTTCAATAAGGGCGAAACCTATATCATTTTCGCCAGCGATATGCCCGGAGGCTTCGGAGGTCGTGACCTTTGGATGGCTCCTTTTGACAAAGCCTCCCGCACCGCCGGCCCCGCGGTAAATTTGGGCTCGGCGATCAATACACCCGGCGACGAAATGTTCCCTTTCCTGCGCGACGACGGTGTCCTCATTTTCGCATCTGACGGACACCTCGGCATGGGCGGGTTGGATCTCTTCATGGCTGAGCCCTCCGGTGAGCGCGAATGGAGCAATCCGCAAAACTTCGGCGCGCCGATCAACTCCGTGGGACACGATTTCGGAATGATTTGGGAAGGCGACAGCGAGCGCGGATTTCTCAGCTCTGACCGTCCCGGCGGAAGCGGGAAAGACGACATTTACTCCTTCTCTTTGCCGCCCCTGGTATTTGCACTCGAAGGAGTAGTGTACGATAAAGACACCCAAAACCCCGTGCCCGAGGCCGAAGTCAAAGTGGTGGGCAGCGACGGATCCTCTTTCGAAGCTTCTACGGACGGTTCGGGCGCATTCACTTTCGAAAAGAAGGGAGAGGAGCGATACATCCTGCCGGAAACCAATTATTCCATCGAGGTATCAAAACCCGAGTACCTCGTGGCCAAGGACCAAATCAGTACCGTCGGACTCACGGAATCTACCACTTTCCTCAAGGAGTATTTCATCACCTTCACCGCTCCGGATAAGGCCATCGAGTTTCCGGAAGTACGCTACGCGTATAACCGCGCAGAGCTGCAGGTCAATGAAGATGTGAATTCTCTGGACTCACTCGACTTTCTTTACAATACATTGACGGACAACCCCACCATCATTATCGAGCTCCAAGCACACACAGATACCAGAGGTGGAGATGCCTACAACTTGGATCTCAGCCAAAGACGGGCACAAAGTTGTGTAGACTACTTAATTTCCAAAGGTGTACCGCGTGAACGTATGCAGGCGAAAGGGTACGGAAAGCGGAAGCCGCGTATCAGCGATGCGCAAATCGCAGCCATGTCATCAGAGGAGGAGCGCGAAGCCGCCCACCAGAAGAACAGGCGCACAGAGTTTACCGTACTCAGCTTCGACTATATTCCTGAGGAACCGGCAGACAATTAGTGACTTCGCACAGTATTCAGGCATCTCTGCTTTCTTGGCGGAGATGCTTTTTTATTTTCAGACCTTTGCGGTTACGCAGGGGAATTACATTCCACGGTGTGAAACCGTAAAACCATTCCGATGACCGAGGAAAAAAGATACAGCGCCCGTGGGGTAAGTGCGGGCAAAGAAGATGTACACGCAGCCATAAAACACGCAGACAAAGGGCTGTTTCCGAAGGCTTTTTGTAAGATTGTGCCCGATCGTCTCACCGGTAGTGAGGAACATTGCATTGCCATGCATGCCGACGGCGCCGGTACGAAGTCTTCCCTTGCTTACGCCTATTGGAAAGAAACGGGCGACCTGAGCGTATGGAAAGGCATAGCCCAAGACGCGGTAGTCATGAATATCGATGACCTCCTCTGTGTAGGAATCACCGACGGGATTATGCTCAGCTCTACCATCGGACGCAATAAGTCTTGCATTCCGGGCGAGGTCATCTCAGCCGTCATCAACGGTACCGAAGAATTGCTGGAAGATCTTCGCGGACTCGGGATCGGGATATACAGCACTGGCGGAGAAACCGCAGATGTGGGCGACCTTGTTCGCACCATTATCGTAGACAGCACCGTTACGGCGCGTATTCGGCGCGATGAGGTGATTGACAATGCCAAAATAGCCCCGGGGCAGGTCATCGTAGGCCTTGCTTCTCACGGTAAAGCCACCTACGAAAACGCCTACAATTCGGGCATCGGAAGCAATGGGCTCACCTCTGCCCGACATGACATTTTCCGGAAGGAAACGGGGGTGAAATACCCCGAAACCTTCGACAGCGCCATCCCCGAAAGCCTTGCCTACAGCGGCCCTTTTTCCCTCACAGACCGGGCGGATGACATGCCCGGCACCCTGGGAGAAATGGTGCTCTCGCCCACACGCACCTATGCGCCGGTGGTCAAAAAAATTCTCGAAACCCACCGCGATGCCGTATGCGGAATGGTGCACTGCAGCGGGGGAGGTCAGACCAAAATTCTGCACTTTGCAGCGGGCGTCCACGTGATCAAAGACGCCATGATGCCGGTGCCCCCCTTGTTCAGGCATATTCAGCGGGTATCGGGCACCCCCTGGCAAGAGATGTACAAAGTATTCAATATGGGCCATCGCTTGGAGATTTATACAGACTCAGGCACGGCGCAGCGCATTTGCGAAATCGCGGCCGGATTCGAAATAGATGCGGCGGTGATCGGAAGGGTGGAAGCTGCCGACGGAAAAAGACTCACCGTAGACGGCCCCTACGGAACTTACGTGTACAGCTGAGATCATGGATGAACAGGAAATTCTCGACAGGCTCGGTGCCGTCAAAGACCACTACTCGGAGTTGAGCAAGCAGCTCGCGGACCCTGAGGTGATGGCCGATATGAAACACTATGTAGCCATTTCCAAAGAGTTTAAAGATCTGGAGCCGGTGGTGAAGGCTTATGAGGCCTACCGGCTTATTTTAGAAAATCTCGAAAGCTCCCGCGAGATTATTCGGACGGAAAAGGACGGTGAATTTCGCGATATGGCCAAAGCGGAAGCGGAGACCTTGGAGGAGGAGAAATTGCGCCTCGAAGATGAGATTAAATTTCTCTTGGTGCCCAAAGATCCAGAGGACGGCAAGAACGCCATTATGGAGATCCGTGCGGGGACCGGCGGCGATGAAGCCTGTCTCTTTGCGGGAGACCTTCACCGCATGTATACGCGGTACGCCGAGCAGAAAGGCTGGAAGGTAGAGCTGCTCGATACGAACTACGGTTCCGTGGGCGGCTTTAAGGAAATCATTTTTAACGTGACGGGTGATGCTGTTTACGGCACACTCAAATACGAGGCGGGGGTGCACCGGGTGCAGCGCGTACCGCAAACAGAAACCCAGGGGAGGGTACACACCTCGGCCGCCACGGTGATTGTGCTGCCCGAAGCGGAGGCCTTTGATGTGGATGTGAAAGAATCTGACATCCGGGTAGACAGTTATTGTGCCAGCGGTCCGGGCGGGCAGTCGGTGAATACGACCTATTCCGCGATCCGGCTCACCCACATTCCTACCGGCATCGTGGCGCAGTGCCAAGATCAAAAATCGAAACTGCGCAACCATGAGAAAGCCCTGGCCGTGCTTCGAACCCGTATCTACGAAATGGAACTCGAGAAAAAACTCGCTGCAGATCAGGAAAAGCGTAAATCCATGGTGGCCTCCGGTGACCGATCGGCAAAAATTCGTACCTACAACTATCCCCAAGGCCGCCTGACCGATCACCGCATTAACCTGACATTGTACAATCTGCAGTCCATCCTGGAAGGCGACTTGTCAGAAGTATCAGAAGCACTTCGCATGGCAGATCACGCAGAAAAACTTCAGGAAACACAAGGCTGAAATGAACAGGGATCAACTTATCAAAACGATTCGTGACAAGGGCAGCTTTCTCTGCGTAGGGCTCGACCCCGACCCTGAGAAGCTGCCGCCGGGGCACAGCGGTCCCGAGGGTATTCTAAAGTTCAACAAGGCGATCATTGACGCCGTGCGCCCCTATGCTGCGGCTTTCAAGCCCAATACTGCATTTTACGAGGCGATGGGTGCAGCCGGGTGGGAAATTCTCGGAGAAACCCTCGAATACATCGGCCCTGAACACTTCACCATCGCCGATGCCAAGCGCGGCGATATCGGCAACACTTCCCGGATGTATGCGCGTACTTTTTTCGAGACGTATCAATTCGACGCGGTCACCGTGGCTCCCTACATGGGCAGCGACAGTGTAGGGCCTTTTCTTTCCTTTCCGGAAAAATGGGCGGTGGTTCTGGCGCTCACTTCCAATGCGGGGGCAGATGATTTCCAACTCTGCGAGAATTCACACGGGGTACCCCTGTACGCCCGGGTCATTACTGAAGCCGCGGCATGGGGTAGTCCCGAGAACCTGATGTTCGTAGCGGGTGCTACCCGCCCCGAGATGTTCGGCGCCCTTCGTGAGCGCGCGCCCGAGCATTTCTTCCTGGTTCCTGGAGTGGGAGCGCAGGGAGGCTCACTTGCCCAAGTATGCCGATACGGGCTCAATGAAGATGTGGGTCTCTTGGTCAACAGCTCGCGCGGGATCCTCTACGCTTCCCGCGAAAAAGATTTCGCAGAAGCCGCAGCAGCCGAGGCCGCGCGCATCGCGGAAGAAATGAAATCGA
Source organism: Cryomorphaceae bacterium (assembly GCA_003565555.1). GTDB lineage: Bacteria > Bacteroidota > Bacteroidia > Flavobacteriales_D > Cryomorphaceae > T3Sed10-241. The sequence goes on along the minus strand of PXBH01000054.1, from coordinate 37,796 downwards.
TACTTCGCCGAAAATCATTACTTTAGTTCATCAATTCCCCCGGGAGATGAACGAAGACTTTCTGCAATACATCTGGAGGTTCCAAAAATTTACCGATTACGCGCTGCGCACTGTGTCCGGAGAGGAGCTGACTGTGGCGGCGCCGGGCGTGCAGAATTTTGATGCAGGCCCTGACTTTCTCAATGCAAGGTTGAGAATCGGCGGTACCGAGTGGGCCGGCAATGTAGAGGTCCACATTCGGGCTTCCGATTGGTTCCGACACCGCCACCATGAAGACCGGGCTTATGACAATGTCATACTGCATGTGGTATATACGGCCGACAAGGATATCCTTTCACCCGGCGGTCAGACGGTTCCCACCCTTTGCATCAAAGATCTGATAGACTATCAATCGTGGCGCTATTATCAGTCTTGGCTGAAGAATTCCGCGTTTATCCCGTGTGAAAAATTGGTCGATGCGGTGCCTGATATCGTGAAGATATCCACGGTAGAGGCAGCCTTTTCCGACCGCTTGAGGGATAAGTCCGCCCTGTGCTTTGACCATCTCAATGAGACCCGCGGTGATACCGAGGCTGCCTTTTATCGCATGCTGATGCGTGCATTCGGTCTTAAGGTCAATGCCATGCCTTTCGAACAGCTCTCGAGGATTCTGCCCTTTGCTCTCTTGCGCAAGGTTTGGGAAGATCTTGCCGATACCGAGGCCCTCTTTCTGGGGCAGGCCGGTTTTTTGGAGGAAGATTCTCTTGAGGCTGAATACGCACTTGACTTGGCAAAGCGGTATGCCTTTCTGAAAAACAAATTCGCGCTCGAACCCATGCCGCCCACCGCCTGGAAGCTTTTTCGACTGAGACCGCAAAACTTCCCTGCGGTTCGGCTGGCACAGGTGGCGGAATTTTACCACCGCCATCGCGCCGTAGCACGGAAGATCACGGAAACGGAGAAGCCTGAGGAGCTTTTCAAGCTTTTTGATATCGCGCTGTCCGGCGATTTCTGGAACAGACATTACACCCTCGGCAAAGCGGGAAAGCCCGCCGTAAAGAAAGTCGGAGCGACGACCCGAAATCTCATTCTTATCAACGCGGTGGTGCCCTTTCTTTTCGCTTTGGGCAGGTACGGAAAGGACGAAAGTCTCCTGCAAAGGGCCGCAGAAATCACGGAAATGCTCCCGCCCGAAGACAACAAGGTTGTTCGCCAATTCCGATCCCTCGGATTTCGTGCTGATAATGCGATGGATACACAAGGGATTTTGCAACTGAAAAAATTTGGTTGTGACGCGGGAAAATGTTTAACTTGTAAAACCGGAACTTACACTTTAGAACGATATGAGAGGACCCGTTAAGTTCATCTACGATTTTTTTGAAAAACAGGCCTACGGTGTCTGCGCTTGGTGGGGTGATGTGTTGGGCATTTCCTCATCGCGCATCAGGCTGTATTTTATTTACATCTCTTTTATCACTTTGGGATCACCGCTCATCCTCTACCTATTTATGGCGTTTTGGAAAGAGCACAGAACCCTCATACGCCCCCGTCCGGGCAGAACGGTGTGGGATTTATAGCCCCCCTCAGCTCTCTGCTTATTTTGCCCGATGCCCGGAAATGTGTTTTTTAGCGGCTTGATTGGTTTTTAAGACAACTTCATCCATGGGAAAATCTCGCCTGCTTTTCGCTGTATTCCTCTTTTTAGCCCCGTTTACCTGCCTTGCCCAGCTCGAAGCGGAGCTGATTATCTACAACGACAGTGAGCAGATCGACGACGGACGTGCCGAGGTTAGGGTGATATCGGGGACCCCGCCGTACACTTACAAATGGAGCAATATCGGTACTCCGCAAAACTCCAAAATGTCAAGCGGCCTTACCGAAGGCGTAACTTTTTCTGTGATCGTGCGCGACTCCGCCGGAGAAACTGCGGAATTGACCGGAAGGGTGCCCGTGGGATCCACAGAAGAAAGAATAAATTCGGTATTCCTGCCCCTTGTCAATGCGATCAGCTCCGTGCTGTTTTGGGATCCCTTCGAGTTTGTAGGGATTTATGACCCTGTGGTTTATGCAGATGAGCGAAGGCTGTATACCGTAAAGCCCGAGCAGACAAACTTGCGAAAGGTGATTCTTATGCAGCGGTATAAGCAGGAAGGTGAGGAAGTGAAGCGCGGAGACAAACTGGCCCTTATCAAGCGAAATATCAACGATACCTTGACGGTATTTGCCGCCGAGCCGGGGACCATCGAGTGGTGGAACAGCCCGGGCGACTTGGTGTATGATTCGGATGATCCCGATATGCTGGCAAAACCCAATACGGGGGTAATCGGCAGAATCGTCTACGGAGAGGAGAGGCCCGTCTTGCACCCCAACGGTGATCCGCAGAAGAAGAATATTCCTTTCATCGTGGTGTGGTTGGTACTGGGTGCCCTCTTCTTCACGATAAAAATGGGCTTCATCAATTTCAGGGGGATTAAGCAGTCCCTCTTGCTGGTGGCCGGAAAATTTGACGATCCCAAAGATGACGGAGAGGTTTCACACTTCCAAGCCTTGACCACGGCGCTGTCTGCCACCGTGGGCCTCGGAAATATTGCAGGGGTGGCCGTGGCCATTGTGATCGGCGGTCCGGGAGCTACTTTTTGGATCATTATTGCCGGACTTCTCGGAATGGCGAGCAAGTTTACCGAATGTACCCTCGGTCTGAAGTACAGATTGATCGACGAAAACGGAGAGGTGTCGGGAGGCCCGATGTACTACCTGAGCCGCGGATTGGAAAAACGCAATATGAAGACCCTGGGTAAGGTCCTGGCAGGTCTGTTTGCCATACTTTGCGTGGGGGGCTCCTTCGGAGGAGGAAATATGTTTCAATCCAATCAGGCCTTTGCCCAGGTCGCGTCCAAGGTGGATTTTTTCCAGAACAACGGGGCCCTCTTCGGAGTGATTTTGGCCATTTTGGTCGGTCTGGTCATTTTGGGCGGAATCAAAAGTATTGCCAAGGTGACGGACAAAATTGTACCTGTCATGGTTGGGGTCTATGTAGGCTTTGCCTTGATCATCATTCTTTTGCATTTCAGTAATATCGGCGGGGCATTCGAAGCGATTGTGAGCGGCGCTTTTTCACCTTCTGCACTGAAGGGAGGCGTGATCGGTGTATTGATTGTCGGGTTTCAACGTGCGGCATTTTCAAACGAAGCGGGCGTGGGCTCGGCTTCCATTGCGCATGCAGCCTCCAAAACCAAACATCCGATCAGTGAGGGCTTGGTAGCACTCTTAGAGCCTTTTGTCGACACGGTTGTGGTCTGCACCATGACGGCTTTGGTACTTATTTTTACCGGATTCGCAGACACTCCCGGCGAACTGAACGGGTCTGAACTCACATCTGCGGCGTTCAGCAGTGTTTTCGGATGGTTTGACTGGGTGCTCCTGATCGCTATCGTGCTCTTTGCCTTCTCCACCATGATTTCGTGGTCTTATTACGGGCTCAAAGCTTGGGCATACTTGTTTGGGCAATCGCGGGCGGCTGAAGTGAGCTACAAGGCGATCTTCCTCGTTTTTGTGGTGGTCGGTTCTTCCGTGGGTCTCGGGAGCGTGCTGGATTTCTCCGATCTCATGATTCTCGGTATGGCCTTCCCGAATATTTTCGGATTGGTTATTCTCTCGGGTGAGGTGAAAAAAGATCTAAAATCGTATTTTCACAGAATAAAGACGGGTGAAATAAAGCGGTTTAAGTAGCCGATGCCGCCCGTTATAAGCGGACGGCATGCTTCGAAACTTTCGTTCATACCTCATTCATCACCGTGCTGAGCGCCGCGGCACCGTAGCCGTTCTGATACTTTGTGTACTTGTCGTGGGGTCTGCTGCGGTATATCCGCGCATGGTGGCCCCCGACCCGCCGGAGCCTTCGGAACACCTTGCTGCAATTAATCCGGAAGCGCAGCGCGGGCAGAGCGATCCCGCGGAGCGTGGACAGACCGCATACGAGCTGTTTCGATTCGATCCCAACACGCTTTCCGATTCGGGATTCTTCGCATTGGGATTTTCCGAAAGGGAGGTGTCTGTGCTGCGAAAGTACATGGCCGCCGGAGGGCACTTTCGTGAAAAAAATGATTTCGGCCGGCTCTACTTTGTAGATGAGGCGCGTCTCGACAGCCTGAAGCCATATCTGCTTTTGCCCGACAAGGCGCCGGGAACCCGTTTGAACAAAACTGACCGGAAAGAGCCGAAAGAGGAGCGTGTCAAATGGTCTGATACCGCTGACTATGACCTGTACAAACACAATCCCGCCGTGGCAGAACTGAACACGGCTGATACAAATGAATTATTGAAAATCAGAGGAGTGGGATCTTTTTACGCCCGGCAGATTTCCGATTACCGCGATGAGCTCGGGGGTTTTTTCACCATCGCCCAGCTCATGGAAATTTGGAAAATGAGCGAGGAAAATGTGGACCGCATCGCGGAGCAGGTGCGCATCGACACTTCCGAGATCAAAAAAATTGACGTAAACCGTGCTACAGCGCAGGCCCTTTCCCGCCATCCTTATATCTATTTCGGTCTGGCCAATAAGATTGTAATCTACCGTGAGGAGAACGGTCGCTTTGAAGACATCGATCACATGCAGGCTGCGGGTTTGTTAAATGACGAATTAAGAATTAAACTTGCAGCTTATCTCGATTTCCGATGAAAAACCTGCGAGAGACCCTCGAAAAGACCATCCGTAACGTGCCCGACTTTCCCAAGCCGGGCATTCAATTCAAAGACATTACACCCATTTTGGAGTCGCCCGTGCTCAGCCGGGCAGTGGTAGCTGAATTTGTTAAACTTTTTGAAGGGGTACAGGTAGATGCCGTGGCCGGTATAGAGAGCAGGGGTTTTTTATACGGATTGCCCCTGGCTATGGAGCTGAATGTGCCGTTCATCGTCATGCGAAAAAAGGGCAAGCTGCCGGCCAAAACAGTTTCCTACAGTTACGCGTTAGAATACGGCACTGCGGAAATCGAAGTACACAAAGGCGCCGTGAAGCCGGGTATGAATGTGCTCGTGCACGACGACTTACTCGCTACCGGAGGTACCGCTTGCGCCGCAGCAGAATTGGTAAAAACCGAAGGGGGCTCGTTGGCAGGCTTCTCCTTTATCATCGAACTCGAAATGCTCAAGGGCAGGGAAAAGCTCGCAGATTACAACAGGCCCAACCTCAGCCTCCTGAAGTATGCCTAAACCACACCATCAACTGAAAATACACACCAATGCACAGTGAACTCACAGAAAATCAAAAAATGATCGCGCAAATGGTGCGCGACTTCGGAGAAAAGGAGATACGCCCCAATTTTATGGATTGGGACGAAAATCAGACTTTCCCTTTAGAAACCATGAAGAAGATGGGCGAGCTCGGCTTGCTCGGAGTTCTGGTGCCCGAAGAATACGGCGGAAGCGGATTCGGATACTACGAGTACTACACCGCCGTATCAGAAACAGGACGGATTTGCGGCTCGATCGGGCTCAGCGTGGCCGCCCATAACTCCCTTTGTACCGGTCACATCATGTCTTTCGGTACCGAGGAGCAGAAGAAAAAATGGCTTCCCAAACTGGCCTCCGGAGAATGGATCGGCGCTTGGGGCCTTACGGAGAGCAATACCGGATCAGATGCCTTGCGCATGAAGACCACGGCCGTAAAAGACGGAGATCACTATGTGCTCAATGGTGCCAAGAACTGGATCACCCACGGCATCAGCGGTGATGTGGCTGTGGTTCTGGTCAGAACCGGAGAGCTTCTCGACTCTCGAGGCATTACGGCCATCGTGGTGGAGCGCGGTACTCCCGGATTCAAAGCCGGAAAAAAAGAAAACAAGCTCGGCATGCGCGCCAGCGAGACCGCTGAGATGATATTTGAAGATTGCCGTGTGCCTGCCGAAAATGTTTTGGGCGAAGTAGGGGAAGGCTTCATTCAAGCCATGAAAATACTGGACGGCGGCCGTATTTCCATCGCAGCCCTATCACTGGGCATAGCCAAAGGGGCCTATGACGCGGCAGTAAAATACAGCAAAGAGCGCGAGCAGTTCGGCAAGCCTATTGCCGACTTTCAGGCCATTTCCTTCAAGCTGGCCGATATGGCAACGGAGATTGAGGCTGCCGAATTACTGACCCTTCAGGCCGCAGACCTCAAAAACAAAAAGAAAGAAGTGACCAAGCAATCGGCTATGGCCAAGTACTATGCAAGTGAGGTTTGCGTGCGCGCCGCGACGGAAGCTGTTCAGATTTTCGGCGGTTACGGCTATACGAAAGACTTTCCCGTCGAGAAATTTTACCGCGACAGCAAGCTCTGCACTATAGGCGAGGGCACCAGTGAGATTCAGAAATTGGTGATTTCCCGGAAAATTCTTTCCGAGTAGTCATTTCTCGCAGGAAAGTGTTATATTTGCGCTCTCGAAAATTAAAGGAGACCACTTATTATGCTGATTGTTCCCGTTAAAGAGGGCGAAAACATCGAAAGAGCCCTGAAGAAGTTTAAGAAAAAATTCGACCGTACCGGCGTAATCAAAGAGTTGCGTTCGCGTCAGCAATTTACTAAACCTTCTGTAGTGAAGCGTCAGCAACGTCTCAAAGCAGTATATGCAAATAAAATCCGCAGGGAACTCGATTAATTCCGTGCGAATTCACCATATTAGAAGCAGGATTTCGGTCCTGCTTTTTTTATGCGCGAAAAATTCACAGACTACCTTCGGTTCGAGAAAGGCTACAGCATCCATACGCTGAAAGCCTACGACTCCGATCTCACCTCTTTTGAGGCCTTTCTTTCAGAAAATTTTGCGATCGATCACATCGCTGATGCAGATGAAGCTGTGCTGCGTTCTTGGGTGGCATCTATGATGGAGGAGGGGCTCACCGCAAAAAGTATCCGAAGAAGGGTCAGTACCGTACGCACCTTTTTTAAATGGTTGATGAAATACTACGGGGCGGTGCACAATCCGGCAGCTACCCTCGCCCTGCCGAAAATCCCGAAAAGACTGCCCGTATACGCGGAAGAAGCACAGATGGAGGCGCTTTTTCCCGAAAGGGTCTACCCCGAAGGCTACGCCGGAATTTTGGATCGGACCCTGATCGAATTGCTATACCACACCGGCATGCGTCTGGCTGAATTGACAGGGTTAAAAAAGAATGCATTTGATCCCGAGCAAGGTACGCTTCGTGTACTCGGAAAGCGCAACAAGGAGCGAATTATACCCGTAGGAAAAAGCCTGAGCAACCTGCTGATGAGCTACGAACAAGCGCGCAATTTACTCCCGTCCATCAAAGATCAAGCCTGTTTTTTTCTTACCGAAAACGGCGCAAAACTCTATCCGAAATTTGTTTACAGAAGGGTAAATCACTACCTTGGAAGCGTGAGTTCGCTGCAGAAAAAAAGCCCCCACGTGCTCAGGCATACTTTTGCCACGCACATGCTCAACCGGGGCGCTGATTTGAATGCGATCAAAGAAATCCTGGGGCATGCTTCTCTCGCTGCAACGCAGGTTTACACCCACAACAGCATTGAGAAGCTTAAAGAGATTCACCGCAAGGCCCACCCCAAGGGTTGAGCGTTTTTTATTAACCCGTAAACCGAACGACTATGCAAATTAGTGTTCACTCCATTCGCTTTAAGGCGGATCGAAAGCTTATCAACTTTATCGAAGAAAAACTCGCTAAATTGGAGCAGTTCCACGACCGACTCATCAGCGCCGAAGTTTTTCTCAAACTGGATAAAAATAATGAAGAAGGTAATAAGATTGCCGAGATCAAGGTGACCATGCCGGGAAAAGAGTTGTTTGCAAAGAGACAATCACCCTCCTTTGAGCAAGCCACCGACCGTGTGGTGGAGGCATTGCGCAGGCAAGTGCGCAAAACCAAAGGCAAGCGCGCGGAAGCCGCCTGAATATTATCAAACGATTAGTGAACGCCGTCGAGAGACGGCGTTTTTTTGTAAGCGGATTTTTCCCCTCCCCGCAGGATCAGTTCAGGTATGCCGAACGGCCGGCAAGGTATGTCGGTATTCAGCCGATTTCAACCGAAGTAAAGCACTAAAAAGGCCTTAACTTCAATTTCCTTCCGGCCGCGCCTGCTCAATCGGGACAAATGTTCGGTATTTTTGCTCCTTACGGTCTTTAGGGAGTGGGATGCGGTCCTTCTGTAAAGCGTTTGTCGGCAGGAGGTAAGGTGTGTGCCTCCGGCGTCTTCCGAGAGCCTTGAATACCTTTGCCAAGAAAATTTCAAAATCCTTCTTTTTCTGCAAAAAACTTTCATACATTTGCAGACCTTTTTGCGAAAGGTTACGGGCTTATGCCCAAACGTTCTTTACAGCGAAAGAAATTAAAGATGCCGATGTAGCTCAGCTGGCTAGAGCAGCTGATTTGTAATCAGCAGGTCGTGGGTTCGAGTCCCTCCATCGGCTCTCTGTTTTATATTAAAAATGATTAGAATTGGGGAGATACTCAAGCGGTCAACGAGGACAGACTGTAAATCTGTTGCCAACGGCTTCGTAGGTTCGAATCCTGCTCTCCCCACTCTTTAATTTTCAGGCTTCAGAAGCGGGAGTAGCTCAGTTGGTAGAGCATTAGCCTTCCAAGCTAAATGTCGCGAGTTCGAATCTCGTCTCCCGCTCTATTTAAGCCGATGTAGCTCAGGGGTAGAGCGCTTCCTTGGTAAGGAAGAGGTCACGGGTTCAATTCCCGTCATTGGCTCACGTACGGCACTATTGCACTTTTGATATACAGAACCAAATAACCACTTAAAATTCCCAACTATGGCTAAAGAAACATTTGATCGCTCCAAGCCGCACCTTAACATAGGTACCATCGGACACGTTGACCACGGTAAAACGACCCTGACGGCAGCGATTACAACCGTTCTTGCCTCTAAAGGCTTGTCAGAGCTGAAAAGCTTCGATGCCATTGACAACGCTCCCGAAGAAAAAGAGCGCGGTATCACCATTAACACTTCACACGTAGAATACACTACGGCAAACCGTCACTACGCTCACGTAGACTGTCCCGGTCACGCCGACTACGTAAAGAATATGGTAACAGGTGCTGCCCAGATGGACGGCGCTATCCTCGTAGTAGCTGCTACGGACGGACCGATGCCCCAGACGCGCGAGCACATTCTTCTCGGACGTCAGGTGGGTGTGCCCCGCATTGTAGTCTTCCTGAACAAAGTAGACCTCGTTGATGACGAAGAGCTCCTCGAGCTCGTAGAAATGGAAGTGCGTGAGCTCCTTTCTTTCTATGACTACGACGGTGACAACACTCCCGTAATTTTGGGTTCTGCCCTCGGCGCACTCGAAGGCAACGACAAGTGGACCAAAACTGTTGAAGAGCTGATGGATGCCGTTGACACTTGGATCGAAATGCCTCCTCGTGACATCGACAAGCCCTTCCTGATGCCGGTTGAGGATGTATTCTCAATCACAGGTCGCGGAACCGTAGCTACCGGCCGTATCGAAACCGGCGTTGTGAACTCAGGCGAGGAAGTTGAGATCATAGGTATGCAAGTGGAAAAACTCAAGTCTGTAGTAACAGGTGTTGAGATGTTCCGCAAAATTCTCAACAGAGGTGAAGCCGGAGACAACGTAGGTCTTCTCCTCCGCGGAATTGAGAAAAAAGCCATCAAGCGCGGTATGGTAATCGCCAAGCCGGGATCGATCACTCCTCACACCAAGTTTAAGGGAGAGATTTACGTGTTGAAGAAAGAAGAAGGCGGACGCCACACTCCCTTCCACAACAAGTACCGTCCCCAGTTCTACTTCCGTACTACGGACGTGACAGGTGAGATCAACCTCCCCGAAGGTCGCGAAATGGTAATGCCCGGTGACAACGTAACGATTGATGTAGAACTCATCGTTCCCGTGGCCATGGACAAGGGCCTCCGATTTGCGATCCGCGAAGGCGGTCGTACGGTAGGCGCAGGTCAGGTTACCGAGATTGTAGAGTAATTTGAAATAACCTTTGACGGTGAAGGTGAACGCCCGGCAGGGTGTTCACCTTTCCCTGTCAATAAACGGGTGTAGCTCAGTTGGCAGAGCACTGGTCTCCAAAACCAGGTGTCGGGAGTTCGAGTCTCTCCACCCGTGCCAAACCTAGACAAAGTGGCAAGCTTAAAGACAACCTTCAGAGAATCATACGATGAGCTGGTGCACAAAGTGACCTGGCCTTCTTGGAAACAGCTCCAAAGCAGCAGCATCCTCGTCTTGATTGCTTCCGTGATCATAGCGCTCATCATATTCCTTATGGATTACATCTTCGGTTTCAACGTAGCCACGGGCGACGGATTTACCTGGAGGGGAATCCTCGGGTATATCTATCAGGCACTGGGCTGATGACATCGACATCAAACGCAGCAGTTATGACAGAATCAACGGGTAAAAAGTGGTATGTGGTCCGCGCCGTGAGCGGCAAGGAAAAACGTGCGAAAGAGCTTATCGAGCTCGAAGTAAGTCGTGCCAACCTTCAGGACCATGTATCGCAGGTACTTATCCCGACAGAAAAGGTATTTCAAATCCGCAACGGAAAGAAAGTCAGCAAGGAGCGAAACTTTTTTCCGGGTTATGTGATCATCGAAGCCGAACTGGTAGGCGAGGTTCCTCACCTGATCAGGGGCGTTAATAATGTGATCGGATTTCTCGGAGCGGAAAAGGGAGGAGACCCCGTTCCCTTGCGCACCTCCGAGATCAACCGAATTCTCGGCAAGGTAGACGAACTTGCCGACAGCGAAGAGGAGATCAATATCCCTTATACCGTGGGCGAAAGCGTGAAGGTCATCGACGGGCCTTTCAATAACTTTAACGGCGTAATCGAAGAGGTGAACGAAGAGAAGAAAAAGCTGAAAGTGATGGTGAAGATTTTCGGAAGAAAAACGCCGCTCGAACTCGGCTACATGCAAGTGGAGAAAGAAAGCTGAAAAACAATACGGATTCAACGGTCTGCTTTTCGCAACATGTGAGATGCGGAATGCTTCCAAGCTCAAGACCGAATCAATATATACTAAACGAAAACTTAAATGGCTAGAGAAGTAACCGGCATGATTAAACTGCAAGTGAAAGGCGGCGCTGCCAATCCTTCACCTCCCGTAGGGCCCGCATTGGGCGCGAAAGGCGTGAATATCATGGAGTTCTGCAAGCAGTTCAATGCCCGTACACAAGAACAAGCTGGAAAAGTTTTGCCCGTAGTAATTACCGTGTACGGCGATAAGTCTTTTGACTTTATCGTGAAAACCCCTCCGGCGGCTGTACAGCTCAAGGAAGCGGCCAAAATCAAATCAGGTTCGGCGGAGTCGAACAGGCTGAAAGTCGGCAGTGTAACCTGGGATCAGGTGAAAGCAATTGCCGAAGATAAGATGTCTGACCTCAATGCCTTTACAGTCGAATCTGCAATGAAGATGGTTGCGGGGACCGCACGTAGTATGGGACTAAATATAAAGGGCCAAAAACCCTTTTAACGGTAAAAACTGTTTTCTATGCGAGTTTCAAAAAAACGAAAAGAAGCGTTGGGAAAATACGACGCGGCCAAAGCATATACACTTGAAGAAGCATCAGGAATCGTGAAAGAAATTTCCGGTACCAAATTCGACGCTTCCGTGGATATCGCTGTGCGCCTCGGTGTTGACCCGAGAAAAGCAAACCAGATGGTGAGGGGCAGTGTCTCTTTGCCACACGGTACCGGAAAGGACGTTCGTGTTCTTGTACTCTGCACTCCCGATAAAGAAGCCGAAGCCACCGAGGCCGGTGCTGACTTTGTGGGATTGGATGAGTACGTTGAGAAGATCAAGGGCGGCTGGACCGATGTAGATGTAATCATCACTACTCCGAACGTGATGGGAAAGGTAGGAGCCCTCGGCCGAATTCTCGGTCCGCGCGGTCTTATGCCCAACCCCAAAACGGGAACGGTGACTATGGATGTGGCCAAAGCGGTACAAGATGTGAAAGCCGGTAAAATCGACTTTAAAGTGGATAAATACGGAATCATTCACGCTACCGTCGGAAAGACATCATTTGACGCGCAAAAAATCAAAGAAAATGCCTCTGAGGTAATCTCTACGTTGATGAAGCTCAAGCCTTCCGCAGCGAAAGGAACCTACATCAAGAGCATTTCTATGAGCGCTACGATGTCGCCCGGAATCAAAGTCGAAACGAAAGCGGCAAGTGCTTAACGGTTTAACAAGTAAAAAATGACAAAAGCTGAAAAGAATCAACTCATTGAAGACTTGGCCTTGACACTCGCTGAAAACGACGTTGTGTATCTGGCCGATACTTCAGAGCTCGATGCAGAGGCAACCTCAAGCTTGAGAAGGACTTGCTTCGACAAAGGAATAAAGCTCAACGTGGTGAAAAATACCCTGTTGAAAAAGGCTTTTGAACGTGTTGAAGGCAAAGACTTTTCAGGATTGTACGACGTGCTCGCCGGTCCGACGGCCGTAATGCTGTCAGACACCGGAAACGCACCGGCCAAACTGATCAAAGAGTTCAGAAAGAAACATCCCAAGCCCTTATTGAAAGGGGCTTACGTTGAAGAAATGTGCTTCACAGGCGATGACCAACTCCAAACGCTGACGGAAATCAAGTCGCGAGAAGAGCTCATCGGCGAGGTAATTACCCTGCTCCAATCTCCGATCCAAAACGTGGTCGGCGCACTGAAGTCAGGAGGAAATACCGTAGCAGGTCTCGTGAAGACACTTTCAGAGCGTTAAATTTTTTTCAAACAACAACAACTGACCTACAAACTTAAAATCAAATAAAATGGCAGACGTTAAAACACTAGGCGACCAACTCGTTGGCCTAACGGTAAAAGAAGTAAACGAATTGGCAACCTACCTGAAAGAAGAGCACGGCATCGAGCCCGCGGCAGCAGCTGCGGTAGTAGCAGGTCCCGGTGCGGGCGGCGGCGATGGTGCTGCTGAAGAAGCACAGTCTTCTTTCGACGTAATCCTGAAAGCGCCGGGCGGATCTAAGCTCGGGGTTGTAAAACTCGTGAAAGAACTCACCGGCCTTGGCTTGAAAGAAGCCAAAGCTGTGGTTGACAGCGCTCCCGCTCCTGTTAAGGAGGGTGTTTCCAAAGAGGAAGCAGAGTCGCTTAAATCACAACTCGAAGAAGCCGGTGCAGAAGTTGAGCTCAAGTAAGAAACTCAACACTTTGCACATCAATTGTTAAGGTGTAGCTCACCACGCTCCGGCGTGGTGGGCTAAACCTTTTTATGACAAGTCCGCTTGTATTGTCACCGCGTTCTAATTAAACCATAAATCTCATTGTCTTGGCCACACTAACGAAATCCACCGGCGAACGCATCAATTTTGCTTCGAGTCGTCACCTGATCGATTATCCTGATTTCCTCGAAGTTCAGTTAAAGTCGTTTCAAGAATTTTTCCAGCTCGACACCAACCCGGAAGACAGGGAGCATGAAGGGTTGTACAAAGTTTTCAGCGAAAACTTCCCCATCACTGATACCAGAAATCAGTTCGTGCTTGAGTTCCTCGACTACTTTATCGACCCGCCGCGATACAGCATACAAGAATGTGTTGAGCGCGGATTGACCTACGCTGTGCCGCTTAAGGCAAAATTGAAGCTTTACTGTACCGACCCCGAACACGAGGATTTTGAAACGATTGTTCAGGATGTCTACTTGGGGACTATTCCCTACATGACGCCCAGGGGTTCTTTCGTGATCAACGGTGCCGAAAGGGTCATCGTATCTCAGCTGCACCGCTCTCCGGGTGTGTTTTTCGGCCAGAGCCGACACGCAAACGGTACCAAACTGTACTCGGCCCGTGTCATCCCTTTCAAAGGTTCATGGATTGAATTCGCGACGGATATCAATGCAGTGATGTACGCGTACATTGACCGAAAAAAGAAATTGCCCGTAACAACCTTGCTTCGGGCCATCGGTTTCGAGAGTGACAAGGACATCCTCGAAATATTTGACCTCGCCGATGAGGTGAAGGTGACAAAAACGGGTGCGAAAAAACTGATCGGCAGAAAGCTTGCCGCACGTGTTCTCAAATCTTGGATCGAAGATTTTGTGGATGAAGACACGGGAGAGGTGGTATCGATCGAGCGTAACGAAGTGATCATCGACCGCGAAACCATCATCGAAGAAACGCATATTGAGCAGATTCTCGAATCGGGCGCCAAAACAGTGATCCTGCACAAAGAGAATATCAATGCAGCTGACTTCTCGATCATTTATAATACGCTTCAGAAAGACACTTCCAACTCGGAGAAAGAAGCGGTGGAGCACATCTACCGCCAGCTGAGAAATGCGGAGCCGCCGGATCTGGATACGGCAAGGGGCGTGATTGACAAACTCTTCTTTTCCGAAACGCGTTACGACCTCGGAGAGGTAGGCCGCTTCAGAATTAACAAGAAACTCGGTGTGGATACCGGCTTCGAAGAGCGCACACTGACACGTGAGGACATCATTAAAATCATCAAGTATCTGATCGACTTGGTGAACTCAAATACCGATGTCGACGACATTGACCACTTGAGCAACCGCCGCGTTCGTACCGTCGGAGAGCAGCTGCACAATCAATTCGGCGTAGGTCTGGCCCGTATGGCCCGTACCATTCGCGAGCGAATGAATGTCCGCGACAACGAGGTGTTTACACCTACCGACCTGATCAACGCCAAGACACTCTCGTCGGTGATCAACAGCTTTTTCGGGACCAATCAGCTGTCCCAGTTCATGGACCAGACCAATCCGCTGGCAGAGGTAACGCATAAACGCCGCATGTCAGCGCTCGGACCGGGAGGTCTCTCCCGCGAGCGTGCCGGGTTTGAGGTTCGTGACGTACACTACACCCACTACGGTCGCCTCTGTACCATCGAAACGCCTGAAGGACCGAATATCGGTCTGATTTCTTCGCTTTGCGTATTTGCCAAGATTAACAGGCTTGGATTCATTGAAACCCCTTACAGAAATGTGAAGGACGGAAAGGTGAACCTGAAAGAGGAGCCTCTCTTCCTCAGTGCCGAAGAGGAAGATCAGAAAATGATCGCACAGGCCAATGCCCAAGTGAACCCGAAAGGAGAATTTGAGACAGAAACTGTCAAGGCCCGAAAAGAGGGAGACTTCCCGGTGGTGGCGCCGCAGAAAATCGACTTGATCGATGTGGCACCCAACCAAATTGCCTCTATTGCAGCCTCACTTATTCCCTTCCTCGAGCATGACGATGCCAACCGTGCGCTCATGGGGTCCAACATGATGCGTCAGGCAGTACCGCTGCTTCGGCCGGAAGCTCCTGTCGTGGGCACAGGTCTTGAACCGCTCGTGGCACGCGACTCTCGCGTGCTTGTGACTGCCGAGGGCGACGGTGTGGTAGAGTCTGTGGATGCAAAGACGATCGTGGTGCGCTACAACCGCGATGAGGAAGAAAAATTGGTAAGCTTCGATGATGACCTCAAGGAATATTCGCTCATCAAGTTTCAAAAAACGAACCAAGGTACTTCCGCCAACCTCAGGCCCATTGTTCGCAAAGGCCAGAAGGTTCATAAAGGACAAGTGCTGAGCGAAGGCTATGCCACCGAAGCGGGAGAGCTGGCTATCGGTCGAAACTTGAAAGTAGCCTTCATGCCCTGGAAAGGATACAACTTCGAGGATGCCATTGTGATTTCCGAAGAAGTGGTGCGCGAAGATATCTTTACTTCGATCCACATTGACGAGTACATCCTCGAAGTGCGCGACACCAAGCGCGGTCAGGAAGAACTCACCCCTGATATTCCCAACGTAAGCGAAGAGGCTACCAAAGACCTCGACGAGAACGGAATGATCCGCATCGGTGCGGAGATCAAGGAGGGTGATATCCTGATCGGAAAAATCACGCCGAAGGGAGAAACCGACCCCTCGCCTGAGGAGAAGCTCCTTCGCGCCATCTTCGGCGACAAGGCAGGTGACGTAAAAGATGCGTCCATGAAAGCGCCGCCTTCATTGCGCGGTGTGGTCATCGACAAGAAACTTTTTGCGAAAGCAGTGAAATCGCCCAAGAAAAAGTCAGAGGAGAAGGTGATCGTGGAAGAGCTCGACAAGAAGTTCGCCCGCGAGACTGCGGAGTTGAAAAACTTGTTGATCGAAAAACTCTCCAAGTTGGTCAGCGGAAAAACCTCTCAAGGCGTTTTCAATAACTTCAAAGAAGAGCTGATCAAAAAAGGGGTGAAGTTTACCCAAAAAGCTTTGGCAGCCATTGATTACAGTATTGTGAATCCCGGCAGGTGGACCACTGATGACCACATCAACAGTCTGATAAAAAACCTCATTCACAACTACAACATCAAGTACAACGATTACGCGGGAGCTTACAAACGTGAGAAATTCCAGATTACCATCGGGGATGAACTCCCCAGCGGAATCCTCAAGTTGGCCAAGGTCTATATCGCCAAAAAGCGTAAGCTGAAGGTAGGGGATAAGATGGCGGGACGCCACGGTAACAAAGGTATCGTGGCCAAAATTGTGCGAAAAGAAGACATGCCTTTCCTCGACGACGGAACGCAGGTTGACATCGTATTGAACCCGCTCGGTGTACCTTCCCGAATGAACCTCGGCCAGATTTATGAGACCGTTCTCGGCTGGGCCGGACAGAAGCTCGGACTGAAGTTTGCCACCCCGATTTTTGACGGTGCCACCATCGACCAAATCAACGAGTACACCGACAAGGCCGGAGTGCCGCGCTACGGTGTGACCAAACTCCGAGACGGAGGTACGGGTACCTACTTTGACCAAACGGCTACCGTAGGCGTGATTTACATGCTGAAGCTGGCGCACATGGTAGACGACAAGATGCACGCGCGATCCATCGGACCGTACTCGCTCATCACACAGCAACCGCTGGGAGGTAAGGCGCAGTTCGGAGGCCAGCGCTTCGGAGAGATGGAAGTTTGGGCGCTCGAAGCTTTCGGCGCATCGAACATACTCCGTGAGGTGTTGACCGTAAAATCTGACGACGTGGTAGGCCGTGCCAAGGCTTACGAGGCGATCGTGAAAGGTGAAAACATGCCCGAACCCGGAATTCCCGAGTCGTTCAATGTATTGCTGAACGAGCTCGCCGGTCTCGGACTGAGCGTATCACTCGACTAAGAGGGTGAAGGACTGATTTAACGCATTTAAAGACAATCAAGGATGGCCTTAAGAAAAGAAAATAAACTCAACGCGAATTTTAACAGCATCACCATCAGCCTGTCTTCGCCCGAACAGATTTTGGAGCGCAGCCACGGAGAGGTGCTGAAACCCGAAACGATCAATTACCGAACCTATAAGCCCGAGCGCGACGGACTTTTCTGCGAGCGCATCTTCGGTCCGGTAAAAGATTACGAGTGCCACTGCGGTAAGTACAAGAGAATTCGCTACAAAGGCATCGTATGTGACCGTTGCGGTGTGGAAGTGACGGAGAAGAAAGTGCGGCGCGAGCGCATGGGACACATTTCTCTGGTAGTGCCCGTGGCCCACATCTGGTACTTCAAATCACTGCCCAATAAAATCGGATACCTGCTGGGACTGCCGACCAAAAAGCTCGATCAGATCATTTACTACGAGCGCTACGTCGTTATCAATCCGGGGCCGGCGGTGAATATTGAGGGAGAGCCGCTGCAGCGGATGGATTTCCTCACGGAAGAAGAGTACATCGACATCCTCGAGACCCTTCCCAAGGAAAACCAATATCTCGATGAGGCAGACCCTAACCGCTTCGTGGCCAAAATGGGTGCAGATGCACTTTACGACCTGTTGAAAAGTACAGACCTCGACGGACTTTCATACGAACTCCGCCACAAGGCAGATACGGAAACTTCGCAGCAACGAAAGAATGAGGCGTTGAAACGTCTTCAGGTGGTTGAGGCACTCCGAGACGCCAACTCACGCATTGAGAACCGTCCCGAGTGGATGATTATCAAGGTAGTTCCCGTAATTCCGCCCGAGTTGCGCCCCTTGGTTCCGCTCGACGGCGGTCGATTTGCCACCAGTGACCTCAATGACCTCTATCGAAGAGTGATCATCCGAAACAACCGATTGAAAAGGTTGATCGAAATCAAGGCCCCTGAAGTCATCCTCAGGAATGAAAAGCGCATGCTTCAGGAGTCCGTGGATTCTCTGTTTGACAACTCGCGCAAATCCAGTGCTGTAAAAACCGAATCAAACCGACCCTTGAAATCACTTTCAGACAGCCTGAAAGGAAAACAGGGACGTTTCCGACAAAACCTGCTCGGAAAGCGTGTGGATTATTCCGCCCGTTCGGTGATCGTTGTAGGTCCGGACCTGAAACTCCACGAGTGCGGACTGCCGAAAGATATGGCTGCTGAGCTATACAAGCCCTTTATCATTCGCAAAATGATCGAGCGCGGTATTGTGAAAACAGTGAAATCGGCGAAGAAGATTGTAGACCGCAAAGAGGCGGTGGTTTGGGATATTCTCGAAAATGTACTCAAAGGCCACCCCGTGCTCCTCAACCGTGCCCCGACCCTGCACAGGATGGGAATTCAGGCTTTTCAGCCCAAAATGATCGAGGGAAAAGCCATCCAGCTTCACCCGCTCGTATGTACGGCTTTTAATGCCGACTTTGACGGCGACCAAATGGCAGTGCACCTTCCTTTGGGCAATGCTGCCATACTCGAAGCGCAAATGCTGATGATCGCTTCGCACAATATTCTCAACCCGGCCAACGGAGCCCCGATTGCCGTTCCTTCGCAGGATATGGTACTCGGACTCTACTACATCACCAAAGGCCGTAAGACCGAGGGTGACCATATTGTGAAAGGCGAAGGCGGTACATTCTACGACACTGAAGAAGTGGAAATTGCCTACAATGAAGGCAAGCTGGACCTACACGCCCATATCAAATTCCGCTTCACAGATCCCGACGGTAACAGTGAAATTCTTGAGACCACTACGGGTCGGGTGCTTTTCAACAAGCACGTGCCCAATGAAGCCGGTTTTATCAATCAAGTGCTCACCAAAAAGGCGCTTCGAGACATTATCGGTGAAGTGCTCAAAGTAGTCGGGATGGCACGCTGTGCTCAATTCTTGGATGACATTAAGTCCTTGGGATTCAACACGGCATTCTCGGGAGGACTTTCATTCAACCTCAATGATGTAATCATTCCGCCGGAGAAAGAAATCCTCGTGGCAAAGGCTACCGAGGAGGTGAAGGCCGTGCTGGACAACTACGGACTGGGGCTTATTACCAATAACGAGCGCTACAATCAGATCATTGATATCTGGACGCATACGAACTCCAAGCTCACCAATATTCTGATGGATCGTCTGAAAAGCGACAACCAAGGCTTCAATTCGATCTACATGATGTTTGATTCGGGCGCAAGGGGATCAAAAGAGCAGATCCGCCAGCTCTCAGGAATGCGGGGCCTTATGGCAAAACCGCAGAAATCGAGTGCTACGGGCGGGCAGGATATCATCGAAAACCCGATTCTCTCCAACTTTAAGGAAGGCCTCTCCATTCTGGAATACTTCATCTCCACGCACGGTGCGCGTAAAGGTCTTGCCGATACTGCACTCAAGACGGCGGATGCGGGTTACCTCACACGTCGATTGGTAGATGTGGCACAAGATGTTGTGATTCTCGGTGAGGATTGCGGTACCCTCCGCGGACTTACCGCTACAGCCTTGAAGAAGAATGAAGAAATCGTAGAGACCCTCTACGACCGTATTCTCGGACGTACTTCCCTGCATGATGTGGTTCACCCGGAAACGGGCGAGGTAATTGTTGCAGAAGGTGAGGAGATCAAAGAGGATGCTGCTATAGCCATTGATTCTGCAGGTATCGAGGAAGTTGAGATCAGGTCGGTACTGACCTGTGAGCTCGAGCGCGGCGTTTGTGCGAAGTGTTACGGACGCAACTTGGCTTCGGGACGCATGGTTCAGAAAGGTGAAGCCGTCGGTGTTATTGCCGCTCAGTCTATCGGTGAGCCGGGTACACAGCTTACCCTGCGTACCTTCCACGTGGGAGGTACAGCTTCTAACATTGCTGACGAGTCAGAAATCAAAGCGAAAGCGGACGGAATTATTGAGTTCGAAGAAATTCGCGATGTGGAGCAGACTATGGCAGACGGTGAGAAGAAGACCATCGTCGTAGGGCGTTCGGGCGAGATGAAACTCATCGATAAAAAGACGGG
Organism: Cryomorphaceae bacterium; assembly: GCA_003565555.1. GTDB lineage: Bacteria > Bacteroidota > Bacteroidia > Flavobacteriales_D > Cryomorphaceae > T3Sed10-241. The sequence continues at coordinate 17,685 of PXBH01000054.1, read as the reverse complement.
AATCGTCATTGCCACCAGCAATATTCCTTACGGATCTGAACTTTTTGTGAAAGACGGAAAGGAAGTGAAGAAAGGACAGGTGATTTGTAAATGGGATCCATACAACGCTGTATTTATCTCTGAGGCGAGCGGTACCATCAAATTCGAAAACTTCGAAGACGGTGTGACCTATCGAGAAGAGGTGGATGAGCAAACAGGATACCGCGAGAAGGTGATTACCGAACGCCGTGACAAGAAAAAGAACCCCGCCATTCACATTGTCGACAAGAAGAGCAAAGAGGTGGTGAAGTCTTACAACCTACCTGTAGGTGCTCACGTGAGCGTGAAAGAAGGGGTCGAAGTGACCATAGGAAATATTATCGCCAAAATACCGCGTATGAGCGGTAAATCAAGCGACATTACGGGAGGTCTTCCGCGTATTACCGAGCTTTTTGAAGCGCGTAATCCGTCGAATCCCGCCGTGGTCAGTGAAATTGACGGAATCGTTTCTTACGGTAAAATCAAGCGGGGTAACCGCGAGATCATTGTCGAAAGCAAAACCGGCGAAATCAAGAAATACCTCGTTTCCCTTTCGAAGCACATCCTCGTTCAGGAAAACGATTTCGTGCGCGCGGGTCAGTCCCTTTCGGACGGTGCCATTACGCCGAGTGATATCCTCGCCATTGAAGGACCGACCAAGGTCCAAGAATACCTTGTAAACGAAGTACAGGAAGTGTACCGACTCCAAGGGGTGAAAATCAATGACAAGCACTTTGAAATTATTGTGCGTCAGATGATGCGCAAGGTGGAAATCGAGGATCAGGGTGATACCCGATTCCTTGAGAAGCAAAGTGTCGAGAAGCAGGACTTCATGATTGAAAATGACCGCATATACGGTATGAAGGTGGTCGTGGACGCCGGTGAAAGCGCCAACCTCAAACCGGGAATGATCATTTCCGCAAGGCAACTCAGAGATGAGAATTCTCAGCTGAAGCGAAAAGACCAAAAGCCCGTTGAGGTGAGGGATGCCATCTCTGCTACCTCGCGTCCCCTGCTCCAAGGAATCACGAGGGCATCCTTGCAGACCAAGTCCTTCATCTCTGCCGCTTCTTTCCAGGAAACTACTAAGGTGCTCAATGAGGCTGCGGTAAGCGGTAAGCGTGATGACCTGCTCGGACTGATAGAAAACGTAATCGTAGGTCACTTGATCCCTGCGGGAACGGGAATTCGTGAATTCGGAAAAGTGAATGTAGGCTCGAAAGAGGATTACGAGAAAATGCTCAGCCAACCGAGCGAATCTGAACACGAAGAGATCGAAGTCAAATAAGAAAACAAACAAAAAGCCTCCCGCACTTCGGGAGGCTTTTTTAAAACACATTTTTCCATGGCAGACAATACAAAGAACCCGGAGAAAAAAGGGAACCAAATTAACATCGAACTCAATGAGGAGGTGGCTGACGGCATCTATTCAAACCTTGCGATCATTACCCATTCCAATGCGGAATTCGTTTTGGATTTCGTGCGGGTCATGCCCGGAATGCCCAAGGCTCGGGTCAAGTCGCGCATCGTTTTGACCCCTCAGCACGCCAAGCGTCTTCTGCGTGCCTTGGCTGACAATATCGAGAAATATGAGTCAGTGCACGGCACCGTAGCGGACGGCGGAAGCCATGACGGCGGGACTTCGTTCCCTATGGGTGGTTTCGGCGGACCTACCGCACAGGCCTGATTCCGCATATGGTCTTGAATCGGTGCGGCCTCTCGGTCAAAGCTCGTAAATGCTTTTGTTAAACAAGGTGTAACCGAAATTGAAGAGAAAGCTCCACGGTTGCTCAATCTGACTGCTGTAGTAGTTGAGATTCAGGCTTATGGGGCCCAGAGGGCTGTTGAATACCAATGCGCCTGCGGCAATGTATTGTGCCTGTCCCGGTATTTCTCCGAATCCCACCAAATTATCTTCCAGGCGCACAAATGATCTCCGCGGCTGAAACGCATATCCTTCCAGTCTGACATCAAGGTTTTTTCTGATTTCAAAAACAGACCGGAGTCCGAGTGCAGCGTATTCGTGCGCCCTAAATTCTTCAATAAAAAATGTGCGGCTCTCGGGAATGGGTTCATAGGCCGGAGAGGAAATCACTGAAGCCGTGTAATTGGCGAAAAAAGGCTTCGAGGAATAGACAGCCTCTACATCAAGGCCCAAGGTGAAGAATCCTTGTTTCAAAAAGTAGTTTTCGTATTTCAGCCGTATGTCTGCCCACAGATGATTTGCGGTAATAGCAGAGTCCAACACCGGACGCGTGGTACCGTAATCCGTCACTTCGTTGCCGTATATTCCGCGTGCAGTGATTTGCAGTCGGGTACCCTTATTGGCGTACACTTTCCTGTTGAGTGTATTGCGGTCATAGCCCGCCGCGAAGGTCCCCATCGAAAACCGCGTAACATCGGAGGTATCCTCCACGGTAAAATTTTCTGTTTGGTAGTATCTGTCAATCGTCTCACCGTACCGAAAGTCTGCACGCCACACCGCGTTGTTTCCCGCAGAGGAGGTGGCTCCCAATCCTCCGTAAACCTCGTTTTTCACGATGAAAGACGGGCGTGATTGTTCAAAAAATGTGGCAAAATTCCTGAAGTAATCCCACCGGTTCAAGACCATATGCGGCTCGAGGCTCCAGCGTTTTTTCCCGCCGAAATCAATCTTGGCCCGCACCATAGCGGATCCGTAAAACCGACCGAAGTAGCTGTTGGCCATAATGCTGGTCGAAGATCTGCCGAAAACATTGTACTTGAGCCCTACGTAGCCGATGTTAATGGGGCGTGAAGAAAAATTTCCCCCGAAAAAGGCGGTGAGGTTCCGCTCTCGGCGCACTTTCAGACTCAGCCCGAAATTGCTTACGGTGCTGTCGTATTTCGCTACGGGCCGAATGTGACGTATTTTATCGTCCTGGGCGATGCGCAGAAACTGCCCCCGGAATTTGTCAAAAGTGAATACCGAATCTCCGGAAGAGGGCCCCAGCATGGAGCGGACGTATTCGATTTGTTTTTGGTTCAAATCGCCGGTGATCTCAATTTCCCCGATGTTTTTTTCGGGAAACTTTGAACGAAATGCGCTGCGACGCTCCGCTACACTGTCCGGGGGGACGCTCCGTGCAACCATCGACTTGATTTCTTCCATTCTTTCCCTTGCCGCCGCATATCCCTTGGCAACTTCCGCGCGCACATTGTCGAAATCAAATACCCCGATTTCGGAAACAGGTTCGATAATCAATCCCTCATCGCACTGTATGGTATAATCGCTCCGGATGGTAATCATGTTCCTGATTTGCGATATGAGGTCATCTTCGTCGGGAGGTTCGTTTGCCGATGCCACATTACTCCCGAGAATTACATCGGGAAGAAATGCCTCGTACATAACATCGGCAGGAAAATTGTTGTAAAGCCCGCCGTCAAAAAGCATGGTGCCGTTCACCACAAGCGGGCGGTAGTAGAAAGGGTAGGTCGAGGATGCGCGCATGGCTACGGGCAAACTTCCCTCGGAAAATACCACCTGCTCTTTGTTCACCACATCTGCCGCCACACATCGAAAGGGGACCATGAGTCGGTCAAAATCGTATTGCGCAGCTGCCGACGCGGGAGCCAAGACATCCATGAAAAGGTATTCCATGAGGTTTGGGGTGACGACATTGGCGGGCAGCGTTTTTTGAAGAAAATTTTCAAAGTCGAATTTGAAGCGGATGATGGATGCATCTTCGGGATCCCGAGTGAAGTAATAGAGGTCGCGGTCCTCCAGCTCACCGCTTATCGCCCGCAAAAATTGCGGTGACTCGGCAAAGCGGATCATTTCTTCGGGGGTATAGCCTGCCGCGTATAGCCCACCCACAAGCGCGCCCATGGAAGTTCCCGTGATATAATCAATGGGGATTTCCTCTTCCTCCAGGGCTTGAATAACGCCGATATGGGCGAGTCCGCTTGCCCCGCCGCCGCTCAGCACCAATCCTGTCCGCTGGGCTTGTATTGACGCAGCCGCAACGAACAGGAAAATTCCCGCAAGCATACGTGGGAGGATAGCAGTCATCGCTTGCGAATCTAACGCAATTCGCCGGAAGAAAATTTTCTGCAGCAGTTTTTGTGACCGGCGGACGTCCGCTCTGATCGGTGGCGGCTCAGTAAAAGGGCCTGTGAGGGATCGCTCAGGAACCGTGAATGTATGCAGCCGTGCGCAGCAAATCATCTTCCGACTTCATGATGCGTGAACCGTACCAAGAGAAAACTTCACCGTTTACGGTAAGGGCCCCGCGCTTGCAGTATCTGGCGAATTCAGCAGCGTGCTTCTCTTTGAAAGGGTAAGGCTCCGACGAAAGAAAGATGAAGTCGGGATTCAGCTCAGCCAGATCGTCTTCATCTATGCGGGGATATCGCAAACCGCCGGCCCCGCGTCTGGCGAGCACATTCTCCGCGCCGATTTCTTCCAGCGCCGCGGAGATAAATGTATCCGTACCTGCAGCCATATAGGGATCTTTCCAAATCATGTAAAGCACGGACGGCTTTTTCTTTTTTTCCCGAAAAGGGGAGCGCAGCAGGCGCCCGCGTGCTATGGCTTCTGTCATTGCGGAGGCTTCCGCCTGTTTTCCCAGCACTGCGCCGAGCATTTCAATCATTTCTGCAGCCGATCGAAAATCGCTCACATCGCTCACCCACACGGGCCATTGCTCTGCAAGTGCCTCCGTGGGGGCCTTTGGATTTTCCTCTTTGTTGCATACAATGAGGTCCGGTCGAAGTGCGGCAATACGCGCGCTATCGAAGTTTTTGGTTCCGCCTACGCGCCGCCGTGATCGGTACACGTGGTTGGGGTGTACGCAAAAAGAGGTGATACCGGTGAGCGCCTCTTCACAGCCCAAATCGCAGATCAGTTCGGTCTGGGAAGGAACGAGGGATACGATACTGCGTATCTCATCCGGTACTTCCGTACGTCTTCCGATTTGATCCCGAAATACAGGCATCAGGACAGCGCCGAAATCAGGTCGTGACGGGTGATGATGTGGTGGCGCGCATCATCTATTTTCACAATCACAGCGGGTGTGCTCTTGTCCACAAGCTTCACAATCTGCCTGAGGTCTTCATCACTTTCCACGATCGGAAAGGGACTGCCCATCACTTCTTTCACTTTCATGCCCGCAGTGTTGCTTCCGTTGCACATCGCGTTGAAGATGGCCCGCTCATCAACGGATCCCACAAAGTCTCCGTCGCGGATCACCGGGATCTGGGAAATGTCGAATTTTTTGAGTTTGTCGATGGCATTGATCACGAGTTCCTCCGCACCTATGGTTACCAGGGGCTTGTCGGCATGGCGGTTTACCAAGTCGAGTGCGGTCTTGTTCCGGTCGTTCAAAAAACCGCGGTCGCGCATCCAATCGTCGTTGTAAACCTTACCCACGTAGCGCGATCCGTGGTCGTGAAACAATACGACCACCACGTCGTCCTCCGTCAGCTCATCCTTGAGCTGTTCTACTACCGCATAGGCCGAGCCGCAAGAGTATCCCAGAAAGAGACCTTCTTTTCGTGCCAAATCGCGCGCGAAAAGGGCACCGTCCTTATCGGTCACCTTTTCAAAACGGTCAATCACATCGAAGTCTACATTTTTAGGAAGAATATCTTCTCCGATGCCCTCCGTGATGTAGGAGTAGATCTCATTTTCGTCAAAAATCCCGGTTTCGTGGTATTTTTTGAATACAGACCCGTAGCTGTCCGCACCCCATATTTTGATGTCGGGATTTTTTTCTTTGAGGTATTTTCCCACACCGCTGATGGTTCCGCCCGTACCTACACCTACCACGAAGTGTGTGATTTTCCCTTCCGTTTGCTCCCAAATTTCGGGTCCTGTGGTAAGGTAATGGGCTTTTCGGTTGCCCAAATTGTCGTACTGGTAAGGATAAAATGAATTCGGGATTTCTTTGTTGAGCCGTGAGGCCACGGAATAATAAGAGTCGGGATGCTCGGGCGCTACATTCGTGGGGCATACGTGTACTTCGGCTCCCATGGCGCGCAGGATGTCCATCTTTTCTTTGCTCTGCTTGTCGCTGAGTGTGCATATCAGCTTGTACCCCTTCACGATGCAGGCCAGCGCCAATCCCATTCCGGTATTTCCGGAAGTGCATTCAATGACGGTGCCGCCGGGCTTGAGCTTCCCTTCTTTTTCAGCGTCTTCAATCATCTGAAGGGCCATGCGGTCTTTGGTGCTGTGCCCCGGATTGAAGTACTCCACCTTGGCATAGACCTGTGCCGGTATATGCTTGCAAATCTTGTTCATCTTGATCAGGGGAGTATCGCCGATCGTTTCGAGAATGTTGTTGTATGCTTTCCGAAAAGCCATAAAAAAAATTTTTTTGCAAAGGTACCAAACCGGGTCGGATGTGTCGGGCAAGAAGCGCGGAATTACCCCGCTTACGGATGACCTGCTCATTTACGCTGCAAGGGCTTCGGGGTTTCCCGATTTCCTTAATCAGCCTTCGTCAGTACAGTCAAGCGGCCGGATCAGATTGCTCAACAGCAAGTCGTCGGATCAAGCCCTCAGATTGAGCCGAAGGCATGACGGCGTACTTTATGGACAGACGCTAATTAAACCGAATTGCGGTGGTGGGCTTTACATTATTCACAGCGAGCGCAGGCAACAGGAGCATGGCAAGGCATACGACCAATGTCCCCACGTTGAGCACGAGAATATGAACGGGGTCAAGAAGTATCGGGACCTCGGACACATAGTAGTGCTGCGGGTCGAGCTTCACCGGGCCGAAGGAAATTTGAATCCATGCTAAGCCTAAACCCAGTACATTGCCTATCACCAATCCGATCCCGATGATATAGGCCGCCTGAGTGAGAAAGATGCCCTGTATCGTGCGCGAGGTGGCTCCCATGGCCTTGAGAATGCCGATCATTTGCGTGCGTTCCATGATCAGAATCAACAGGGCAGAGGTCATGTTGATCACCGATATAATGATCATGAGTACAATGATGATCAGTGTGTTGATGTCAAGCATCTCCAGCCAATTGAAAATTTCGGGGGATCGCTGCGTGATGGTTGTTGTACGGAGATCGTAATTGAGGTGCTCATAGATGAACCGATCCGTCGCGTCGAGGTCCTTGTAAGATTCGAGGATGATGTCAAATCCGCCCGTGTAATAGCGTTCGCTCCCGCCGCTTGTGGTAATGGTGTAAGCATCGGGATCGGGACATCGGCAAGTCGATGTTGCTTCCGGACCCGAATTTTTGAAATGAAAAAAGGCAGTGTCGGATATCGTTTCGCTGCGGTCGGTGAGTACGACGTAGATCAGCGTATCACCGCTGATGCAAAAATCGTGGGGGCCGGCGCCCGTATGGTCGCCCGTACTCCATTCGAAGCGGTGATTGCCGTCGCCGCCGAATCCGAGGGCTTTCAGGCGGACCCTTTCGGCTTCACACCCCTCGTAGCGCATTTGCGCCTGCAGGCCCCATTGGTTGATTCGGCGAATGTGGTTCAGATCAATGAATACAAACTGTGCATCCAGATCTTCAAGCCCCGTGTCGTAGACGGCCGTCAGGGTGAAATTGCGCTGTACCATATTCCGCGAGGGATTCGGAAAGTACACCGTCACGCGGTCGCCTGTTTTGATTTGCATCCGATCGGCAAGGTACTTCGACATGACAATTTCTCGGGATACCGCGGTATCGCTGAATACGGGCAGTTTGCCTTCTGTGAGATTTTCCTGCAGGAAGCTCGGATCAAAATCGTAGGTCACTCCCTTGGCGAAGATGCCCTGAATATTCTCAGGCGTTTCCAATATGCCCTGTAGCAAAGCATATTGCTGGATGTGGCGCACCGCTTTCAGGGAGCTCAATCCGGGATAAAAATCTTGGTCCACCTCCAGACGAGGATCGTTGTAGCGTACGCTGCTGCTGAAGTTCGTCACCTGAATGTGGGAGCCGAATCCCAGTACTTTCTCCCGAATCTCGTGCTGAAACCCGGTCACAATACCGATGCTGAGAATCATCACAGTAATTCCCAGGGCGATGCCCGCCGTTGCGATCCGTACGATGGGCTTTGAAAGTTCCTTTTCGCTACTTTCACGCCGAATTAAACGTTTTGCAATAAAAAATGAGGTATTCAATGCTGCTTCTTGCCGGTTTCGGTCGCCGTATCTCGGGCGGGGGTAAAAGTATGAAAATCGCTTGCTACCTCGCCCTCATTCACGTTTCTCTCGCTTCTTCCTGCGCTCAGCCCGTGTCAGAGCGTCGGACAGGCGGAGCAGTTGCTGCCGAAGAGCCTCAGGAGCCGATTGCTGTATTGCCCGGCATTCATGCCTTTACGGCAAATGCAGAAGCCTTCACAGGGAAGCGGATCGGAATTACTGCCAACCATACTGCGGTGATCGGCAGCACCCACTTGGTAGACACCTTGATCGCCTCCGGTGCGGAAGTGAGGAGAATATTTGCTCCCGAGCACGGGTTTCGCGGCAACCTCGCCGACGGTGCCACCGTGCGCGACGGTCGAGATGGTGAAACGGGTCTTCCCGTGGTATCCCTTTACGGGAAAAATAAAAAGCCCGCAGCCGAGCATCTGGAGGACTTGGACTTGATGGTATTCGACATTCAGGATGTCGGGGCCCGATTTTACACCTATATCTCCTCCCTGCACTACGTGATGGAAGCCTGTGCTGAAAGCGATGTTCCCGTGGTTGTTCTCGACCGGCCCAATCCGCATCGGCACTACACGGACGGGCCCGTATTGCGCGCGGACTTTTCCTCTTTTGTGGGCATGCATCCCGTGCCCGCGGTGTACGGACTTACCATCGGCGAGTATGCGGGTATGATCAACGGAGAAGGCTGGCTCAAAGGAGGAGTGAAGTGTGATTTGGAGGTGTACCCCTGCGAAAACTACACTGCATCCGTCATTTATGAATTGCCTGTTCCGCCCTCTCCGAATTTGCCTGATATGACTGCCGTGTATCTCTATCCGAGCTTGTGCTTCTTTGAAGGGACTGTGGTGAGTGTAGGACGAGGCACATCGCATCCCTTTCAGATGATCGGAGAACCGGGAAACCGCGGCGGGGACTTTGAATTCGTTCCCAAGCCTATTCCCGGCGTTTCGGACCATCCTCCGCATGAGGGAATGACATGCCGCGGTTACCTTCTGCGTGACCGCATCGATCCGGCAGCGCCTCCCGACAGCATGAATATGGAATGGCTCGTTCGGATGTACACAGAAACGAAGGATCCTTCCGCGTTTTTTCTGAAGTCGGGGTTTATTGACAAGCTCGCCGGTACGGACCGATTGCGCAAAGATGTGATCGCCGGAAAGTCAGCCGCAGAAATCAGGGCTTCATGGCAGGATGACCTTGAAGCATTCGAGAAGATACGTACCCGATATACCATTTACAGTGAGTAGGAGGGGAGCGGTAAGCAGGCTTCGTGCTGCTTTCACATGAAAAATTTTTCATCAAGCCTTCTGAATCCCGAAGAACAACCGAACTCAAGCAAAAAACACGGAACAAAAAAAGAGCGCCTTTCGGGCGCTCTCTCTTCAAATACGTATAGGGCAAACGCTTATGCCAACTTCACGTTTACCGCGTTGAGACCTTTGCGACCTTCCTGAAGTTCGAAGGTTACTTGGTCGTTTTCGCTGATTTGATCGATGAGTCCTTTTGCGTGTACAAAGTACTCTTTCTGTGTGTCGTCCTCGCGAATGAATCCGTATCCTTTGGAGTCATTGAAGAACTTAACTGTTCCGTTGTTCATGGTAAAAATGTAAATAATGAGCCACAAAGATAGACGAATTTTCGATGCTCCGACCAAAACGGTTTAATTTTGTGTGAATTAAAGCTAAATTCATCTTTTCCACTCAAGATTTCCGCGGGGAAATCTTCGCCTTTCAGCGGTCTTTGTGGCGGAATTGCCCCCTTTGTCGTAAACTTGCTAAAGCTATTCCCGTAATTTTTTTGTTGCGAACAATTTCTTTGAGATGGTTAGAATAAGTTATTTGCCCGCGATTTTTCTTTTTTTCGCCACATTGCTAAGCGGTAGTTTCGCTCATGCGCAGTGGACGGATGTAGGACCGGGCATGGTCATCAATCCGGATTCTCCGCGAAATTTCTTCAGCATATCCCCGGTCGGGGAAGAAGGGCTTTGGGCGGCACCTGTCCACCCGACCTTCCAAGATGTGCGAGAACTGGCACGCACTTCTGACGGAGGGAATACCTGGGATATTCTGACCTTGCCCGAAACCGACGGCAACCACCTCCCCGTGAGAATCGAGGCCGTAAGCGACGCGGAGGCTTGGGTCCTTGCCCTTCGCTACCCCTCTCCGGGACGGGCCAAACTTTTTCACACTACGGATTCCGGACAAACTTGGACCGATGTGCCGGGGCCTTTCAACGAGCAGGGCAAAGGGGTGCAAAATGTTCACTTCTTCAACGCGCTCGAAGGCATTGTTTTCGGCAGCCCGCGCACCGGCTCACCTTCTGTAGACATGATCAAAATATTCAGGACGGCTGACGGCGGAGATACCTGGCAGGAACTCTTCGACCCTCAAGTACCCGCGCCGATTCAGGGCGACAGCTATTTTCTCCTGTCGGGCAATGACACCTATGCGGCAGTCTCGGATACCCTTTGGTTTGTGACCACCGAGAACAATATCTACCGCACTCCCGACCGCGGTGCTTCCTGGCAACGTTTTCCCGTAGACCTGCCCGGATCATCTACTGTGGCCGGCTTGGCATCGGTCGCATTTCGCGATGCGCTGCAGGGTATGATTGTCTCTTTTCAGCCGCAGCAAGCGGCCGTCACGGTAAACGGCGGTTCCTCATGGACGCAAATTTCAGCACCCGAATCGCCTACTGCCAGATGTGTGCAGTATATCCCGGGAACGGAAGGGACTTACGTGGTCACCGACGGCTACGAAGGCAATTCTCAGGAAATCGCCATAACTTTTGATCACGGTCAAACCTGGGAGTCATGGGAGGGCAACCCGGGAATGAATTGCGTGGCATTTACTTCGCTGACCTCGGGGTGGGGAGGCGCCAATGTCAATGCTTCCTCGGGAGGCATTTTTCGATGGGAGGCCGACCTCGGAACCATACTCAATGTGAAGGAGGAACCGGAGCTTGAAGCCGTCATCTTCCCCAATCCTGCCCGTGATCAGATTCAGGTCAAGACCACGGGAAGGGTCTTTACCGATGTGCGCGCAGAGATTTTTAATCTTTCGGGCTCCAAAGTGGAAGAACAGCACACAGCCGGCTACGGTGAGTTCATCACTGTCGACATTCACAACCTTCCGCAGGGCATGTACATTCTGGTCCTCACTTCCGGCGCGGAGGTGATCAATGCAAAGTTTGTAAAAACGGATTGAGCTTCCTGAAATGCGAAGGCTCATACGGTTCTCAGAGGGCGTACCGGAGCACGGGGATGCGCTGCGTCGAGGCTAATCCGAACGAACGGCATGTGCCCGCAGCAGTCGAGTTTTCAGAAGAATGACCGAACTCAGGTTGTAAGGAAACCCGTTAATTTTTGTCGCTCTGTTTCCCCCTGCTCAAACTGTACACATCTTCCCGGCGGTCTTTCAGGTTGCGCACCGCTCCATACTCATGAAGCTCCCGCAGCAAATCCAAGTCCACATCGGCAACGAGAATCATTTCTGAATTGGGCGTTGCCTCTGCCTTGATCCCGTTCGTGGGAAAGGAAAAGTCACAGGGAGTGAACACGACACTCTGCGCGAATTGAATGTCCATGTTTTCTACTTTCGGCAGGTTGCCCACACTGCCTGCGATGGCCACATAGCATTCATTTTCTATGGCCCGCGCGCGGGCGCAATAGCGCACACGTGAGTAGCCGTTTTGGGTGTCGGTCAGAAAGGGGACAAAAAGAATCTTCATTTCGTCTTGCGCAAGAAGGCGCGGCAGCTCGGGAAATTCTACGTCGTAGCAAATTAACACCCCTACCGGTCCGCAATCTGTTTGGATCACTTTTACGGTTTCACCGCCGGTGAGTCCCCATGCGCGTGATTCGTCCGGAGTAACGTGAATTTTGGTGTACTTTTCAAAAGTTCCGTTCCTGCGGCACAGAAATCCCACGTTAAACAGGCGCCCGTCTTCATTGAGCTCAGGCATGCTTCCCGTCACAATGTTGACGTTGTACGACACTGCCAAATTCAGAAAACGCTCACGAATCTCATCGGTATATTCCGCCAGTTTTCGGATGGCTTCGGCCTCGGAAAGGTGATTGTAGTCTGCCATCAGCGGAGCATTAAAGAATTCGGGAAACAAGGCAAAATCGCTTTTATAACCCGAAACGGCATCTACGAAGAACTCAACCTGATCAAAGAGCTCGTCTATGCCCGCGTAAAGGCGCATTTGCCATTGAATAAGGCCCAGCCTCACAATGGACTTGTCGGCGCTGATTTTACTCGAAGGCTTCTCGTAGTATATATTGTCCCACCCGAGAAGCACGGCATAACCGCGCGACTCGTCATCGTCTTGGATATAACTTTTGAGCACTTTGACGATATGAAAGTCATTGGCCAGCTGAAAGTTTAGGATGGGGTCGTGAATCTCTTTGTGCTTGACTTTGTCGATATATTCTTTGGGGCTGAGCTCGGGGTATTTGTGAAAATCCGGAATCCTTCCGCCGAAGCGAATGGCGCGGAGATTGCGCTGTTCCGCAAGTTCCTTGCGCGCATCATAGAGTCTCCTGCCCAGCCTCAAACCTCGATACTCAGGCAGGATAAACACGTCGATACCGTATAGCACATCACCCTTCGGGGAATGGGTGTCAAAAGTGTAGTTTCCCGTAATCTTGCGGTAGGTGTGGGTATCGCCGAATAGATCGTACTTGACAATTATCGACAGGGCACAGCCGACAATTTCACCGTCGATTAAAACTGCAATCTGTCCTTCGGGAAAGGTTTTGAGAAGTTTGTGGATGTGTTGTTCTGTCCAATAGGAGTTGGGCCAATTGGCATAAGATTTTATCATGGTCTGCTTGAGGGCATCGTAGTCTGAGTCGACCAAGTGCCTCAATTCAACCTTACCTATTTCTTCCATAAAAAAGTATTCCCGCCGGGCGGATAAGAAACGGGCGCGGCGGAGCTAAAGTTTATCTCCGAAGAGAATTTATTACCGAAAGAATTTGCGCTGCCATACCCGTGTACGCTACGGCTTTATCAAAAGTATCGGCCGGGGACTCATTTTCGGGCTTGTCCGAGCTGAACAGGTCAATGATCAGCGAAAGAATACTGCTTCCCGTAAAAATACTGCGGCGCACATCACTGACGTGGCTGCCCAGATCATTCAGGATGATCTCTTTCTTCAGCTTCAGTTTGAGCATTTCATCATCGAGTTTTTCGATGCTCGTAATGTGACTGTACCTATGGCTCATCGAAGAGTTCTTTCAGCGTTGATTTTAAAATGAGGGGTTCGATCAGCGTTTTTCTGAATGCCGCAATGAGCAGTCCCGTCAGGGCATATATTCCGCAGATGCTCAGGTAAGCGGCTTCCGGACTCATGAATCGCTGCAGATACATCGCCCCGGCCAGCCCGGCGAAAATCAGTATAAGCACCGCGCAGAGCATGAATACGAAAATCGCGATGATATTCGATGACCAGACCGTGATCGCTTTGGCGAGCCGTAACTTGAAATGGTCTGCTTCGGCCCGAGTGTAAAGAGAAGCGGCTTCCGCCGCTTCTCCTAAAGCCTTTCCGGTTTTCCCGATCATTTTTTCACTTCCTTGGTGATAGATTCAGCCTTAGACTTCGCCGCCTCAAAAGCTTCTTTCACTTTTTCCTCGATCATCTTCTCGTACTCGGAAATCTTTTCCGCCGCTTCGTCACGCATTTTTCTGCCGTGCTCACTGTTCAGGTAAAGACCCGCAGCCACACCGGCAGCCATTCCGCCGAAAAAGGCGAGTAAAATCTTCGACGCTCCGCTTGAATTTTCGTTGCTCATGGTTTTTGGTTTTAAGGGTTAAAATTTTTCTGTTTTCACAATCACCGGCTTTTACACTGCACCGAATTTAGTCTCATTCGTTTTTCTTCGGACTGTAAAAGAGATGCAGTGCGATACAAAGTTAAGTAAAAGCATCACAAACATTGCTTTGACTTCGCCGCTCTTCGGAAAAGATAAAAAAATTTTTCGGCCTTTTGCATTTAAAAGTTTGCAAAAACCGCAGTCGGTACATTCGCAGTGGATTACTGTTTCGAACAGGAGCTCCGGCCCTGTTTACCGGCCCTGCCGTCACTGCGCTGTAACCCTATGCATAATAGGCATTTAATAATCGAATACGTGATAATCCGAAAAAGGAGTGAGGCCCGTAACGGGATTGTTGCCCAGTGCGCACCGCACCCGCCATTGGTAACTTCTTCCGGGTTTGATTTTTGCTTCCGGAACGAAAAGGGATGATGCTTCTGCCTGATTGATATTTTTTACGAAAGAATCACTCCCGCCGGCTATTCCGCCTTTTACCTGACAGCCCACCGATCCCGGCAATGCAGTCCATTGAAGGATGACACCGTTGTTCAAAACCATTGCATCAAGCTCAAATTCAAAGGTGCTCGGATCGGGAGGGAGAATTTCCCAAAAATCTTCTGCAAGGGGTCCTCCCCAAATGGCGGTTGCGAGTGCGGGGTTGTCAATGAAAGGGTTGCGGTTGTTTTGATGGATTTCGGAGAGGGCATTGCGTGCAATTTCCGTCTCGGATACAGGATCCGCAGCATTCCACTCCAGAAAGAGGTTGACCATATTCGGGTCTACATCGTTCACCGCTCCGATGCCTGTTTCGGTCGGAAGACAGGAAGTTTCGGCGGGGCTGCTTCCGTCTCCGTTGTAGCGAAGGTACATGTACATCACCATCCGTGCTGCGTCGCCCTTCCACTCATCCCCGGGGTACCACCCCTCTCCCGTAATTCCGGCATTTCCGTTGCCGGCAATAAATTTCAAATTGCTGCGCAGGGTGTTGGTCTGCACGTCACAGGGCCTTAGGTTGTGTATGTCGGTGCCGGGCCCGGGATTTTCGGTCGTCAGCGGCGGAACAGCTCTTGAGCGCGGGAATACATGCTCCCGATTCCAGAGCCCCGCCGCATTGCCGTTGTCAAACTTGCCGCGGCTGCGATCGTTTGTCACGTCGCCGTCGCTTCCGTCCTCCCACCCGTAGATCAAGAGCACCTCGGCCTCGTTATCGGGATTTTCATCGCAAATGCGCAAGGCATCCCAAGTGTCAAAATGAATGCCCGAGGTGTAGGTAATAAAAACGGAAGTCTGCAGCTTTGTGCTCAGGGCATCACGAAGTTCTGTGCCGCTCAGGGTCAAATCGGTATCGCTGTAGTACGATGGGATTTGACCCGAAGAAATAAAGGACACTATGACCGGAACAGCGGTAAATGCATATTTCATGTACCAAAAATACCGCGTTTTATAGTTTTGTCAAGAATTTTTCGCGGATAGAAATTCGTGAACATAAACGCTGCGCATGAATTTCCACACAAGAAAATGGGTAAAACCCGAAGACCTCAATCCGAACGGCACACTTTTCGGCGGCCGACTTTTGGCCTGGATCGATGAAGAGGCAGCGCTTTACACCATTGTTCAACTCGAAAACCCGCATATCGTCACAAAATTCATTTCAGAGATCAATTTCATCTCTGCACCGGTACAGGGCGATGTGATTGAATTGGGTATAGAGGTGATCGATTTCGGTACTTCCTCCATATCCCTCCGCTGTGTTGTGCGCAATAAGATTACACGCGCCGACGTCTTGATGATCGAGAGAATCGTGATGGTTAATCTCGGCCCCGACGGGAAGCCCGCACCCCACGGCAAAACAGAAGTCGAATATGTGCGCGACCGACTCAGCAAAGGCGGGTCAAACCTTTGAACAAAAAAAAGCCGCTCCCGAGAGAGCGGCTTTGACGTGATTTACATTGAGCAATTTAGCGTTTTACCAAAATTTTACTGCTGTAAATTCGGTCCTCGTAGCGAAGCTCCGCCACGTAGTATCCGTTTTCGAGCATTGCACGATTGTAGTTGACCACATCGCCTTCTACCGTCAGGAAGCGGTTGGCGTGCACCAAACGTCCGCTCAAATCGTAAATGCGCAGATCTACCGCACCGTTTCTCGGGGCAACCAGTGAAAACTCTCCGTTGTTCGGATTGGGAAATACCTGAAATGACTCCGGTGCCTCCGTATTGAAGACAGAGACGTCCTCGCAGGGACCGCATAAATTGAAGCAGACCAAATCGAGCACCTGATCGAGTGCGGGGACATTAAATACTCGGTTAAAACCTCCGAAACCGTCGTCCTCACCGCATTCCTCGGGAACCGTTTCCGCAAGCTCGAAATCGTCTCCGTTGAGGTATTTCCAAAGGAGCGTAGTTCCGGGCTCGACGTCCACGGTGATGGTGTAAACGTTGTCTCCCGCGTCCGTCATAGGCTCAGGCGCAAAACCGTTGAAATTCCCGGCAATGTGGATACCTTCCGGCGAAATCGCAACGAGGGAGGAGGCATCCACATTAAACGTCACGCTTACATCTTCCGGTGCGCTGACACAAGCCGTGCAGCTTCCGAAACAAACGGGGTCAAATACGAAATCAGCCGCCGGCATGGTAAATTCGCGGTTGAAACCGCCGAAACCGTCGGGTTCGCCGCATTCCACGGGTACCGTTTCCGCGCCGTCGAAATTGTCTCCGTTGAGGAATTTCCAAAGTACCACGGAGCCCGGGTCCACTTGCGCTTCGAACACGTAAATGTCATTTCCGCCGAATTGCATGGGTTCCGGTGTGAAGCCGTTGAAGTTTCCGGCAATGTGCATACCCGTCGCGTCAATCTCGATTTGCGAGGCATCTACCTGAAGGGTGAGGGTTACCTGCTCAACGGGATCGTCACAGGGGCCGCAGGCGCTGTAGCAGTCAATGTCCAGAACCATGTCCGTTTCTCCCACAGTCACCACGCGGTTGTTGAAGTCACCGAGGCCGCATGCCGCAGGCGGATTTTCAAATTCGTCGCCGTTGCGAAACTTGTATTCGTACGTTACTCCCGATTCCAATTCGGCCGTGAAGGAGTACAGTCCCGCACCCTGATCGATCATTTCCTGAAAAGCGAAGCCGTTAAATGATCCCGAAATGCCGACCCCGAGCGGGTCGATTTCTTCCAAACTCATGTCCACAAAGAAGGTCACATTGACATTTCCGCCGGGCTCGGTCTCGCACGGTCCGCATGATGCGAAACATACCGGGTCGAGCACGGTATCCTCGGCGGGAACGAGCAGCGAACGGTTAAATCCGCCGAATCCGTCATCCTCCCCGCATTCTGCAGGTACGCCTTCTTCGCCGGCCGGCGTGTCACCGTTAATAAATTTCCATGTGGCTTCCGTTCCCGAAGCAATGGCCGCAGTGAAAGTCCAAATTCCGTCGCCTTGCTCTTCCATAGCCTCCGGGATGAAATCATTAAAGCTGCCCGAGATGTGCATTCCCGCAGGATCTGTGGTAATCAGTGACGCGTCAACGGCAAAGGTGACATCGACCGGATCTCCCGGCTCGATGACTTCACACGGACCGCAAGCTCCGAAACAAACAAGGTCGAGGACGGTATCCTCTTCGGGCATTTCAAAAGCGCGGTTGAACCCGCCGAATCCGTCGTCTTCTCCGCATGCTTCGGGTACGGTCTCGGCATTGTCAAAATTGTCGCCGTTGAGGTAT
>PXBH01000215.1 GCA_003565555.1 Cryomorphaceae bacterium | reverse complement strand
GCTCAGGTCGGTGACAAGGCCGGCAATATTCGCCCCGTCGATGGGTTCTCCGTCGAGGAACCACTGCCAGTCCGTGCCTGTCATATTTGCCACAAAAAGCGCGGAACCGTTCCATTCGATTACGGGAATCGGTCCGTCAGATATTTCAAATTCGAAACCCTCTGACTCCGCATCGCAAATACCGTTGTCAAAGGCAAGGGTGTAAGTGCCGGGAGCTTCGATCTCCGCTACCCCTGTCACGGTGCCGTCGCTCCAGTTATAATCGGAAAAACCTGCGGGGCCGGCCAGTCGGGCGGTGCCGTCCGGGCAAATGGCGCTGCCGCCGTTGAATCGCCCGAGTACGCCGGAAGCATCTCCCGACTGCAAAGCTGCATTGAGCCACGCCCCGTCCGTATCAGAGATCATCACGGTTGGAATGGTCACATTTTGTCCGTTGCTTCCGCCGTTCATTTCGATGATGGGGTCGGGGCTGTTATTGACCACTACGACGCCCGCTGCCCCGGCGTTTTGCGCATTAAGCGCTTTGGTACCGAACTCACAGCCGCCGCGGTAGATGACGGCAATTTTGCCATCCAAATCTGTAAGCGCCGAAGCTGCTCCGCAGAGCAAGCTGTCACCGGGCGAATTGTCTCTTGCGATGACGATTTCCGCTTCCGCGTTCAGGGTGGCAAGGGGAGGTATGGCCCATCCGGTGCCTGCTTCCGCAAAATTGAACCATCCGGAGAATTCCTCGGGCTCAAGCAGGGTAAAGGTAGGCTCATTGCCCGAAATGACATCGGGCTCCGGGGGCGCGGGAAACACTTCGAGCGCCAACTCTGCCGAACCTTCGCATCCGTTGATAGCTCCGGTCACGGTGTAAGTGACCGAGCTGAGCGGCGTGGCGGTTACGGTATCGCCGGTTACGGCATTCAGGCCCGCACCGGGGGTCCAAGAAAGGAAATTAGCCCCGCTTGCCGTGAGCATGACAGACGTTCCCGCGCAAAAAGCATTTTGCTCTGCGGCGACTTCAATTTGCGGAGGGTCGCTCACCGTGATGTAATTTTCAAATACGAGTTCATCGGTTCCGAAATCGTTCGTCACAGTGAGGCTTACGGTGTACACGCCGGGGGTTTCGTAGATCACTTCCGCAAAGGGGAGGTCGCTCGTTTCCGGGATACCGCCTTCGAAGGTCCACGAATAGCCGGTCGGCACATTGATGCTTTGGTCAGAAAACTGAATGGTTTGTCCCGTGCACACCCCGAGATCATCGGCGGTAAAGGATGCGATCGGTGCCGCGTCGGGTGTAAGGCAATTTCCCGAAAGCTGCACATCATCGATATAAATGTTGTTTCCCCCGGCGTTGTACGTTTCAAATTTGATCCGAACATCTTCCTCGCCGGCGTATTCGCTGAGATCTACGGTAAAGCAGCCCGAACCGACCTCTCCGCCGAAGCACCAGTCGTTTCCGTTGGTCGGTACAAAATTCTGATTGAGCAGGGTTCCGGTGGCAAAACTTCCCTGTCCGTCTTCGGCGGCTGCGAGCACACGGTCGTAGGTGGCTCCCCCGTCGGCAGAGATGTATACGATCAGCGAATCTCGGATGGCCGCATTTCTCCTGCGGTGGGCATGCCTGAAATCCAGCTGCACATTATTGTGCGCAGTAAAAGTGAGGGGAGGGGAAATCAGTCCGTTGCGCGCGCCCGTTTGGGTGTGGTTAAAAAGGTTGATGCCCGCCGCATTTTCACCGGAGACGGTTCCGCCCACTTGGGATATTTCCCAGTCCGTGCCGCCGGACGCACCCGTGGTTTCCCAGCCGATAGCGCTCAGGCTTCCGCTCTCAAAATCCTCTTCAAAAAATATGTCGAATCCGTTGGAAGAAACTTCGAGAAATGAAGAGAAGGTCGAGGTGTTTTCCCCGAATTCATTGGAGACTTCGAGGGTGATGTCATAAAACCCCGTTTCCGGAAAAATTACAGACGGGTTCTGCTGGTCGGAAGTTTCCGGAATTCCGCCCGTGAAGGTCCATTGGTAGCTTGTGGCGAGCCCTCCCGTGGAGCTTCCGAAGAATTGTACTTCGCTTCCCGGGCAAGCCACCGTTTCTGAAGCGTTCACGGCTGCAATGGGAGGGGCATTGACCAGGGCCTGTGCGCAGAGCACAGCTGCGTGGGCATTGATTCTGCCCGAGCCGAGCTGCCCCGGGTAGGCAGGGTTCGAGGCGGAGATATCGTCCGCACTGTTGAGTATGCAATCCTTCACCTGCTGCTGCGGCATATCGGGATTCAACGAGAGCACCAGACCCGCCAAGCCGGCCACCATGGGCGATGCCATGCTCGTACCCGAAATGGCGCTGTAATTCGGTTCGTAATTGTTGTGGTAGGTGCTCAATATGGCTGATCCCGGAGCGGAAATATCGATCCATTCCCCGTAATTTGAGAAACCGCTTTTCCCGTCGTTGGCCGAGGTGCTGGCCACACTGATGCAATTCTCATATCCCGCAGGGTAAAAGATGCTCGTGACATTGTCGTTTCCTGCTGCAGCCACATTCACGCAGCCGGCGTTATAAGCGTAGTCGATGATGTTTTGTCCGGTCTGACTGAAGCCGAACCCGCCCCAAGACATATTGATCACATCGGCGCCGTTGTCGGCCGCCCAGATCACACCCGCATAGGCATCGGTGACCACGGTCGGCGAGTTCGAGCTTTTTACCGGCATGATCTTGATGTTGAAGCCGATGGAGGCTACTCCGATTCCGTTGTCGGTCGCGGCACCTACAATGCCCGCCACGTGGGTTCCGTGGGTCATTCCGGGTTGGTTGGGCATGGGGTCGGGGTCGTCGGCAGAGACATCGTAGCCGGGCACCAGGTTGGGCGCCAGATCGGGATGGGTCACGAGGACGGCATCGTCAACGATCGCTACCTTCACCTCCGTGCTGCCGGTGGTGATATCCCATGCTTGCGGTGCATTGATGATCCAAAGTCCGTATTGGTTGCCGTTGCCGGCGGCGGGACCCAAGTCATCCGGCTCATAGGTGGGCCGCATGATCGGCACACGCTCTGCGTAATTGACAAAATCCAGTTCGTTCAATATTCTTGCAAACTCATCCTCCCGACCCTCAGCCGTGAAGTTAAATTGAAATACTTCGCTGATTTCGGCGGTTTGTGCAAAATAAAAGGGTTTCCGAGCAGCATAGAGTCCGAACTCCTCAGCGAGCTCGCGGCCTATGAGGTCTTTCAGGGCTTCTGCATCCGCTTCTTTTTTAAAAGCGGAGATGTTCTGAGCGGTGCCCGGGTCGATTTGTACCCAAAGTTCACCGCTGTAAAATGCCGGCTCGGAGGCGGCGAAAGCGTGAAGTGAGGTAAGTGAAAAGAGAAAAAGGGAGCATAGGAGAGCGTTGAATTTCGGCTTCATCAAATTTTCGGTTTACGGTATGTCTTCGCCAATATAACTGACTGCGCCCGTCTGTGGTTCACGGGCGCTCGGGCTTGCAGGCCTGATCGATGCTGCAAGTAACTATATTTTGCGCAAAATATGAACCCCCCAAGTCTTTATTCTTGGAATCCCAAGGTGCAAAAATTGCCCGATTCCTTACCGGAAAATAAGCGTTCAGACCGAACCGAATCGGAGTTTCCGTCCCAATTCGGCTTCGATTTCCTTACTCAGCCGTTCTTTTTTGGCAGCAAATTTTTCGGCCTCCGCGGAGTCCGTTAAAACCACGCGATGGCCGTTCATGCGCAACAGTCTTTCCACTTTCGGCATCAGCGCTGAGGCTTCCGGGGCGATGGCTGCAGCTTTGAACCGCTCGAAAATGAGGTTTATTCCGGCCTCATTGAGGTGAATCAGGTCGTCTTGGCGGTAAAAGCGGTAATCGCGGAGCTCGTCGTTTACAAATTCATAGATCGGCAGGTACACGGAGTTTTCCGAGCGGTCACAAATCATTTCGCAAAGCCTGATCAAGCGCGCTTTTGACCGTTGGTTGAGCACTGCCCCGTGGCGCGTGTGTCGAACGGGCGAAACCGTCAAGCAGAGTTTCACTTTAGGATTTACCCGCCGAAGTTCTTTCAGTGCTTTCGTCAAGTGCGCCGAGAAATAATCTTCATCGGGCAGGGATTGGCGAAAGAGGTCGGCGGGCAATTTATGGCAGTTGTTGACAGGCTGTTCTGTATCGACACGGGTGAAGACCACTGCCGTGCCCAAGGTCAGGAAGAGTACATCTGCCGAGCGAAGCTGCGTTTCGTACTCGCGCAGTGCCGCATTTGTGCGAGCGGCTGCAGCATCGGGATCGGCTCCCGAAAGTGCGGAGTGGAAATCCGGGTGAACATAGCGTCCGGCAGCGTAAAGGAAATCTTCGGGCAGGTAAGTTTTTCCGGAAAGGGCAGAAGAAATCAGCAGGGCGGCGGCGCAGGGGTTGTAAGTGATGCCTGCGGGATTCACTGCCGTGCGGAATTGCATTCGCTCCATTCTCCCTCCGATTTCACCCGCAAAACAGCTTCCCGCAAATACCGGACGATCAGCGTAAGTAAGCTTCGGGGAAAAATCAGGGAACGATACTTCGGTGGTGAGTTTCACACCCGAAATATCGTTATTCAGTCCGGAAACTGCTCAAAAAACAGGGTTCCCTGTCAATTAAAAGTATCTGAAGTTGAATTTTGATCGGTACGTTCCCGCGGCGCGGCAATCATCGATCACGACAGATTCCAACTTATTCTTCACATAGTCTGCGAGCTCTTGCGAGGAGGCGTTAATGGCAGTGACTGTCACCGTTCCCGCTCCGGTCACGGTATATTCCGCTGCTACGAGGCCGCGGTATGAGGCCTTCTTGGCAAATTCGGGAAAGGTGATGCTTTTCGTCAGTTCCGCATGCGCGGTTTTGTTTTCATTTGTAATCGGTGCCTTTGGTTCTGTAGCGGAGATGTGGGCTGCTACGAGCAAAATGAGTAGTGTTTTCATGGTAGTGTCAGATTGAGGTGTGGAAATTGATGCTGCTCCTTTCGGCCGATTTCGGAGGTGGCTGTTTTGAAAGGGAGACGCACCGAGCCGCGTGTTTGTTACAAAAGTTAACGCCTGAAAAGTGTCCGTTCAAGGGCTTTGGGTTACCTTTGACCGCGTATCACGCTTATTTGCCGTCAGCATTGGAAAATCAACCGATTTTACAGACAAAAAATCTTCGGTATTCTTACCCGAATCAGGCCGAGATTCGCTTTCCCGACCTGGTTTGTGACCGCGGAGCGCATCTTTTGATCGCCGGAAATTCAGGCTCGGGGAAGACGACCCTTCTGCACCTGATCAGCGGGCTCTTGCGCGTGCAGTCCGGGGAGGTGCGCATTGCGGGTACCGACCTCGGGAAGATGTCGCAGGGGGCACTGGACAAATTTCGCGGAAGCCACATCGGTCTCGTTTTTCAGCAGCCGCGATTCATCACGGCACTCACGGCGGTTGATAATGTGACGGCAGCGCAGTACTTCGGTACGGGAAAGAGCAACAAAGCCGAGGCCGTCGCCCTCTTGGAAGCGCTCGGAATTGCCGAAAAGGCGTGCAAACCCACCGGGCAGTTGAGCGGCGGGGAGCGTCAGCGGCTGGCTATCGCTCGGGCGCTGGCGGCCAAACCTGCGGTGGTTATGGCGGATGAGCCCACCTCTGCGCTCGACGATGAGAACGCAGATTTGGTGAGCAAACTGCTCGCTCGGCAAAGTGCGGAATACGGGGCTGCCCTCGTGATTGTGACCCATGACAACAGGCTCAAGGCGAAGTTCAAAAATACGGTGACGTTATGAATACGCTCAAAATCAGCTTTTACAACCTGCTCAGAAAACCGCTGAGCGCGCTGCTCACGGCAGTCATGCTGCTGTTGGGAACGGCCTTGGTTTCGGTATTGCTGCAGGTGGGCACAGCGCTGGATGAGGGCTTTCGCAAAAATATTCGCGGCATAGATATGGTGGTGGGCGCCAAGGGAAGTCCCCTCGGGCTTATTCTTTCCGCCGTATATCAAATTGACAGCCCCACGGGAAACATCAGCCGAAAGGAGGCCCGTGCACTTGCGCAAAACCGCCTTGTGGAGCAGACCGTGGAGCTTTCTTTCGGCGACAGTTACAAAGGACGGCGCATCGTGGGTACCACACATGATTACCCCGAGCTCTACGACATGGAGTTGCGTGAGGGATCGTTGTGGTCAGGTCCCTTTGAAGCCACCATCGGGGCGCAGGTGGCCGACGAGTTTGGTCTTAAGCCCGGTGATACGTTTTTCAGCGCGCACGGTACGGATGCCGATGCAGAGCTGCACGATGACCACCCCTTTACCGTGAGAGGCATCTTCAAACCTTCAGGTACCGTAATCGACCGACTTCTGCTCACCGATCAACAAAGCATTTGGGACTTGCACCCGCCCGCACCGGGCGATACCCTTGCCGAAGAAAATCGGGAAATTACCGCAATGCTGGTGAAGTTCAAGAACAAAATGGGCATACTCACCCTGCCGCGCTATGTGAATAAGGAGACCTCCATGCAGGCGGCCCTGCCTTCGATTGAAATCAACAGGCTCTTCGAGCTTTTCGGGCTCGGCATTGCCGCTATGCGGGCTGTTGCTTTGGTAATCATGGTTTTGGGCGGAATCAGTATTTTTGTCTCCATGCTCAATGCGCTGAAAGAGCGCGCTTATGAAATGGCCCTGATTCGGTCGATGGGCGCGCGTCGGATCCAGGTGTTCAACATGATTTTAGCGGAAGCCGCAATACTCGGACTGGTAGGCTATACGGCGGGTATGGTTCTTTCGCACGCCGGCTTATGGACGCTCTCAGCTACGGCGGGGGCAGAGTTTGGCATAGCAATTGACCCGTGGCATGTCATGACAGAGGAGATTTATCTGGCGGGAGCCATCGTATTCCTCTGTGCGCTTGCCGCAGTGATTCCCGCATTGAAAACGATTAAAATGGATGTTTCTAAAGTACTTTCAGACCATGCACAATAAGGTTCTTGTATTTCTCTTTGCCTGTACTTTCTCAGCGGTTTCCTTCGCGCAAAAGGAGGTGAGCTGGTCTGTTTTGATGGATATTTCTTTCAAGGATATCTACCTGGAAAGCGAAGATATGTACGTCTATTATCCCGTGTTCGGGCAAAAACAGCGGGAGCTCGACGGTCAGCAGGTCACCGTTTCGGGATACATTATCCCGATCGACGTGGAGCTGAACCAATATGTGCTTTCGGCTTTTCCCTTCAGTGCCTGTTTTTTTTGCGGAGCGGCAGGGCCTGAATCTGTGATGGCCATCTATTTTCAGAAGGGAAATAAGACCTACAAGACCGACCAGCGTGTAACCCTCACGGGCACCCTGATGCTCAATGAAACGGATGTGGATGAATTGGTTTACATCCTCGAATCCGCAAGAGAGTGATTTAGCGGGTATTCCGGCCTCAGAGGAATGCCCTACAGGACGTATTTTATCAGATATACCCAAGTAATTACTACCAGGGGTCCTGCCACGCCGATGATGAGTCCCGTACTTCTGAAGTCCGATTGTTCGAGCAGCCCGGTGCCGTAGGCCAGGGCATTCGGCGGAGTGGAAACGGGCAGGAAAAGTGCCGTGCTGGCTGAAAGGGCGATGGCTACTGCTGCGAATTCCGCATTTTCCGGAAGGATGAGGATCGCGAGCGGAACGATGATGGTGCTCGCTGCGGTATTACTCATAATATTACTGAGTACCATGGTCATGAAGCAGAGCAAGGCGATCATCGGAATCAGCGGAAGCGTAATGTCTCGGATGGAATCTACGAAAATTTCCGCCAGGCCTGTTTCCTGAAGGGAAAGTCCGAGAGCGAGGCCTCCGGAAACGAGCATCAGCGTATCCCAGGGCATACGCTGCAGGTCTTCGGCATTGATCACTCCTGACACTGTGAGTGATACCAGCGGAAGGGCGGCAATGGCAGATACGGGAAACTCATGAATGGGCGTGGTAATCCAAAGTCCCACCGTAAGGAGCAGCGTAACCACAGAAATTCGCTTGGCATCCCTGCCCAATCCATGGTCCGCCTCGTCTTCAGATACCGACGGTGAAAGCTCAATTTTCCTTCTTTCCGTTTTGAATCTGTAGAGCAGGAATCGCCAAGTAAGAAAGGTGAGCAGAATGGCGGGTACCATGCCGTATACCATCCACATACCGAAGCTTACATCGTCTCCCGCCGTATTGAGCGCCCCGACGGCAATGGCATTTGAAGGCGTACCGAT
This sequence comes from Cryomorphaceae bacterium, assembly GCA_003565555.1. Taxonomy (GTDB): domain Bacteria; phylum Bacteroidota; class Bacteroidia; order Flavobacteriales_D; family Cryomorphaceae; genus T3Sed10-241. The sequence goes on along the minus strand of PXBH01000215.1, from coordinate 2,721 downwards.
AATGGTACCCATACCCCCGACTGCAGCTGCCGTAGGTACACCCAGGAGGATGGCCTTGGAGAAGGGCTCCTGCATGCCCAGGTTGCGGCACAGAGGCACTACTGTGGCCAGAATCATAGCGGTAGTGGCCGTATTGCTCATGATCATGGATCCGAAGAGGCTGAGCGTCATCAAGCCCAGAAGCACGATCGCGGGACGCGGACTGATTTTTGAAAGTACCCAGCGCAAAATGGCGGTATCGAGCTTGCATTTTTTCAGGCTTTCCGCCAAAAAGAATCCCCCCAGAAGCAGCCAGATGACCGGACTGGACCAGGTATTGACGTACTTGCTTACGTCCATGGCCTCGCTCTCCATCACCGGGCTCCCCAGAAAATAGACCAGGTATACCAAAATAAGTATCCCTACCGCAAAGGGTGGAATGGCCTCGGTAAACCAAAGGCCTACCGCGAGAAAAAGCAGAAAGAAAACGTAAACTTGATTTTGGGTCAGATCTTCAGGGGCGAAGAGCCATGTGATCAGAAAGCACAGGGCAATCACACCTGTGAAGGAACTCAGCCTCGCTACGAAAGGATAAAATACTTTTCCGAGCAGGAATTGGGCGTATCGTCTCGAATCAGGCATGGATGTTTCAGGCCTAAATGCGCTTTAAATTCACTTCAAAGTTAGGCTTATTTCTTTTCCGGCTTGGGGGCAGGCGGGACTTTGAGCTTTAGTTTTCGCCCGCTCGACTTTGATTTAAACCACCTGTCAATCGGAACAATTTCGTAAGAAATAGGCTCCCATCTCAGCTCGGGATCTGCGTTATCCAGGCGTTTAATACTGTCTTTGACAAGCCCCGCGGTCTTTTTGAAGTCGAACTCTTGGCTCTTGATTCTTTTCATGAGCCGAATGATGATTTTGTCTCGCTTCCTCAGGGTAGCAGTCTCGTAAATGGTTTCGAGATTTTTCAAAGCTTTTTCAGCCTGTTCCGATACCTCTGCCTCACCGTTTCCGATCAGTTCCGCAGCGCTCATGAAGAGGAAGAGGTTTTGTCCGATGGCGGTATCGGTATCCACGCTCTGGTCGATGTCCGTCTCATCTGAGAGGATTTTGAGGGATCCTTTGTAATTGCCGCTGATAAATTGGTTCACTCCCAGGTAGAAGTGAAAAAGTACGGATGCATACGGAAGGCGCAATGTATACTTCGACTTCAAAATTTTAGGCAGCTCAACGTTGAGTAGCTCAATATTTCCGGAATAGAAGTGGACCAAACAATTGTACTTGTTGACCAGATAGCTTTCAAAGCTGTTTCTTTTCAGGATCTTGCGTAGTTCATTCAAGGTCTGCTCAGTGGCTTCGAATTTTCGCAACTGCAGTTGTATCTCGGCGAGTTTGAGCAAGGCGATGGAAAGTCTTTGCTCGCTTTGCGCGGCTGCAGCCTGCGCGCGTATAGTTTCCGTAAGTTTTATGCAGGCATTCTCTGCTTTTCTGAATTCGCTGCGTCGGCTATGGTTTTCGGTTTTTAGGGTAAGGGCGAGGTAGGAGGGGTAGAGGAGCCCGAAATTTTTGCTGATTTTTTCCAGCTCTTCTGCGGTTTTTTCATAATCAGTGTCGTCAGGTCCTGCTCCCGCGCGCGCCTCATTCATGCGCAGGGCCGCGTAGATCTCTGTGGCCCTGTCATAGGCGTCTCTTTTCGCCTTGGCTTCTTTGATGTAGCCCTCGTATCTTTTATACGTGCGCAAACCTTTTTCCGTGGAATAAGAAAAACCCAACAACTTCAACGCTGCCGTCATTTGATCAAAGAGTTCATATTTCTCACTTCTGCTCACCACTTCCTCCAAAAGTTTGCGCCCTTGACCATTGATGCCTCGGTCCATCAGAATCCGGGCCTGATCAATCTTTTTGCCGTTGGAAACTTCGGTTCTGAAGCGATTGTTATAGACCCCGGGGCGCTCAATATTCACATCGAGGTGAAGGTGTTCCAAAAGATAACCCTTCATGCGCAAAATCAATGCATTGAATTCTCCCGTCGTCATAGACGACACATCAGCCGATGAAAGAATCTCTTTACGGCTTGCCCGAGGGTTTCGGTCTATTTCGATCAATACTTTATAAATATGCTCGTAACCGCGCACACCGATTTCTTCAAACCCCTTTAATTGTGCATGCAGAAGTTCTTTTTCCGCTTTACTGAGTTGCGCATAAATAGTCTTGACCTCTGCTAATCGATCCATTTTTTTCATATCCGTAAGGGTGATAATATTTTCGAAATGTACAAATTAAAAACGGATGTTCTTATCCGGATATAATATAGGGTGAGTGTGTCAATTATATTATTGTATCTCGGAGTTATACAGCCTTATGTGGGGGGCATCGGAGGAGTGAAATGCATAGATTTGCCAAGAATTACTGATTATAATTCTGAAGATACCTGAAAGAATTTTTCTGCGGACTGTTTTCCTTGCAGGGCTCGGCATCTCCTGTTCTCCCGGCCCGGATGTGCTAAAAATTGAATAAGGAACGGATTGCTATTGCCTTATGGTTTGCTTTCGGGATAAAACTTCACGGCTTTTGAATAATTGAATGTGCCGGTCCGTTTGTCTATACCTGAAGAAAAATCGGGTGAAGGTTGTGATTTTCCGCAGATTCAAGTTTTCTTCATTCGATTGATATGAGGTCAGATCCCTGCCGCGTTGATAGGGAGGGAGTGGCGCGCTTTTTCAGCGCGTTGCCGGCTTGCCG
>PXBH01000106.1 GCA_003565555.1 Cryomorphaceae bacterium | reverse complement strand
AAGGCCCGCTCAGCCATCCGGTATCGGCGCACTGCATCGTCGGTTTCGGGATCGGAACCGCGCGATAGGGAGGCCTCGGCTGCCACAGTGGAAACCGTGAGCAGCATGGCGCAAAACGAAAGTACCGAATAGAATTTCACAACTTCAAAACTGGCATTTAATTTTTTCATTCGGGCAAAAAAACCGCAGAATTGTAACAGGACATCTGTTGATAACTGCAAAAATTCCGACATTGGGCGTTTGCAGATTGTCGTAAAATTGTGATGCATGCGTATTGCGCTTATCATACTTACACCGGCGGTTCTCTTGGCCACAGGCTATGCATCGGGGCAAGACGTCATCGAGCGGGAATATTTTGCGAATGCAAAAGCAAGAAATTCAGCCATCGCCGCAGCGCGCTATGCGGAAGAGGGCTATTATTACACGCGGTTTACCACTTACGTGAGCGCCGTGGACAGTTCACGGATTTTCGCAGATACGGCACTTTTCTTCGTGAAGCGCTCTCTGATGCTTTGCGACACCTCATTGGCACACGCCCCCGCGTCAAATATCGAAGCGGTGGATTACCTCCTTTCGGGAAAAGTGAAAACCGAGACCGCAGACAGCATCTTGCGGGAAGTATATCCCATGACGGAGCTGAAATCGCACCACTACTTCGGGCGCGAAGCCGCCAACCACCTCAGCAAGGCCGTTATGGAATTTTTCAGTGCATCTCTCCTGCTGCGGCCCGAAGACGGAAGCGAGGAAACAACAGAAACCTATGATGTACTGCCCTTTGACGATGAGATTTTGAGGTTGGAAGCGGACGAAACGGCTTTTCAGCATTTGGCAAACAGCTACGAAGCCGACCTGTACGCCTTTGAATCACTGGCGGCAGACATCCGAAGGGAAATCAAAAATGCTCCCGACCAAAAAACGCGGGCCGGCCTTCGCGAATGGCTTGATGACCTCAATTTGCAATTGACGGAAAGCGCCGAGGGACTTCAGAGCGTTTCTCACCGAATTCGCGAAATTCGCTTTCTGCTCAACAAAAAATACCTCAAAGACCTCGAGAATGCAGAGGATCCCGAACACCTCTCACAATTCGAAACTGACAAGCCGGCTGCCGGGAAAGTAGAAATTGACGAAGACCTGCCCGAGGGCCTGGTGTATAAAATCCAATTGGGCTACTACCCCTCTGACGTGGATACCGATAATTTTCACGGTCTTTTTCCCATCTCGGGAGAAACGGTGAAGGAGGGGCTCAGGCGGTTTTATGCCGGACGTTTTTACGCTTATGCCGATGCAGGTGCGGGACTGGAATTCGTACGCAAGCATGCCATTGCCAATGCCTTTATCGTGCCCTTCGAAAACGGCAAAAAAATAAGCCTGAGCCGTGCCGTTGAGATCGAAAGATCAAAAGGAGTGAAGTGATCAGGCCGGCTGTGCGTCCGAGGCCAAATAGTAATGCCGCAGGTCAAACTGGGCCCTCACCCTCGGGCCCTCTCCCGCAGGCACATAGGCGTTAGCTCCGTGGCGGTCTATAATCCTGGCCTTCACATTATCGCTCCACTGCAATTCCATAAAATCGTGAAGCTCGCGCTTCACCTTTTCATCATAGATATTGCACCCCACCTCCACGCGGTAATCGAGGTTTCTGGTCATCCAGTCGGCCGAAGAAATAAAGTATTCCGGATCGCCGCCGTTTCCGAATACCAATATCCTGGAGTGCTCGAGAAAGCGATCCACAATAGAGCGCACTTCGATATTTTCGCTCATGCCCGGTACGCCCGGCACGAGGGAGCATATCCCGCGCACCATGATTCTGATTTTGACCCCGGCTTGGGAAGCGCGGTAAAGTTTTCGAATCATGACGGCATCCACAAGGCTGTTGAGCTTAATGAACAAGGTGGCCGGCTTGCCCTCACGTGCGAGCCGCATTTCGCGGTTCAGTTTTTTGACAAACCGATTGCGCATGTATGCCGGTGCCACCACGAGGTGCTTAAACCTGAAGAGCCGGTAAGGCTTTTCCAAAAAGAGGAATACCTTGTACATCTCCGCACAGATTTCCTCATGGGCGGTAAAGAGTGCAAAATCACTGTACACCTTAGCCGTAGCCTCGTTGAAGTTTCCGGTGGAGATCACCCCGTAGTGCTTCATCTGCCCTTTTCGAATTCGCGTCACCAGCACAAGCTTGCAGTGCACCTTCATATCGGGAATGCCGAATATCACTTTGATACCCGCATCCTGAAGTTTGCGGCTCCACTCCAGATTGGCCTCTTCATCAAAACGCGCCCTGAGCTCGATCATCACGGTAACGCTTTTCCCGTTTTTCGCGGCACTGATCAAAGCGTTGATCACCCTTGAATTTTTGGCGACGCGGTACAGCGAGATGCGGATTTCTTTCACTTCCGGGTGAATGGCCGCCTCCCTGAGGTAATTTACAAAAGCCCGAAAATGGTGGTAAGGGTAATGCAGGAGCACATCTCCCTCTTCAATGGCCGAGAGGATACTCCCGCCTTTGGCAAAAGCGGGATGTTCCAAGCGCTGCAAAGGCGGCCATTCCAATTGCGGGCCGCCGATGTTCGGGAACTTCATGAAGTCTTTGGAGTTGTGGTAGCGCCCGCCGGGAATCACGTTGTCGTCGTCGTCCAAATCAATTTTATCCATCAGGTACCTGCGGAGGCTGCTCGGCATCTCAGCGTCGTAGAGAAACCGCACGGGCTGCCCCTTGCGGCGCTGCCGTATTCCCTTCTTCATCTTTTCGTAAAATCCCTTTGACACATCGTCGTCGATGTCGATTTCCGCGTCACGGGTGATCTTAATGGTATATGCCTCAATCTTATCGTACTCAAACAGGCCGAAGATCTTGTCGAGATTAAAGCGAATCACATCGTCGAGAAACATGATGAACTTCTTCTCTCCGTCGCTCGGCAACACTACGAAGCGGTCTGTAAGGCCCGATGGCACTTCGATCAGCGCGTACTGTTTAGTGGTATCGGGATTAGTTACGGAGAGCTTAACGGCCAGATAGATGGATTTATCGCGGAGGTAGGGAAATTCCGGCACCGTTTTCAGCATAATGGGCACCAGAAAAGGTGCCACGCGTTCGCGGTAATATTCCACGACAAACTTTTGCTGCTCTTCGTTCAGTTCGCGCTCGTTGACCATATATACACCGTGTTCCTCAAAGCGCCGGATGATGTCTGCATAAATTTCTCCGAAGAGGTTTTTTTGCCGCACCACTTCTTTCTGTATGGCATCCTGCACCCGATCAGGTGTCATGCCGCCGATGAGCTTGGTCTTTTTTCCCGAAAAGGACTGAAGCCGCCGAATGGTAGCCACCCTGACGCGAAAAAACTCATCGAGGTTGTTCGAAAAAATACCCAGAAAACGCAAGCGCTCGGCAAGGGGCACATTAGGATCACCGGCCTCCTGCAGCACGCGCTGATTGAATGACAGCCAGCTCAGCTCTCGATTTACCATGGTATTTTCACCGGTTGAGGCCATCGGTCATTTATTTTTTGAAGAGTTCGAGCTCCGTATACCTGTCGGGATAATCGGAGATAAGCCCGTGCACCCCCATCTCGATCAGCTTCCGCATATCTGCTGCATCGTTGACCGTCCAGGGAATGAGCTTCATATTTTGCCGCCGGCAAAATTCGACGAGTGCTTCATCCGTGAGGTGGTAGTACGGACTGTAAATATCGGGAGTAAAGCCGAGAATTTCGAGGTTTTCACTCGGGGAAAAACCGTTCTCCACCAGTAGGGCCAATGTGATTTCGGGGTGATGGGTATGAAAATACTGCAAGGTGCGCACATCAAAGGATTGGACAATGCAGCGGTCCGCGACTCCGAGTTCTTCAAGGGTTTCGGCCAGGAGCAGCGAAAACTCTTCGGGTGCGGGATGCATCGAACCGTCGCCTTGCGGGGCGGACTTGGTTTCAATATTGAAAAACGGCAAAGCCCGGCCCGTTTCGGCGGCGCGGGCATCTGCTGCACGGATTACGTCTGACAAGAGCGGCTTTGATACAGAGAGCGGTGCCTGCTCCGGAAATTTGGGGTGGCCCCAATTCCCGCAGTCGTACTGCTTCGTTTCCTCATAGGTCATTGCATAGATCAGGTGGTTGCGCTCGTCCTTTTCGTCAATCGGTTCGCTGCCTTTTCCGTACGGACTCCGTTGTCGTCGGCAAATCTCATGAGAAAACCAAGGCTCATGTGAGAGGATGACCTTACCATCGGCCGTGATGACTACGTCCATTTCGAGGGTGGTGACACCGAGATCCAAAGCGTGCAAGAACCCGGGTATCGAATTTTCCGGAAGGAGCCCCCTGCAGCCGCGGTGCCCCTGAAAATCAAAGCGGAATTCTTCTGTATTTGTCACGTCGACACGGGATTCATTGTTTTCAGGTAGGGCATCTCCATCCCTCGGCTCGGATACGCCCGTGCATCCGCAGAAAAGAAGCAATACGAATGAAACAAGAATACGCGGGCTCATTGCCCAAAGGTAAGCTGCCTGCCCCTATGCGGCAAAAGAAGTTTGATCCTGCGGATGAGCTCTTCCATACGCACGGGCTTTACCACATAGTCCTCTGCACCGGCATCCATGGCTTCCGCCCGGTCGCGGATCGTACCTTTGCAGGTGAGCATCAGCACGGGAATATTTCGGGTAAAATCATTGTGCTTCACTCTTCTGCACAACTCCAGACCGTCCATTACAGGCATCATTCGGTCGCTGATAACAACGTCGGGCGGGTTTCTGAATATCTCTGCCAAGGCTTCGGTAGCATCGCTGAAAACCTGCACAGCCATCCCTTCCTTGGTCAGATTGTACTCGATGATATCCAAAATATCCTCCACGTCGTCGACAGCGATGATGCGAATTTTTTTCATGTGCAGCTTTTAGACACAAAATTACAGCGCCGTCTCAGGGGGCGGATAAACATAAGGTTAACAAATCGTTTTCACTCTGTGAAGCGCATTTTCGGCGCGCACGAAAGTGCCCTTTCCGGGGCCGACACCATTCAGAAAAATCCCGTGATGCCGGGCCGTGAGAAGACCAAACCGCAGCAGATGCAGGGGCGAAGACGAAAACTTGATTTTCTTAACAATCGAAAATGCTGCCCATCCGATGCAAATGCTATATTTGTGGATAAACCCTGTTCCATGTTAAAACAAAAGATCTCAGAGGACAAAAAGCGGATGATTACCAGTGCCATTGCCTATCTGAGATTCAAGGGGTATCACGAAATAAAAGCCCCTTTCAAAGAGTTCGGAGATCCCCAAGCGGTGTTCAATAAAGCAAGTGACCCGGGATTCAGCCCGGATTTGGTCGCTCAGAAAGACTTCGGGACCTATCTTTTCGAAACGGTGGAGAATTTGGACGGATTTTCATCAGATACCTATGAGCGTTGGAACACTTACATCGAATACGCAGAGCGTAAAAACGGTAAATTCTACCTCATCGTGTACAGCGAAGACGTCGATGCCGTCAATGAAAAGTTAAGTTCTATGGAACAGACGCCGGCCATTTTGAAAATTCGCCGGTAAATCCCCGCCGTATTTCACAGGGCGCTATAATTGATAACACCCCGACCGATTCCGTCGGATTGAAAAAGACTAAAGACATGCCAGAAGACAGCAATTTGGAAATCATTGTTTACAACAGTGTGAACAGACCTACCTTTCTGCAGGAAAAAGAGGTGGTTGATTTCCTACACAAGCATCTCGAAGCATACGGCGATCCCCCGCAGCACATCGCGGCTGCGCTGGAGTACGCGTGCAGCAACCACAAAGGAAAAGGAGGATTTGCCCTCGTGGGCAAATCAGACGGACGCACGGCGGGCGCCGTGGTGGTGAACCAAACCGGTATGTCAGGTTATATTCCGGAAAATATTCTGGTATACATCGCCGTAGACGGCAGCCTGCGCGGGAAGGGCATCGGTAAGCAGCTTATGGAGCAGGCGTTGAAGTTTGCCAAAGGAGACATTGCGCTTCACGTCGAACCCGACAACCCGGCCAAGCACCTCTATGAAAAACTGGGATTTACCAACAAGTACCTGGAAATGCGCTATAAAGCGCCTGAATAAGCATGGGGAATATCTTCGGCTGCTCGACAAAAGAAATTCGGCACAAGCTTCACCGCAACCCGGAAATAAGCGGTTCAGAAGATCAAACCGCCGCTTACATCGCAGGTCTGTTGGGCAAGGTGTCCGACATGACTGTATACAGGGATATTGGTATGCACGGTGTGATCGGGGTAAAAAGATACGGTGAGGGTCCCGCCGTGGGCTTTCGGGCCGAGCTTGACGCACTGCCCGTAGAAGAAGAATCCGATGCGGACCACAAGTCTCAAAACGAGGGAATAAGCCATGCCTGCGGCCACGACGGACATATGGCGATGGTATTGCAAGCGCTGCAAAACCTCGAAAATGCGAAAACGAAACGCGGTACAGCGGTATTCTTTTTTCAATCTGCCGAAGAGACCGGGGAAGGTGCAGAAGCCATGATCGGGGCCCTGACGGAAAAAGACCTTGACATCCCCGAACTCAAAGCATGTTTGGCACTGCACAACATCCCCGGAGAAGAAAAAGGAATTATGGTCTTGAGAAGGGGCACTTTCGCCTGCGGCAGCTCGGGCATAGAGGTTACCGTAACGGGCCGTACTGCGCATGCTGCCCATCCTGAAGACGCGGTAAATCCGCTGAATGTGTCCGTAAAGATTATTTCCTACGCGGAAGATTTACCGAAGGACCGGGAGGATATTTTTTCCCTGAGCACTTCGATCGCCCTGAAGGCCGGCGAACGCACCTTCGGAACGACACCGAAAAAGGCCGTACTGCTGCTCACGGTGCGTTCCGAAGACAAGGCGCACCTTAAGAAAATGATGGACTGCATCGGCGCAGAGGCCAATATACTGAGCCGAGAAGCAGGTGCAAATTCCGAAACTGAGTACCACGAATACTTCCCTCCCACCGTCAATGACGACTTTTTTGAAGCAGCCCGAGAGGCCTGCGAGAAAGCAGGCTTAAAAACTGAAGATAAGGACCATCCCTTCCGATGGTCGGAGGATTTTGCATGGTTCTCGGAAAAATACCCTACCTTCTATGCGGGAATAGGCAGCGGCCTGAACCAACCTGCCCTTCATGCGCCGGACTTTGACTTTCCCGATGAACTCATCGAAAAGGGCGGAAACTACTACGCGGAGATGTATAAAATTCTAACCCGATGATTGAGGCGAGAACCACTTCTTCTTACATAGAGCTCAGTGAAGAGCGGCTCCGGGGCAATGTCGACTTTATACGGTCATTGCTGGGCGAGAATACGGAAGTTTCGGCCGTGGTGAAAGGCAATGCATACGGTCACGGCATCGACCGAATCGTTCCGATGGCCGAACGCGCGGGAATCCGTCACTTTTCCGTGTACGGTGTAGAAGAGGCGGCGGAGTTCCAACGCGCCGCGCGGCCGGAATCTCAGCTGATGATCATGGGATATATCGACCCGGCTAACCTGCCGTGGGTGATTCAGCAGGGTTTCGAGTTTTTTATTTACGACTTCACGCAATTGGAAAACGCTCTGAGGACGGCAGAAGATCTTAAGATCCCCGCGCGTATCCACATCGAAACCGAGACCGGCATGAACCGAACGGGTTTTGACCGGGAAGAAGCGGAAAAGCTCGCGAAAATTCTCAAATCGGCGCGGCACCACCTCCGTACCTGCGGCATTTGCACCCACCTGGCCGGAGCGGAAAGCATGGCCAACTATTACCGCATCAATAAGCAGATTAAGCGCTTTGAGGCCTTCCTGGAGTTCTTTGACTCCGCGGGAGTTACCTTCGAAAAACGGCATGTGGCATGCTCTGCCGGGTTGGTTCGGTTTCCCGAAACCCATTACGACTTGGTGCGTGTGGGAATTTTGCTCTACGGATTCTGGCCCAGCAGGGAAACCCTCATCGAGTATCTCACTTCGGTCGAGGGGCGAACAGATCCCATCCATTCCGTGTTAACATGGAAGTCGCAGGTAATGACGGTAAAGAAAGTAAGCGTAGGAGAGTACATCGGATACGGAAACAGCTTCCTCGCCAACAGGGACATGACCATCGCCATTGTACCCGTGGGATACGCTTACGGCTACACCCGGTCTCTGAGCAATCAGGGGCGTGTCCTCATAAGAAACAAACGCGTGGGTGTGGTGGGTATCGTCAATATGAACATGATGGCGGTGGATGTCAGCGAACTTGAAGATGTCAAAAACGGCGACGAAGTGGTGCTTATCGGTTCTCAGGGAGAGAACCGCATCACGGTAGCCTCCTTCGGAGAAATGAGCTCCCAAATGAATTACGAATTACTCGCGCGTCTTCCCCACAATTTGCCGAGAATAATAACTTGAATATGGCCTTTGCAGAACTTGACCGATCTAAGCTCCGCTCGAATTATGAGCTTCTGGATCAACATTTTAAAACCAGAGACATTCACTGGGGCGTGGTCACCAAGGTCCTTTGCGGCAATGAACTGTACCTGAAAGAAGTATTGAGTTTGGGGCCGAATGAAGTGCACGACTCGCGGATAAGCAACCTGAAGACCGTTAAAAAACTCAACCCCGACATCCAGACGGTCTACATCAAGCCGCCGGCCAAGCGCAGCATTGATGACGTGGTGAAATACGCCGATGTTAGTTTCAACACCGAGTTTTACACCATCGATTTGCTTTCAAAAGAGGCGGTAAAGCAGGGCAAGACACACAAGATCATCATCATGATAGAGCTGGGAGACCTGCGCGAGGGTGTGATGGGCGAGGCCTTTGTGGATTTTTACCGGAAGGTATTTCGCCTGCCCGGCATCGAGGTGGTCGGTATCGGTTCTAACCTGAACTGCTTGCACGGCGTCATGCCGAGTGAGGACAAATTTATCCAATTGGGCCTGTATAAGGAACTGGTAAAAGCCTATTTTAAAGTAGATATACCGTGGGTGACCGGGGGTACTTCGGTAGTGCTCTCCATGATGTACAATAACCGGCTTCCCAAGGCCGTCAATCACTTCCGCGTGGGCGAAACCCTCTTTTTTGGCGCGAATATTGAGGAAAATAGCGTGTTTGAAGGAATGTACGACGATGTGCTAAAGCTGAGAGCCGAGATTATTGAACTGACCGAAAAACCGTTAATTCCCGTGGGAGAGCTCGCAGAAAATCCCAGCGGTGAAATGCTGGAGATTGATCAAAGTCTTTACGGTAAAAGAACGCTTCGTGCCATTATTGACATCGGTCTCTTGGACATTTCACCGGATTACCTCATCCCGCACGACAGCGATATCGAGCTGGTGGGTGCGAGTTCAGACATGTTGGTGCTCGATTTCGGACACGCCGAAAAAAAGTACCAAGTAGGTGATCTGGTAGACTTTAAGCTCAAGTATATGGGTGCACTCGGAATCATGAACTCAAATTACATTGAAAAAAGAATTGTAAATTAAGCGTATGAAATCTACACTTTCCTATCTGCTCGGAACCTTTATGCTGCTCGCCCTCACAGGGGTTGATGCGAAATCTCAAGACCCTGACAAGTACGGCCCCATTCTCTTTATGATCATTGATAAAGATCTGGAAAAAGCAGTAAACAAGGCTGAAAAGTACACCAAAAGAAAAAAAACGCGAAAGCACCCCGAGCCTTACATCCTGATGTCCATGGCTTACTACGAAATCTCAAAAGATGAGTCGATGCGTGATGACTACCCGCGGGCATTTCGTGATGCCATTAAGTACGCCTATAAAGGTGCGCGCTACGACAAAGAGAACGAGTACCTGCCGAACTACAGTGAGTACCTCACCGAATTGAAAGTGGAGATCATGAAGGAAGCCCGCTTCTACTATGACGAAGGCACTTGGCGCAAAAGTGTGACCAATGCCAAATACGTGACCCGAATCGACCCCAACGATCTCGGAGCCCTCTTGCTGAAAGGTGTGGGCGAAATTAAAAGCAGAAACGAATTTCAGGCAGAAAAAACTTTTGAGGAGGCTACCGAAATTGCAAAGGCCAGCTCCCCCTCATCTTTTAACAGTGAATTGCTTCCCTTCCTTCGATTCGGAATGATGGAATTCGCCCAAATCATGAAAGAGCGGGGTGAGAAAGAAAAAGCCGAGCCCGTGCTTGCCTTGGGGGCCGAAACCTTTCCCGAGGACACCGAATTCCAAAACTTTCTCGCGGCCTTTTAACTTGCTTCGCGACATATTGTCACGTATCTTTGTCAATCGCTTTTTCGGCGCGCATTTTGCTGAAGAAAAGTTATACGATCTTTGATTTAAGGGGCCGACCGGTTTTGACTGCATGAGCGGTTAATCGGTAAGCGTGTCGAGCGTTGGAAGTATTGCTCGTTAATCTGAACTTTCAAGCCTGTAAACGGCAACAACAATTACGCTCTCGCAGCCTGATTTAGTCTCAGACTAACGGCTTAATCCCACGGCGAAGAACAGTAACCGGGGACGAGTGCTCCGCTGTTTGTTTTTTCTCGGCACACAGCAAAAGGAGTATCATTTACGTGAAATAAGGTGAGCAGGGCTTTGATGCTCGCCCGACAATTGAACCGAAGCTAAGCTGCAGATAGGGTGTTCGAATCCGGCCTGCAGACGAAAATCAAGTTCGAACTACACACGTAGAAAGCGGATTAGTCCCGTGTTTGGACGAGGGTTCGAATCCCTCCGGCTCCACTTGATGATGAAAATAACCCGCTGCGAATGCAGTGGGTTTTTTCATTTACATCACAGCCGTCGAGCGCTGCGAAGCACGTTCGTAAGGATGTGGTGTAAATGAAAAACGCGACCGGAAGGGCGCGGTATTTTCATTCCCTTCACGGGAAAGGAGGGATCGCCGAAGGCACTCCCCATACGGACAAAACCCACCCGTGCGCATGGGATGAAAATGATAAAACGCAACCCAAAGGGCGCGGGGTTTTCATTCCCTTCACGGGAAAGGAGGGATCGCCGAAGGCACTCCCCATACGGACAAAACCCACCCGTGCGCATGGGATGAAAATGATAAAACGCAACCCAAAGGGCGCGGGGTTT
>PXBH01000121.1 GCA_003565555.1 Cryomorphaceae bacterium | reverse complement strand
GCCGGGTAGGGGGTGAAATTGGGGCGGCTGCGCCGCCCCAATTTCACCCCCTACCCGGCCCCCTATATAAAAAAGGCCACTGTCATCTCGACCGAAGGGAGAGATCGCATCCGGATTTGCAGGGCGCTGTTTTAAAACGCGTTGAGCAGGCATCAACAGCCCCCGACTGCCCGTATCCTTATTCGGGCGGCGGCCGGCGGAAGTGCACACAGGCGGCGGACCTTCAGAGTGTCTTATCCCGAAGAAGGTGTCGGCCCGCGGGCGATCCATCACAGAGTCCGCAAAAAAGAAGCACGGCATTCTTTTGAACACGCCAACCGCGAAATGCATCGAATTATCCGAGGTGGGTGCTGTCGAGGGGGCGATCTCTCACTGCGACCAACGGAAGCCCGCAGGGATGAGATCGCTTGCGCTTAGTTGGCTCCACCTTATGTCAAGATAAGGTGGAAACAATGTCACGGCGACAGCCGCACCGATAATTTTACCCGCTTTCATCAGTCTATAATTCTGTAAATCAATCAGGGTGCGATATCAGAAGCCAAAATATGAAGGTGACCACGGAGCTGATCAAAAAGACGGGTGTTAAATTGCGGAAGTCAGGAAAGGTTCTCGCGAAAAAGTCCGCGGCCCGGCTTCACATCTCTTCACAGGACAGCCCGGCCCGCGCGGCCCCCCGTGCACCTGAATAAATCACAGCGCTCGGTCAGGGATGTACCGAAAGCCGTTCGCCCGTACGCCGGATTTCGGCTTCGTTCATGAGCATGGGGCGGAATTCGCCCTCCACGTACATTTCCGCCTGATCGCGGTAGCGGTCGCTCGTCAGGTTACCGCTGTTGCCCGTGGGCAAAACCGAAACCCCGCCTTCGGGGTCACTGAGGTCGATGAGGATACGCATTGCCGGTCCGTAAAGCGCCGGATATTTTCCGTCGGGATTAAAGCGAAATCCCGAATTGTTGACCGTCTCCGTACCTCCCGGTGCGGGAAAGGGACCTACGTTAAAAAAGGGACGCAGGGCCGCAACCTTTCCCAGCGGGTGTTCGTGCTCAAGGGTATGGACCTCTCCCCACCGCACGTTTTCGGGATCAGGGTGCTCTCTGCCGAGCTCCGCAACGGTTTTTCGAAAGGCTTCAAAAACGATCTCGGCACGGGTTTCTCTCCGTTCGGTGTGGATGTTGTCCCACCATTTCGAATCAGCGGAGGCCAAGAGGCCGGGGTACGATCGGGTGAGCAGATGGGTGGACAGGAAAGTTTCAAAAAGGTCATCGCCGAGCTCGTCGCGCATGGCCATATTCAGCACGTGGTAGAGCCATTTGTAGTAGATCACCGGCGCCTCGGCTTCGGTATCGTGGCTGCCGTCCCAGTTTTTAACCTTTTCGGCAAATAATTTTTCGCGTGCCGTCAGGGCTTCAGCGGAGTCACGCAGTGCCGCTGCCAGCGTTCTGCCGGTTTCTGCCTGCACATCCGAGACCACATCCGTCACCCAGCGCTTCATCGCGGACACATCGACCTTGTCCTCCCCCGCCGCAAGGGAGTGGATGCGGTCGTAGCGATCATTGGGAGCGTAATAGCCGGGATAGTCTATGCCGTCCTCATTTTTGTGAAATTGATTGGCGGATACCACGATGCCCTCGGCGGGATTGACGGTGCGCGGATTTTCCGAAAAGTCGTAAAATCCCAAGTAAGCATCTTCAGGTGCATATCCCCGGGCAAAGGTCTTTCCGTCGGAATGAGACGGGCGGCGGATCAGTTTTGAGCAGGCCAGCACGGCAATATTTCCCTCGGTGTCCGCATAGGTGATGTTCAATCCGGGCGCACCTATTTTGGCCGCTCCCGCCGTGAAGTCATTCATGTTCTCGGCCTCAGCCATCTCGTCAAAAGCCTGAAAAAGGGTGTTTTCAATGCAGGTATAGTTCCAGTACATGGCCACGGGCGCGGGATACTCCGCCGGCAGAAAGGCGTTGATAAGG
Organism: Cryomorphaceae bacterium; assembly: GCA_003565555.1. Taxonomy (GTDB): domain Bacteria; phylum Bacteroidota; class Bacteroidia; order Flavobacteriales_D; family Cryomorphaceae; genus T3Sed10-241. The sequence goes on along the minus strand of PXBH01000121.1, from coordinate 9,149 downwards.
GGCCCGTTCTCGGTCTCGTACACGGTCATGACGCGGTCTGCCTCTCCTTTCACGCGGATCACCTCTCGGTGCTTGGTCACAGGCTTGGTTTGGTCACTGCCGAAGCGCGTCGCACTGCTGTCGTCAGCGGCCCATTCCTGAATGAAAAAGTCGCTGTCGTCATCTTCAAACATGGTGACACCCCACGCATAGGTGCGCGTGTGACCGATAAGGGCAAAGGGAATCCCCGCCATAAAATTGCCGTAGAGTTCCCCGCCCGGGTAATTCAGGTGGGCTTCGTACCACACGGAAGGCGAGCCGTACTTGATGTGCGTATCGTTTGCGAGCAGGGCTCCGCCCGAAGCCGATCGGGCGGGAGCCACGGCCCAGGCATTGCTGCCCTGAAGGGAGGGCACGGGGATCCGATCCAAGAATGCCGGCCACAGCTTCGGTTCGCTCATTTTGCTTTCCGCAAAAGCGGGAATGCGCGCCGTATCCGTTTCGGCGAAAGCCATGTCTAAGTCCCTCACGTAGTCCGGGCCGAGGTTAAGGGCCATATGCTCTGTCACGGGATCGGTGCGGAGGGCATAGGCAAAACTGTAGGCCATGTATCCGGCCGTTGCGCACATATCTTTTACCGTAAAGGGCCGCGGCTCAATGCCGGCGAGCTTAAACTCCAAGGGCAGTCGGCCCTCTTCGATAAAGGCGTTCACCCCTTCGATGTAGGCCTCGGTCTTTTCGCGCACCCGCTCGGGCAGGAGATGAAATGCGGCCGCATCGCGCTCGGCCTGCCTGCCGGTACCCAATGTCCTGAAAAATGAATCTGCCTCGATCATGTCAGGGCCCAAGACTTCCGCCAAAGTGCCGGATCCCGCGCGCCGCAGCAATTCCATCTGAAAAAGCCGGTCTTGGGCATGCACATATCCCAGGCTCCGATAGGCATCATTGCGGTTGGCAGCGTAGATATGCGGTATACCGAAGGTATCGAAAATCACTTCGGCCTCTGCTGCCATGGCTTCTATCTTCACCTCACCCTTGATCACGGGTTTGCTTCGGTTCACGATGTAAAGGGTGAACAAAGCCACCATCAGGGCGAGCAAAACAAGGACAATGACGATCCGAAGAAAAGTTTTCATGGGAATAGCGGTAGAGATTTCGGGTAAAAATAAGCGTTCATTCGAAACCGCACCCTGCGCTCACGTCGGAGGTACCGGGATCGCCCTTTTTCGCAGGGCTGTGTTGAGGCCTGACCCGAGCGGCTGCGGCCCGTGACAAAAGGATATCCGAAACGGGCCGGCACACGCGATCAGTCCGCAGGATTTTTCCCGATGCGGTGATCACGTTCGCTTGAGGTTCGGGCTCAGCGGGCCACCACCACCCGCTTCACTGCGAGGCGGCCTGCGGCTTCCGCACCGATCAGGTATACGCCGCGGGGCATGCCGGCTACGGACAGGGATAGCGTCTCGGCAGCACCGAGGCGTTCGGTGCGTACCACTTTTCCGGAAAGGTCGTAGAAGGTCACCTTCACCTCTCCGCTCAAGGGCTCAGCGAAGGCAAGGTTCAGCATATCAACGGCGGGATTCGGGAATAGCGTCATAAAGTCGTCTTCCGCCTTGATCAAATCGTCCGTATCGGCGATGATCTCTGTGACAAGCACGGCGGCAAGGGCATCTACTTTCCCCCACCCCCAGCGCAGGTGCCCTTCCTCACCGATCTCACCGGTGAAGTTGTCGAGCCGCGCCGTTTCTTTGAGGAGTTCCCTCATTTCAAGACTTGTCAGAAAGGGGTCGGACTGCAAGATGAGGGCGACCACACCGGCCGTCTGCGGTCCGCTCATGGAGGTTCCTGAAAAGGCCTGCCACGTGTACTCCCTGCCTTCGAATTCGAAAGGAAACCAGCCTGTGGTGGTCCAGGAATTGACGGAGGAGTACACCTGCACCCCGCCGGAGGTCACATCGGGCTTCACACGCCCGTCCACGGTGGGTCCGCGGCTCGAAAAAGATGCGATATTTCCGAACTGCGTATTCCCACCCGGAAGCTGGCGCTCGGCGCGGTAGGCGCCTACGGTGATCACACTTTTGCCGCAGCCGGCGGGCTCGCCCATGGCGTAATCGGTATTGCCCTCTTCCGCTCCGGGGAAGGCGGCGGTCAGGTTCGATCCCCAATTGGTGTAGCGGTTTTGCATGCGCGCATTGCTCCAGATGTGCAGGTGGCTGTCTTCAGACACGGCCCTCAGCACGATTTTGTGCGGGGTGGCATTGCGCACTTCGAGACGAATATTGGGCTTGTCATTGGTGGTAAATGCGGCGGTAGAGAGCACGCGAATTTGAATGGTATCGGCGCCCACGGGGATGGTCTGATCAATTTGTTCCTCATCCGATGAGAGGTAGAACGGCGATTGAAAAACAAAATTGTCATCGCTGTCGGCCAGCGCGATCGACGCGGAGAAGCTGCTGTTCGCCGACCCCCACATAGAGAGGGTCTGCCCCCAATCCGATGAAGGGTGGACGGTAACCACGGTGATCAGGGTGTCAGGGTTGGCAGTAAAATCGCGCTCGTGGTGAAAATTGCCGGTTCCGTTGTTCCCGGCCGATCCCACGAAAATGCGTCCGGGCCCCTGCATATTGTCGATGCCCACGTTCTTAAGGTCATTTCCGTCATGGGGCCCCAGGTGGCTTCCGAAGCTCATGTTGACCACGAAAGGTTTATCCACCGACTCTGCATAGTCCTTGATGTAGTGGAATGCATCGATGAGCGAGGGCGCATCGCGACGCAGCGAGATGAAAATCAACTCGGCATCGGGAGCGGCACCTTTAAAGACTACGTTGTCATCTCCCGGAAGGCTGAACACGGCATCGGGACCTCCGGAAGCTCCCCCGGCAATACCGGCCACATGGGTACCGTGGGTGCCCGGTCCGAATACGTAATCCGTGTCGTGCTTGGCGAAGAGCAATTCTTCCGCACCGATATATTCCGCACCGAATCCGTAATCGGCGGGCGGGGTACCCTCGAGCTTGTTCTGATCCCAGGCGCGCACCAACCGCAGTTCACTGAGATCGGAAGTGTAAAAAGTGGGGTGCGTGTAGTCAAAACCCCAATCGATTACCGCCACCACAACACCCTCTCCGGTATAGGATTGCGAAAGGCCGCCCAACCCGAGGTGGACGCTGTCGGCGCGGGAATCCACCACATTTTCATTGAGGTAAGGTGACACCGGCTCGGCAATCTCAATGTAGCGTATTCCGCTGATCTGCACAAAATCCTCGACCGCCGTAAGCGGCACCCGGAAGGTCCATACATTTCCGGCCCTGCTGTGGTTGATCACCCCGAGGGCTTCCAAGGCTTCCGTGTCGAGGGCTTCCTCCTCCACAAGGGCAAGCGCACCGATATGGTATTCGCCGTTGAACCTGAGCAGATCGTAATCCGCGATGAAAGCCGCATCGGGGCGGCCGGGTTCGGGCAGCGCTTTCAGCTTACTCAGAAAAAAATTGCCCGGGGCATTGACCTTGGCCTGTGCAAAGCCCGCGGAGGTGAGCGAAACGGCGAAAATAAAGAGGAGAAAATTTTTCATAGATGTAGTTCTTCTCTCGCGAAGGTAAGCATTTTGCGAACCTTGTCCCCCTTACCGAATCAGCGTGATGTGTCCCGTAAATTCATGGGCATCCGACCGCAGGTCGAGGACGTGAATTTTGTACATGTGGGGGCTGCTGACAAAATCAGATGTGCGTCATCAGGGAGGTGGCAGGAAACTTTGTTTGTGATACCCCTGCCGACAATAACGGAATCATCGACACGGAAGAATGTAAGTATGAAGATCCCTCCACAGATATGAACGGCGACCACTTCACCCCCTACCTGAGCAATATCATGTCTTACTACGGAGATTGCCGATGTAAATTTACCGCAGGCCAATACAACCGCATGGCTTGGATGTACCTCAACGAGCGCAACTACCTGCGCTGAGCAGTGTGCGGACGCTTTCCGGTACGCCTTCTGTTCGCACCTGAACTTCTGATGAATCAGCTGTCGCCTTGCGGTTCGGGGATTTGACAGCATTGCTCATTTTACCGCTTCAAATTCGCGCACATCAAGTATATTGCGGTGCGCGAAAATGAAAGAAAAAACCTCTGAAATGCTTCGCATTTTTATGATGCTTTGTGCGCTCGCCCTCACCTTTGCAGCCCATGCGCAATTGCGGCAGCTCAACTTCGGCGGCGGCTTGCAGCTTTCTGCCCTGCGCGACCGGGCATTCTCTCCCCTACTTTACAGCGGTGCGGGGTATGAAGGGTTTTTGGGCTACAGGAGCACCCGTGAGCGCAGAGAGCACATCTGGCTGGCCTCTGCAGGACGGGCAAATCTCTCCAACACATTCAACCGCAATCTGACCACCACTGCCGTTCGGCTTACCAACCTGAACCTCTACAACATCTCCGAAAATTCGAATTTCAGGGCGGGCTGGTCAAATAACAACGGCTTTCACCACAGGGAAATCGACGGTTTTCAAAATTTCAACGGCCGGGTGGACTTTTTCACAACCTTCGGTCCTGCGGCAAAGTACGACCTGCCCTTTTCATTTTGGGAAAATGAGTTCCGCTTCAGCGCTGCAGCCCATGTTCAACTCATCGGCATTTACCTGCCGTCCGGTTATGTGAGTTCTCTCCCTTCAGGATTCGGTTACGAGCCCAATGATTTTGGGGAAGCCGTTATCGAGTCGATGCGCGTCTTTCACCCCGGATCGTCTTTCAACGCCGCCCTTTGGCCGCAGCTCGATTGGCATCTCGATTCCGGCAACAGCATTTCCCTGAACTACCTGTATGAATTCACCCGCTTCAGCGTGCCGCATGTCGGGCAGCGCAGCGCGGGATATTGGTTCCTCACTTTTAATATGACGCTCTGAATGAAGAAAATCACAACCCTTCCTGCGCTCATTATTGTTTCTGCTGCCCTACTCCTCACCGCTTGCGAAAAGGCACTTTTGGGCGGTGATCCCGCTGAAAATCCGCAGGAAGTGTTCGATCACCTGTGGACCGATCTCCGTAACCGGTATTCCTACTTCGAACTCAAAAATATCGATTGGGAAGCCGTAAAATTGCAGTATGCGCCGCGCATCCGCGAAGACATGGGGGAGATCGAACTTTTCGAAGTGCTCGCCGACCTGCTCTTCGAACTCGAGGACGGGCATGTGAACCTTACGAGCAGTTTCAACCGAAGCCGAAACTGGGAATGGTCCCAAAACTTTCCGCTCAACTACAACCAAGGAATCATCGACCGAAACTACCTCGGTACGGAATTTTGGATCAGCGGCCCGCTTCGCCACCATATCATCGACAGCATTTTGTATATCAACTGTCGCTCCTTCGGCGGGGTGCTCTCAAGGGATGACGCGGATGCCGTGGCGGAACGCGCCGCGGGGCTCGCCGGGGTGATCATCGACGTGCGCAGCAACGGCGGAGGAAACCTCGGCAACGCCCTCCGTCTGGCCTCAGTCTTTACCGAGAGCGCATACACCTATGGGCGGGTCCGCATCAAAAACGGAACCTGCCCGGACTGCTTTTCCTCGTGGACCGACCTCAGAGTGAACACACGGAGCGGCCCCGTATACACAGGTGAGGTTGTCGTGCTCACCAACCGGGAATCGTACAGCTCCACCACCTATTTTGCAGAAATGATGCGGGTAAACCCGCGCGCCGTATTGATCGGCGACCGGACGGGCGGCGGAGGCGGCAGCCCGGCCTTCGGCGAGCTGCCAAACGGGTGGACCTACCGCTTTTCGTCCACGCAAGCAGTCAATAATGATGGTCTTCATTTTGAACACGGCATACCCGTTGACTCGGAGGCAGAGCTGGAAAAATCCGATGAGGACAGCGGTATTGACACCATCATCGAAACAGCATTGGAAATACTGCGTGAATGAGCCATATCGAAACATATACTTGGCGACAAGGTGCTTTCTGCTTTCATTTGGGTAATCTGAAGGTGACAGGCGCCGCAAAATAAACCGAATCCACGACCGTGAAAACAACCGCTCCACAGGCTTTTAACCTTTCTGTCATTATTCTCGTGCTCATGGCAACCGCTTCCGCGGGAGGTCTTTTTATCAGCGACCTGTACCGCGACAATTTTTTGGTTTCAGCCGGCTGGTACGGAAATGATTTGGTGACACTTGTCTTGGGTGTACCCGTGCTTGCCACAGCATCGGTACTTTCGAAACGGGGATCTCTCCGGGCCCGCTCGGTATGGCTCGGCATGCTGTTTTACACCCTTTACAACTACGCATTTTACCTTTTCGGCGCTGCGTTTAACAAGTTCTTTCTGCTGTATGTCGCCCTGTTCACCCTCTCCATTTTCGCCCTCATTCTCGGATTGTATGCGCTCGATATCCGTGGGCTGTCAAACCGGTTCAAGCCGGACACACCCGCAAAAACCATCGGTGGTTTCATGGCGGTCGTCGCCGTACTCCTCGGTTTTTTCCATGTGGCGGTCTCCTTGCAATTCGTCTTTTCGGGGGAGCTTCCGGAGATGGTCGTCGTACTCGATCAGCACACCAATTTGATTTCGGCATTGGACCTTTCCCTCACCGCTTCATTCGGACTTTTCGGAGCCGTATTGCTTTGGAAGCGCCGGCCGTGGGGATATATTACGGCAATAGTATGGAATGTGAAAGGCGCGGTGTATTTGACCGCACTCTCGGCAGCCACGGTGAGCGGCTACCTCGCAGGCGCTTCTGAAAGTCTTGTCGAGTTGACCCTCTGGGTGCCCATAGGAACGGGATGTCTGATTGCTTGTGTTGTCTTGCTCCGCAATATGGCGCCGAGGCACAGCGATGAGGCACCGCCCCGGGTCCGTTCAAACCGACACGGACAGGTTGATATTTAAATGCAAAATAAAATCCGCTCAGAACTCCCTGCGAAAGAATTCAGTCTGCAGGCCTTCATCATGTGCACAATGCTCAATTTCTGCATTTTCACTTCGTCACTTCTGCGCTGACCGAGAATACCATACCTTGCACGGTTCAATCCGGAGAAAATCAGCCACCGCAACTCGATATGAAAAAGACAGCGCAGATGAAGAAGAAAATATTTGATGTGATTGTTATTGTTTCATCAACAGCACTTTTAATCCTCTTGAGCGAGTCAGATTTGCTTGAGAAAGCAGCTCCGTTTATGCTTGTTCCCATCTTGGGTTTTTACTTCTTGGGGCAATATTCGGAACGCAGGTTCAAGAAGTAACAGAGGCGCGCTCAAGGCGGAGGGCGCAGCGCCATTGGTGAAATTTCACAGCAGCAAAGGGCATCCCGGTGGGCTGTTTCTCTTCAAATGCCTTCCTTTGCAGCCATGCCATACCGTTTTTTCTCTTTCTTTCGCCCGGACGTTTCCCCCGCGTTTTTTGCGGCCGCCTTTTTTGCCGCTGCTCTGACCGCTTGCAATAACGACGACGACAGTCCCGATCTGCCGCCCGGAGCGGAATATCCCTTGATTCTCGACTTTGAAGAAACAACCGATGAAGTGCTGCACCTCTATGTGGGAGGCGTCCCGGCTGATACCGACGGCCTCTCACCCGAAGATTTGTTTACCGATGCGGAGCTCCTGAATTTCACTCCCGATATTTTCGAAAATCAGGCTTTCATATTCACTGAAGATTCTTTGATCGGACCGGGATTCCCGAATGCCGTCCCCTATTATTTGGAGAATGATACGCTCTATGCTACCGTACAGACGGATCCGGGACTTGCGGATACCCCTGTAGCGACGGGCGATCTGACGGCCCTGCGCCTGCCGCGGGGCGTCTATAAATATTGTATCACTTCCGATAACTTAACGACCTGTTCGCAGGGTGAAGGCTTCGCTGAATATACCGCGGCGAACATTGAGGCGGGTATCAGTTCAATCCCTCCTCAGGAAATTTTCGGTCCGGATGACTCTCTCGCCGTGTACAGCATTGTACTGCGCTTCACTCCCCGATAGCGGGAATCTGCCTTTCGGAAAAAGGTGAACAATCCTGCCGAATTTGCCGCTTTCGAAAGGTGAATTCACTATCTTCATCAGAATGAAAACACTCTACCTGCACCGCCATGCCAAATCAAGTTGGGACCACGAATATCTGACTGATTTTGAGCGCCCCCTGAACCGACGCGGACTTCGGGATGCACCTGAATCCGGCAAGAAACTCGCCGCGCGCGGGGAAAAAATCGATGTATTCATCAGCAGTCCCGCCGAGCGGGCCATCACCACAGCGCGTGCGGTGGTCGAGGCATTGGGCGTTTCCGAAATGGAAATAGCAGAAGAGCAAAGCCTGTACCTACCCGCTGTACACAGCATTCTGAATGTGGTCAATTCCATTGATGACAAGTTCGGGAGCGCCATGCTCTTCGGCCACAATCCGGGATTTTCGGAAGCTGTAGGCTACTTCACGGGGCAGCATACCGACAACCTCCCGACCGCAGGCGTGGTGAAAATTGAGTTCCCTTTCGATTCCTGGAAATTGGTAAGCGCCCAAACGGGAGCGCTTATTTTCATTGATTTTCCCAAAAACGCAAACTGAATCAGGCTGTTCAATTTGTTTCGATGCGCACATCAACGGCCTCATCGTCGGTGATTTTGTCTACCAAAATATGGTAGGTCACCGTAGGCGACACCGGCTGATCGTTCAGCGTAAAAACGGCCCGCATCTCAAACCTGCGGGTGGGGCATGCCCTCCTGTACGAATAACTCACCCCCTCCACCCCGCGTGTGAACGTGGTGCGCCCGATGATAAGATCGTAGGTGTCAAAATCGATTTCGGGCCGGCAAAAACCCGTGACCAAGCTGTCGAACCACAGCTGCGAACTGATGATGGTAAAGTCCATCTCCAAGCCGATCCCCATGGCATTGAGGGTATTCGAGCAGCCGTATTCCTCTTCCAATGAAGTAAACGCACGCGGAGACCCGTCACAACGACCCGATTCGTCATCGTGGTTGCAGCCGAAGGCCGATACAGAAACAACTGCGATAAATAGTAAGCTGCGCAGACAGGTAGGATGCTTCACGGATACAAAGGTAAACCGTGCGGAGCTATCACAGGCTATTCTCGGAAATTTCCGTCGAGATGATCTCAGAGAAAAAACTTGACTGCACTGCTCAAGCTGCCTCGGGAAATCCGCAAAATGTAAACACCGCGGGGCAATTGATGCG
>PXBH01000113.1 GCA_003565555.1 Cryomorphaceae bacterium | reverse complement strand
CGGCCGCCGCGGGCGTTGCTGTCGTGGTGGTAACGCATGATCTGGAATGGAATACCCGCAAATCTGCTGATCTTGCCGTCGTGCTGAGGGACGCCAGATTGGCCCCGCATACCCCCGGTGAGCCGTTGGATGACGGCTTCTTCCGTCCCGCCACCACAGGGGGCGCATCTTCAAATGCGGGGCAGGGGACTTTACCCGGCTGGGTGTGCAGTGCGGAGCAGCTCGGACGGACCCTATGGTGGATTATGCTTTTCCCTCTACAGATCCTGCACGGCTTGCTCGGACGGGAGCGCGTCTCTTCCCGGTGGTTTTTGCATCATCTGCGGCACTACGGTAGGATTACCCTTGGGCTATCCTCAATCGTGTACCTGATTGCAGGCGGTGCGTTGGTCGGTTTTGCCGGAGCCTATTTTTCGATAGGGGCTCTTTCCGTTTCTCCGCATCTACAGACCATTCTATATCCCGAATTACTTGGCGCAAGTGCGTATGGAGCGTATCGCGTCTTAATCCCGCTCATTACCGCGCTGCTGGTGTCAGCCAAGTGCGGATCGGCCATTGCTGCCGATATCGGCAACCGCAACTATGGTGGGCAGATTGCCGTAATGCGTACATTGGGAGCCAACCCGGAAACGCACTTGCTGCTTTCCATCATGCTCATGCTGGGTATAGGAATGCCGATTCTGGGGCTGCTGGCCTTTGCCGCATCGTCTGGTGGTTCCCTGGCTGGTTTTCTTCTGCAGTTTCCTTCGGAGACTGCCTACGCCTGGCGTATGGATTACTTCCGCCTGCTGATCGACAAGGGATCTGGCGTATGGCTGGACGGTACGGGCTGGAATATAGGCAAATTGGCACTCTGCGGTGCCGGTGTAGGCCTGATTGCCTACCGCGCGGGAGTAGCCCCCAAGTCCAGCCACACGGATGTGGGACGCGACATCTCCCGTTCCACCCTATGGGCCAGCCTCTGGTGCCTCGTGGTTTTTATGGTTTTTGCGCTTATCGAATTCTAAAAATACATAGGTACCCTTTGGTTCGCCGACGGTCTTCGCGTTTTCGCACCCCTAGCCAGCATTTCCTTGTGCGATTGGAGCAGGGAATTAATTGTTGCCGTGGTTGTGGAGCGGGGATAGGGCTTGCATGGCGATCATGTTGATGTGTTCGGGGGACGGGAGGTGCTCGGAAACGGTGTCGAGCGGTATGGAATAGGCTGCATAGTCTTGTGCGCATGCCAAGTTGTTACGTCCACATGGTGCAAGTAGGTAGCGTATTTCCACGTGATTTGGCTCGAGTTGAATCGAGATGCCGATTGCTGGCATGGCTTTACCGCCTTGATTGATTTCATTGAGCCTCTGTAAGTCTTTGTATAGCGCGTAGCTATGCTCTGGTTGAAAGGGCCGTATCTCAACCTCAATCGCGATAAAGGTATTGATAAGGAAGTGATAGAATAGTTGGTTGAAAGCGGTTGCCTCGGTCAATATCACCTCAAGTTGTGCTGGGGCAATGAGGCTGTAGCCGGCGGAATCCCTGAACAGGGTGCCTCCAAGCCTACTAAGCAACACTTCCTTGTATCTGGGGTCAAGAAAAGCGCGAGATAATGGTGGCATTGTCGCATTGTGATATTTCGCGTTTCGGTTCGGAGATTTATCGGACAAAGCTACTTTTCTGTTACCTTCTGCAGGACTGAACCCCATGATCTTTCTTTGCTGCGATTCACGTCGTAGTAGGTCATCTCCAATCCTGTAAAGCCAGGATAGATCGGGTTCCCATGTGTCGATGGCATCTGCTTCGATGTCGAATCCGATTTGCAGGCAGGATTGAATTTGTAGTGGATGTGTAAAACGCATGATAGTGCCTCCTTTTAGCCTTGGGTACGATTCAGGCCTTCGGGCATGGGCCAGTCGCGGAGTGTTTTGCCGCGGACTTCGATGCCGCGTTTGATCAGCGTCTCGGCCAACTTGTAGAGCTTCTCGGGCGAGGGCTCGGGCAGTTTTAGGCGCTTCTCGCGACTGTTGAGGCCGAGCCACAAATATTCCGGCTCTATGGTACTGATCCACTTTGCGAATATGGCCAGGTCGAAGTCCATAATCGGCTCGGCCGTGATGACCTTGCGCGGGTAGTCCAGCTTGACGAATTGCTCGTAGCGGATTGACGGTGGTGGTGCCTTCGATATTAGCTCGTAGCCCTCATCGCGGTTCGTTTCGAGCGTTGTGACGAGCACAACGTTTTCCGGTAACAAGTCGAGTACCGGTTCCAGGCAGGCGGGCTCCTTGGACTGCAAGTAAAAGGTCTGGCCTTCTCGTTTGTTGTTACGGATCGCCTCGATGATCAGCTTCAGGTAGTCCGTATCGCAAAACTTTATGTCGGCGTTCCCGCAGACAAACACAGTCTTCGCGTTGGGTATCCTGCTGAGGCGTTCGGGGTGGTTGTGGGGTGTATACATGTAGCAATCGTGGCAGTTGTGCATCTGGCGCTTGGCCTGAGCCTTGAAGGTCGGCCCGCAGTAGGTGCAGTCGAACTCACAGCCCTTGAAGGGGCTCCATGTTTGCGTTTCGGCGTACATGTTTGAACCTTTTG
>PXBH01000077.1 GCA_003565555.1 Cryomorphaceae bacterium | reverse complement strand
GTGGAGTCTGTCAAAGGACTAAAGCCCAAAGTGCTTCATGCGGAGCCGCTGTATATTGACCTCATACGCGATCTCGGCGCCAGAAAGGGTGAAAAGGAATGGAACTTCGGGTTCGGGATGCTGGACAACATCGGCTTCGATGAGTATGAAATGCTTGTGGAATACGAGTGGGCCGTAATCGATCGCCTCGGATTAGAGGTAGAAGTGCCCTTTACCATTTTTTCCCCCCAACAAAACATCAGCAATGACAGCATACCTTCTGACCGCATTGAAAGCTTAAAGCTCGCGGGGCAGTGGTCATTTCTCGTCTCCGAAAAATACTCTGCCACCCTAGCCCTCGGCTACATCCACGAGTTTGAATTTAAGGATCTCGATAATTTTGAGCGTCCCTGGTTTGAAGGGCAGCTCTTCAATCCCTTTTTCATCGCGGCAAAGCGCTGGGGAGCCAACTGGCACACCCTCATATACACCGGTCCGCAATTTTTTCGCGGGTTCAATGATCACGAAAATCATTTTCGGTATGAAATGCATACCAACCTGCATTATATGATTCCCGGTACGCGAAACTTCCTCGGAATGGAAGTGAACAAGTACTTCGATCACGACGGGTCCGATATCACGCTGCGCCCGCAAATGCGGGTGGGCATTGCAGACAATTTTATGATCGGCATCCTCGCGGGTATACCTATCGACAAGAGCTCGGAACGTTTCAGCACCTTCATGCGGATTATTTGGGAGCCCGGCCATACCACCGACGGTCCGCTGAAAACGCCCTTCAAGCCGAGACGACGCGACCGCAGATAGCCGCCGCTCTGCGGGGACGCTCCCGTCGGCACCGATTTCCGCCCTGATCACGCGCACGGGTGCACCGCACCGAGCGTCTCCGCCGGCCGCAGCAAGCTTGCATCGCTGATTTTTGCGTCAGAATTCTGAAAGGGACCTTTGCGCACCCCTACATGAGCTACCTTTGCGGCCCTCATGACCGTCGCCCAACACTACCGCACCAACCTCCGACTCGCCCTGCCCGTGATGCTCGGGCAGCTGGGCCATATCACGGCCGGTGTGGCCGACAGTGTGATGGTGGGTCAACTCGGCACCCATCCTCTGGCAGCCGTAGCCCTGGCCAACAGCATTGTGACGGTGTTTATGCTTTTCGGAATCGGTGCTGCTTTCGGACTTACTCCGCTGGTGGCAAATGCAGACGGAAAAGGCCGTCGACTCCTGCAGGGCAGCCTCTTCTTTCACGGATTCTACACCCACCTCGCCCTGGGTGTAGGGCTTTTCGGGCTCTCGGCGGGTATGGTGCCGCTCCTTCAGTTTCTCGGTCAAGACCCCCGAGTGACAGACATCACCGGTCCGTACATGTTGCTGATCGCTTTGTCCGTAGTCCCTTTTATGGCCTTCCTCAGCCTCAAGCAGTTCGCCGAAGGACTCTCGCAAACCAAAGTGGCTATGGCCGTCAGCATCATTTGCAACCTCATCAATGTCGGCTTAAATTACATTTTCATTTTCGGCAAGCTCGGAGTACAGCCCATGGGGCTGGTGGGCGCCGGCTATGCCACCTTGATTTCGCGCACCTTGATGGCCCTCGGCATGGGGTGGTATGTGTTTCGTCACAAACGCTTTAAACCTTACGGATTGCGCCTTTTCGGCAACAGATTTCGGCGCAAGGTGGCGCGCCGCATCCTGCAAGTAGGTTTGCCCACGGGTCTGCAACTCATTTTCGAAGTCAGTGCATTTTCACTTGCAGCGGTATTTGCCGGAATGATCGGTGCTGAAGCCCTTGCCGCGCATCAGATTGCCATCAACATTGCGAGCGTAAGCTATATGGCCGTAACCGGACTCGGGGCGGCGGCCACGGTACGTATCGGCAACCGGATCGGCAAGCGCGATCCGGAAAACCTGCGTCTCGCGGGATTGACAATCTTCAGGATGGCCGTGGTATGGATGGCCTTTACGGGCCTGATTATTTTCCTTTTTCGCCACGCTTTGGCAGGCTTCTACACCGATGAGCCCGCCGTATCGGCCCTCGCCGCAAAAATGCTGCTGATCGCCGTGGTGTTTCAACTTTCAGACGGCATCCAGGCAGTGGCCCTCGGTGCACTGCGCGGCTTCACTGATGTGCGCATTCCCACGGCCATCACTTTCACGGCTTACTGGCTCCTCACTCTGCCGGCCGCCTACATGCTTTCCCTCCACAGCCCCCTCGGTGCGATCGGTATTTGGTATGCGCTCGCCGGGGGCTTGACCGTCTCGGCGGTGTGGCTCACTTTGCGATTCAACGGTTTGGTTCGGGCCTTTTCGGCAAATAAACATCGGTCCGCCGTCGTGAAAAATCCGGAGGTGACCGGTTGAAGCCTCAAGGCCTCATCTTGGCGTCGGCCGTTTCTTCCGGTCGCAGTACCTTGTAAATCTCTTCTTGGATCCGCGTGCGGATATCCATTTTGGCCAAGCGGTTGTTCTCCGCTGTGGGGTATACCCGGTTCGAAAGAAAAATGTAGACGATATTCTCTGCCGGATCTGCCCAGGCAATGGTACCCGTAAAGCCCGAATGACCGAAGCTGTCAAAAGTCACGCACTTGCAGGTAGGTCCGGGTCCGGGCGGAATGACGGGTTTGTCAAAACCTGC